>JAIOPD010000081.1 GCA_021414115.1 Planctomycetia bacterium
CTTCTGCCTGGTCAGGCCTGCAGACCGCTGGAAGATCTTTCAGCGTTTCTACCGCGTCCTGCCGGAAGAGCGAATCGCCCGGTTTTACGCCCATCGCTTCACGTTCACCGATGCCGCCCGGATCGTGATCGGCTGGCCGCCAGCCGGCCTGGCACCGATTCGGTTTGCCCGATCATTCGTCACACTGCCTGGCCCGGTGCCGACATGACCGCACATCCTCTCGGCTTCGCCGGTCCGACGCACCAGACCGCCCGCACCCGGCATGGCTGGTCGAAGGCTCTCCAGCTTGCCCCCGATCTTTACCCCGGTGTGGGTGGCAAGCGGCTGCGGGCCACCCTGCTCCAGCGGGCCTACGCGTTCGCCGGCGGCCGCTTGGCAGCTCCCGCGCTGATCGTCGATGCGGTCGAAATGCTACACGCCGGTTCACTCGTGATCGACGACTTCGAGGACGAGTCGCTCACCCGCCGCGGGCAGCCGGCACTCCACCGGTTGATCGGGCCGGCCCGGGCCGTCAATGCGGGCAACTGGATGTATTTCCGGGCTCTCGAGTTGGCAGCAGCCGCCTTCAAGGATCCGGCCAGGTCGACGGCGCTCGTGGGCAGGTTCATCACGGTGGCCCGGCAGTGTCATGAGGGTCAGGCGATCGATCTCGCCACCCGGATCGACGATGTCACGCCGCGACAGGCCCAGGTCACCGCGCTGGAGATCTCGCGGTGGAAGACCGGACGCCTGGCATCGCTGGCTGCCTGGTGCGGGGCGCATGCAGCCGGGGGAGACCAGCAGATCCTGCAAGCCGTTGCCGCCTTCGGCTGCCGCCTGGGCATCTGCCTGCAAATGAAGAACGACCTCGACGAGCTCTGCGAGCTGCTCGACGGATCGGATCGGTGCGACGACCTCCGCAACCGCCGGGTCACCTGGCCCTGGGCCTGGGCCGCCGGCGAACTGTCAGCCCGTCAGTTCGCGGCCTGGCAGCGTCGTCTCCGACAGTCGGACGAGCAGCCGGCAGCGTTCCGCCCGCTCGCCAAAGATCTGCTCGAGGCGACCCACCGCCGGGCGGCGGCGGCAATCAACGCGCGGCTCGACCGAGCGATCGGCAGGCTCGCCGCCGCGACGGACGGTGCCCCCGAGGTCGGCCCGCTCGCCGCGGTCTGTGACGTCCTGCGGATCGCCAATCAGCCGACCAAGACGGAGGCTCTGCCGTGAGCCTTGCCGCCG
Organism: Planctomycetia bacterium; assembly: GCA_021414115.1. Classification (GTDB taxonomy): domain Bacteria; phylum Planctomycetota; class Planctomycetia; order Pirellulales; family UBA1268; genus QWPN01. The sequence continues at coordinate 1,216 of JAIOPD010000081.1, forward strand.
TCGCAGGGCCTCGTGCGCCCCGGTCGGGCACAGGCTCGCACCGTCGGGCGGCCGTGATCGGCAGCGGCTTTGGCGGCCTCGCGGCGGCCATCCGCCTGCAGTCACTGGGCTTCGAGACGGTCTGCTACGAGGCCCAGGATCAGCCCGGTGGCCGGGCCGCCGTCTACGAGGACGGTGGCTACGTCTTCGATGCAGGGCCGACCGTGATCACTGCCCCGCACTGCCTGGAGGAGCTGTTCGCGCTCTCGGGACGACGAATGGCCGACTATGTCCGCCTGTTGCCGGTGACGCCGCTCTATCGCCTGCAGTGGAGCGACGGCGTGGCCTTCGACTACGTCGCCGACGAGGCGGGGCTGATCGAGCAGGTGCGGCGGGTGAACCCAGCCGACGTGGATGGCTACCGTCGATTCGCCGACTACTCGCGGCAGGTGTTCGCCAAGGGCTACGAAGAGCTCGGCGCCGTTCCCTTTCTCAACTTCACCGACATGATCCGTGCGGCCCCGCACCTGGCCCGCCTGCGGGCCGACCGCAGCGTCTACGCGACCGTCTCGCGATTCGTCAAAGACGAGCACCTGCGGCAAGCGTTCAGCTTCCATCCGCTTCTGGTCGGCGGCAATCCCATGGAGACGAGCTCCATCTACACGTTGATTCACTGGATCGAGCGGAAGTGGGGCGTGTTCTTTCCCGAGGGAGGCACCGGAGCGCTCGTCCGCGGCCTGGTGCGGCTTTTCCAGGACCTCGGGGGCACGCTGCGCCTCGAGTCGCCGGTCGATCGGGTCACGCTCGAGACCAACGGCGGCGCGACCAGGCATATCGTCCACGCCGCCGGCGGGCCGCCGCAGGCGTTCGATGTCGTCGTCTCCAACGCCGACGTCCACCATACCTATGCCCGGCTCTACCGCGGGGTTGCCGCCGCCGGCCGCCGGCAGCGGCGGCTCGAGCGAATGGCCTGGTCGATGTCGCTGTTCGTGCTCTATTTCGGCACCAACCGGCGGTATCCGAATCTGGCCCACCACACGATCCTGTTCGGGCCGCGTTTCCAGGGGCTCCTGCGGGACATCTTCCACGGCCACCGCCTCCCCGCTGACTTCAGCCTCTACCTTCACGCCCCCACGATCACCGACCCGGGCATGGCCCCGCCCGGAGGCGAGTCGTTCTACGTGCTCAGCCCCGTGCCCCATCTGGGAAACGCGGCGATCGACTGGGAGGCGGTGGCCAAGGGCTACGGCGACGCGATTCTCGAGTCGCTCGAGCCGCACCTCCCCGGGGTCCGTGACGCGATCGTGACCCGGCGACACTGCACGCCCGCCGACTTCGCCAGCCGGTTCAACGCCCATCACGGCTCCGCCTTCTCGGTCGCTCCGACGCTGACGCAGAGCGCCTACTTCCGCCCCCACAATCGCGACCCGGACATCCCAGGTCTGTATCTCGTCGGGGCCGGCACCCACCCGGGCGCCGGAGTGCCCGGCGTCGTCAACTCCGCCAAGGCCACCTGCGACACGATCGCGGCCGACTTCCATGTCGTCGGTTTGGGACACGCCTTGGGAAAACCGGGGTAGCCCATGCCATCTCGCCGGACGTTCCCTGCGGGCATCCTGCCCTCCGGTCACTCGGAGGAAACCTCGCTCCGCAATCCTGCTGCGCTCGGTTTCCTACGCCGCTCGATTGGCATGGGCTACCCCTCCAACCAACGCTCATTCTCGATGGACCAAAAAATCCTCGATGAAGTTCCATGTCGTCGGCAGTAAGCGGCCCGGCCGCGGGAGACTCGATCCGGCGGCACAGCCGCTCGTTCTCCTTTGCCAGTCGGCTCCTGCCCGCCGCCAAGCGGGCCGATGTGGAGCGTCTCTACGCCTGGTGTCGGTGGTGCGACGACGGCGTCGATGCGGCCGCCACGCCGCAGGAGGCGGTCGAGTTCGTTGATCGTGCCACGGAGGACATCCGCCGGATCGCCGCTGGGGAGAGCCCCGTCGCCGTCGAGAGCCGCTGGCTGGCGGAACTCGTCGCCCGGCACGACCTGCCGCTCGCGGCGGCGACGGCCCTGCTCGAGGGGATGCGGTCGGACCTCACGCCTGCGGCCGGCTTCCACGAGGCCGACCTCTGGCTGTACTGCTTCCGGGTCGCCGGGGCGGTCGGCGTGTTGATGTGCCCGATCCTCGGCCTCGATGATCGAAGCCTTCTCCCTCATGCCGCGGCGCTCGGCATGGGAATGCAGCTCACCAACATCGCCCGTGACGTCGCGGAAGACTGGCGGCGAGGTCGCTGCTACCTGCCGGTTGAATGGACCGACGGCCTGCGACCCGGCGGCGGGCCGCCCGATCGGGAGCGAGTACGGCAGGGCGTGCGGACGATCCTCGAAATGGCCGATGGCTACTACGCCGCCGGGGAGGCGGGGATCGCCGGGCTCGATGCCGATTCCCGGCTGGCCGTCCGGGCGGCGGCGAGGATCTATGATGCCATCGGCACCAGGATCAGAAGGCGAGGCTTCGAGGTGCTCGATGAGCGGGCCCGCGTCTCGACGCTCGGCAAGCTTGGGCTCTTCATCGGCGCGATGCTCGTGCCCGCCGGCGGCCGGCGGAGACGGCTCGATGACTCGGCCCGGCGAGCCCTCGCCACAGCGGAACGATTACTCGAACAACACGGAGTCTCGTCATGAAGTGGGAAGCTTGGAGCGTCGTTTTCACCGGTCTGTCGCTGACATGCGTGACGGCCGTCGTGCTGTTTCTGCTCGTCGCCATCAATCCAAAAGACGCCTCGTATGGATCGACGCCGCTGGTGTACGCCGCCGGCTCGGTGATCGCGGCGGTGGCCTTCAATCGGGCCTCGGCATGGGCGGCCCGCCGGGCCCCGCGTCCTGGACATTGAATCGCCGCTGTTCGATCGCGGCGAAGCAGGCGAACACCCCGAGCACGGCCAGCCCGTAGAGCATCGCGATCAGGGCCAGCGCCACGTCGTAGGGCTTGGGCGTCGAGAGGGAGACCCGCAGGAGCACCGTGGAGATCACGAAGCCGGCGTTGCGAAACACGTATTCGTAGCGGTCGTAGTAGGCCAGCGACACAATCAGGATGAAGACGTCGGTGAAGATCATGAACTCGAAGAATCGGGGGAAGAAGAAGAGATCGACGTCGATCGGCTGCGGCCCGAGCACCGCCGGCAGCTGCTCGACCAGCCCGGCCCAGCTGGCCAGATTGACGGCCGCCAGGGTGACCAGCACGACCAGCAGCAATACGGCCACGGCCTTCTTGAGCTGGATGAAGGCCTCCAGGTCGCGAGGCGTGCGCATCTTCGGCGTCACGTGCCGCAGCAGGGTGAAGCCGGTGACGATCAGGAACATCAAGACGGCCCCGGCCATGTCGAACAGCACAGCCCGGACCGCGGCGGGCTCGGCCAGCCAGTTCTCCAGGTCGTGGAACCCACCGATGTCCTTGAACACCCCGCGGACGACGATCAGCGAGATGATCTGGTATTGCTTGGCGATCTCTCCGGTGTGCGAAGCGGCCAAGGCGAAGACCAGGAGCACCACCTCGTAGAATAGGATCACGCTGAACGGCGTGTAGACGGCGTGGAGCGGGCTTTCGTCGATCCCCTTGAAGAGCGTCTGGGGCAGGTCGGGAAACAGCCGGGCAATCCCGATGACGGCCAGGTGCACGATAAAGCCGACGGCCGCCGCCTTGACCACCAGCCGCTCGAGCCAGGCCCGCACGGGAGGGCTGTCGAGGGCGTCGAAGACGCCGGCCAGCCGGCGGCGGATCGAACCCAGCACGGCAAACGCTCCGAGATGATCGATCCCCTGGGGCTCAAGCGGCCCTCAATATCTCCACTATAGGCAGCGGCCACCGCCGAGGGCTACGCAGGCCAAGGCAAAGCCGCGCAACGAGCAGCTTTCGTCCCGTCGGGTTCATCGAGGACAACGGGTACGACACGAGCGTGGTGGTTCTGTTCCAGCACGCACTCCCCCCGTGATCTGGCGATTCTCTCGATCGGTGCCTATCTTGTGGTGACGCCCGCGCATGAACTTCTCGGCGACATTCTGGGCCAACCTCTCCCGATACCAGCGGCATCATGCCCACGCCGATCCGCCTCCTGGTCAGCCTGACCGCCGCGGCGATCGCCGTGCCGCTCGTCCCCTGGCTGCTCTGGGGCACGCGGCTCGACCACGCCATCGCCGCCTGGCTCGATCCACCGCCGCCGGCAGCGATCCTCGCCGCGGCCGAGGTGGGCGTGCTCGCGGCCGACATCCTTCTCCCGGTGCCGTCGAGCCTCGTGGCCACGCTCGGCGGCGCGAGCCTCGGTGTGCTGGCAGGCACGCTCTGCGCCTGGGCCGGCATGACGCTCGGCTCGCTGGCGGGATGGTGGCTCGGCCGGACCGCCGGCGGCCGCAGCCTTGAATCGCTCGACCCCGTCATGCGGGCCTCCTTCGACCGCCGACAGCGGCGGATCGGTCCGCTGCTCGTCGTGCTCACGCGGCCCCTGCCGATCCTCGCCGAGGCCGCCGCCCTCATGGCGGGCGCGGCCGGCATGAGTTGCCGGACGTTTCTGGCGGCCGCCGGCATGGCCAATCTCGCCATCGCCTTCGCGTGGAGTCTGGCCGGCTCGGTCGGGAAGGCGGCTGATTCGCTGCAGTGGTTCGCCATCGCGTCATTGGCAGTTCCCGCGGTGATCGCGGCGGTCGTCGGGGCGCGCCGGCCCCGCGAGGACGGGCTCCCGACCTCCTGAGCGGATACACTACCGCCACGCTTCGACACTCCCGCTTCGACGAACCAGCGCATCAGGCCCTCGATCATGGACTCCCCCGGCTCGATCCTTGACATCTTCCTCAAGCTCGACGAAGTCCTCCACGGGGTCTTGCAGACGTGGGGCCCGTGGACCTACGCCCTGTTGTTCGTGATCATCCTCTGCGAGACCGGCCTCGTGGTTACGCCCTTTCTCCCGGGCGACTCGCTCCTCTTCGCGGCCGGCGCCATGGCCGCCCTCTACCCCGACGATCTCAACGTCGTCGCCCTGCTCGTGCTACTCTCGATCGCTGCGGTGCTGGGCGACACGATCAACTACGCCATCGGCCGCTGGCTTGGCCCCCGGGCCTTCACGATCGACAAGTGGTTTCTGAAGCACGAACACCTCGAACGCACGCAGCAGTTTTACGAGCGTCATGGCGGCAAGACGATCGTGCTCGCCCGCTTCGTGCCGATCGTCCGCACGTTCGCACCGTTCGTGGCGGGGGTCGGCAGGATGCACTACCCGCAGTTCCTCTTCTTCAATGTCGTGGGAGGCATCGCCTGGGTGCTGATCTGCACGCTGGCGGGCTATTTCTTCGGCAACTTCCCGGTCGTCAAGGAAAACTTCGAACTCGTGGTGGTGGGCATCGTCGTCGTCTCGGTGTTGCCGATCGCCTGGGAGATGTGGGCAGCCCGACGCCGCGGCCGATGACGCGAGCGGCGTCGGCCACCCCGCGATTCCCGCGTGGCTGATAGCATGAGGCTTCCTCTGGAGTCTCCGCCTTGCTCATCGCTCCGCATACCTTGTCTGCTGCCACGGCGCTTTGCCGCGCGGCCTGCGGCCTCCTCGCCGTCGCTGTGCTGGGAATGAATTCCCCGGCCTTCGCCCTCCAGCCTGCGGCACCGGCACTCGCGCCGGCCCCCGGCAACGTCGATCTCGCCACCAGCCGGGTCTATGTGTTCGTCGGCAAGACGGGCCTCGGGCACAATCATGCCGTGATCGGCAACCTGCAGGCGGGAACGATTCAGCTCGACGCGGCCGATCGCGCGGGGTTTCTCGTCTTCGACATGCGCACGTTCACCGCCGACACGACCGACGCCCGCAAGGTGCTGGGGCTCGAGGGCGAGACCGATCCGGGCACCCAGAAGCAGGTGAATGCCAACATGCTCGGTCCCGAGGTGCTCGACGTGGCGCGGCATCCGACCGCCACGCTCGAGATCCGGTCCGCCCTGCGGTCGCCCCGGGCCGGAGCTGCCGGCAAGACGCCGTATGACCTCACCGGCACGTTCACGCTGCACGGCGTGGCTCGGCCGGTCACGATCCCGATCGAGGCCGAGGTGGTGGGCGGAATCATTCGGCTTCAGGGTGGATTCGCGGTCAAGCAGACCGACTACGGGATGAAGCCCTACGCCAAGTTTGGCGGCGTCGTGGGTGTGGCCGACGAGCTGAAGATCTACGGCGACATCAGGCTCGTCGCCGGGCCGAGCGGCGCGGCGGTGCCGGCGCAGCGGCCCTGATCATTCCTCGAGCGCATTCCGGTTTCAACTCCCGTAGGTCCTCAACCTCAACCGGCTCCCCGCCGCTGGCAAGGGGTGCCACCCGTATACCCGTCGCTTGCGCTCCGGGCTTCCCTGGCAGCGGACACAATCGAGAACCCGCGAGGGGCTGCCCGTGCCCCGTGAGCCGGGCTCGGCGGCCAGCGAAGCCAGGATGGCGAAGCGCAGCCGGCGTGCAGAGAGCGAAGGGCAGGGATGCCCGTAGCGAACGTCCGGCTCCCGGGGAACGGGCAGCCCCGAGCCCGCAGCGAACGTCCGGCTCCCGGGGCACGGGCAGCCCCGACGTACGAACGGCTCACGCCTTCGCGAGCCTGGCTTCCGTCTCGTTGAAGATCCGCTCGAACTCGGCCCGGGTGCGGGCGGTGACGTTCTGAACGTCGTGAACCAGGGCGTCGGGACGTTCATAGCCGAGGAGGTGGGCGAGCGTTCTCTGTTCATCGGGTGATGAGGGGAAGTCGTGACGCGCCACCGCGTCGAGCAGCCGCAGCCGACCCTCGATCGACCGTAGCGTGCGATACGCCCGTTCCAGGAAGTCGAATCGCTCGTCGCCGAGCAGGCCCGTCTCATGCAGGGCGACGAGGGCCGCGAGCGTGCCGGTGGTCCGCACTCGTGGCTCGTGGCCGCCGTGCACCAGTTGCAGCATCTGGGCGACGAACTCGATGTCGACGACTCCGCCCGGTCCCCGCTTGAGATTCGAGGCCTTGGCCCCCTCCTCCATGCGATACCGCATCCGCCGCATCGCCTCGACCTCGTCCGCCTGCCATGCGTGGCCGTAGGTCGCGGTCTCGATGATCCGCCGCACGTCGTCGGCCGCCGCCGGGGCCGCGACGATCGGTCGCGCCTTGATCAGCGCCTGCCGCTCCCAGACGGCGGCCGGGCCATCGGCGGCGAGATACCGCGCAAACTCGGCGAGCGAGATTGCGGCCGCGCCGCTGCGGCCGCTAGGCCGCAACCGTGAATCGATTTCGTAGAGCCGGCCCTGTGGTCCGAAGGCGTTGCAGACCCGCATCACCCGCTGGGCCAGTTCGCCGAAGAAGTGAGTGTTGGTCGTGCCGTCGCTCGCCTTGCGGCCGCGACGCGGCGGCGATGTGGTGCCGTCGTGGTCGTAGAGAAAGATCACGTCGACGTCGCTCGCGTAGTTCATCTCGCGGCCGCCAAACTTCCCCATCGCGAGCACGACCATGTCGGCCGGGCCGCCCGTCGCGGACCGCGGCTCGCCCAGCCGCTCCACGAGCTTCGCCCGCTCGATCGCAACCACCTGCTTCACCAGCGCCTCGGCGATGGCCGTGAGCGCCGCCGTCGTCGTTTCGGCATCCTGTCTGCCGAGCATGTCACGCACGCCGACCCGCAGTTGCTGCGAAGCCTTGAAGGACTGGAGGATCGGTTCGGCGTCCACTGCCCGTCGGCAGAGTTCCGCCAGGCTCTGCTCGAGGGCTGCGGGCGTCGGCAGCCGCTCGATCAGCAGGCTGTCGAGCAGTTCGTCGATCATGCCCGGATTCGTGACCAGCAGGTTGGCGAGAAAGGGACTCGACGAACAGAGCCGCACCGTCAGATCGAGTGACGGCGGGTTGAAGCTGAAGAGTTCCCAGAGCACGCCCTTGCCGCCCAGCGAATCACTGACGGCCACGAGGTTGACGAGCGTGGTGTCGGGATCGGGCGTGTGGCCGATCGCGGCGAGGAGTCGGGGCGCGATCGCCGCCAGAAAGTGCCGGCAGCGGCGCGAGGAGAGAAACCGCACCTTTTCCTCGCCGAGCGAGAGGATCGCCCGGTGGGCCGCCGGCACGTCACGAAAGCCATGCCGGGCGAGCACCTCGCGGACGAAGTCGGGCGACGGTGCGGGATCGAGCACCAGATCGACTTCGGGCTCCGGCACGGCGTCGTCCGGAAAGGCGTCGTGCAGCAGGTGGTCGAGGATCTTCCGGTTCAAGTCGGTCGCCTCGGCGAGATCGCGCCGGAGCAGGTCGCGGGCTCCGGCGTCGGCACCATATCCCATGCGCACCGCCAGCCGTCCCATCTCCTCGTCGGTCCGGGGCAGCGCGTGCGTCTGCCGGTCATAGAGGATCTGGAGGCGGTGCTCCACCGTGCGCAAAAGCGAATAGGTTCGCTCGAGGATCTCCCGCTCCTGATCGGTGAGGCCACCGGTCTCGGCGAGCCGTCGGATCGCCTCGAGCGTGTTGCCGGTGCGGACCCGCGGGGTGTCGCCGCCGTTCAAGAGTTGCAGAAACTGGATCGTGAACTCGATGTCGCGGATGCCGCCGTGGCCGGTCTTCACGTCGGCGGCCGCATCCCCGGAACGAATCGCCCGCTGCTCGATGCGGCGCTTGAGCGCCTTGATGCCGCTGATGTCGGCCCGCGTCAGCCAGCGGCGATGAATCCAGGGCTCCATCTCCGCCAGCAGCCGCAGGCCGAGGGTCTCGTCCCCGCCGACGCACCGCGCCTTGACCCACGCCTGCCGCTCCCAGGTGCGGCCCGACTGGTCGAAATACTGCAGCATCGCTTCGAGCGACATCGACGCCGGTCCTGTGCTGCCGTGTGGGCGGAGCCGCAGATCGACTCGGTAGGCCGCGCCCAGATCAGTCGGACCGCCGATCAGCCGCACGGCTTCCTGCACCACGCGGTCGAAGAACTCCTGATTGGTGCAGGGCTTCGGACCCTCGACCCGGCCGTCGGCCGAGTGCACGAAGACCAGGTCGATGTCGCTGGAGTAGTTGAGTTCACCGCCGCCGAGTTTTCCCAGGGCGATCGCGGCGAGCGTCGCCCTGCCGCCGTCGGGCCCACGGGGCACGCCCCGCTGGCGTTCCACCCGGGCCAGCGCCGATCGCACCGCGGCATCGACGATGCAGTCGGCCACGTGCGAGATTTGCGCGACCACCGTTTCCAGTCGCTGCTTCTCGACGATGTCGCCGTAGGCGATGCGGAGCGTCTGCCGGCGGCGAAATCGCCGCAGGGCCCGCATCACGTTCTCCGGATCGTCGAGCGTGCCGAGCTCCGCCGCCAGCGCCGCGGCGAGTGCTTCCCGTTTCTCGGGGCGGCCGCGGCCCACCCGCACGTCCTCCCAGGCCTCGGGATCGGCGATCACCATCTCGGCCAGGTAGGGGCTCGCCGAGAAGATGCCCAGCAGAATCTCGAGCGCCCGCGGATCGCGTTCGAAGAGCGCGGCGGCGGCGAGCGGATTGCGAACCGCGGCGATGAACCGCTCGACCGCCACGAGCACGCGATCGGGGTCGGCGACCGTGGGCAAAAGCACGGCGAGACGGCCCACGAGCGCGGCCACGAGGTCGCGGGGCACACCCGCTGCAGCAAGGGCCGACACGGCCCGGTAGGCGATCGACGGATCCGCGAGGCCGGCGGACCGGCCCCACTCGGCCGCAGCCGCGGGGTCGTCGAGCAGGCGATCGACATCAACCACGGCGGCCGACGCACGGGCCGGCTCGGACCGCGGCGCGTTGCGTGGGGAGGATGGCACCTTACACCCGGGGGGCTTCCGCGAACGATATCGGCAGGGAGATGTCGTGGAGTTCGACCGGTTCGGCGGACTCGCCTGAGAGCCGCAGCGAGTCGAGCGGCTCGGCGTCGGCGAGTCCGTCCGCCACGACTCCCGCGAGCGACCACGCGGCCGCCGCGAGGATGTCGATATCGACGAGCCGGCCGACGAGCCGCGTCGGCGCGTCGAACACGACGATCCGGTCGCACATCGTGCGGCCCGTGAGCTGGGCGATGCCGTCGGGCCCGGGATCGACCGCCCGCCGCTCGTCCCGCGTCGAGAGGCCTTCCACGAGCACCTGGTGCCGGGTGCCGATAAACCGGCGGTTGCCCGCGAGGCTCACCTCCTCCTGGGCGTCGAGGAGCAGGCGGTTGCGTTCTTTCTTGACATCCTCGGGGACGTCGTCCGGAAGCCGATCATACGCCTTGGTCCCGGGCCGCGGGCTGTATTTGAAGATGAAGCTGTTCTTGAAATCGGCCGACTTCACGAGGTCGAGCGACGTCTGAAACTCCGCGTCGGTCTCACCGCAGAAGCCGACGATGAAGTCGCTCGTCACGGCGGCCTCGGGGAGCGCCGTGCGGATCCGGCCGAGCATCTCCATGTATTCGCCGATCGTGTAGCCACGCTTCATGCGTGAAAGCACGACATCGGAGCCATGCTGGGCCGGCACATGGAGATACTGGCAGACCTTGGGGAGATCGCGAACCGCCGCGATCAGATCGTCGGTCATGTCCCGCGGATAGTTGGTGACGAACTTGATCCGATCGAGGCCTTCGACCGCGTCGAGCAGCGCGAGCAGGTCGGCGAGCCTGGTGGTGCGGCCGCCGTCGGACCACTTGTAGCTGTTGACCGTCTGCCCGATGAGCGTGATCTCGCGGCAGCCCTCGGCCACGAGCTTCCGCGCTTCGGCCACGATCGTCTCGGGAGCCCGCGCCTGCTCGGGGCCGCGGACGTGCGGCACGACGCAGAACGCGCAGAACTTGTCGCAGCCGGTCTGCGTGCGAATGAATGCCTGAAACGGCGTGGGCCGCATGGCGGGGTCGCGGTCGGGATCGTAGCTCTCGAAACTCCGCGCGATCGCGTCGCGGCTGGCCCCTTTGCGGTCGAGGCTCACCTCCAGCCGCGGGCCACCGCCGGCGAGCACGCCCTCGACAAGCGTTGGAACCTGGTGCAGCTGCCCCGGCCCCACGACGAGATCCACCCACGGGGCCCGCTTGCGGATCAGTTCCTGATCCTTCTGGGCCATGCAGCCGAGCACGCCCACGACGAGGTCGGGCCGCTTCTCCTTCTCGAACCGGATGCGGCCGAGCGCCGAGTAGATCTTGTCTTCCGCATGCTGGCGGACGCTGCACGTGTTGTAGAAGACGGCGTCGGCCTCGCCGCTCCCCGTCGCCAACTCCCAGCCCTGCCGGCGTAGGGCAGCCACCACGAGCTCGCTGTCGAGCACGTTCATCTGGCAGCCGACGGTCTCGATCCAAAGCCGCTTCGTCATGAGCAAGAGTTTAGGTGAGGCGAGTCCCCCCGGGAATACAGATCGCCTCTTCGTCGGGAAGCCCCAAGCGCGAGCGCGGGGAATACGTCCCCCATCCCGACCCGCTCCGCATCAGGTCCGCGGGTCGCGACCCGTCTACCCGTCTACCCGTCTACCCGTCGCTCGCGCTCCGGGCTTCCTTGGCACGGGATGCCCGCTCAACCCGCTCGGCCACGCCTCTTCGTCGGGAAGCCCCAAGCGCGAGCGCGGGGAATACGTCCCCCACACCAACTCGTCATCCCAGCCGGGATCCAGCCATCAGGGGGCTGCCGCGGAGGAACTCAGCGGCCGACATGCTCCGCCGCCCCTCCGGCACGAGCCGCATGATGGCGATTGCGGTGCCCTCACCGCACGCCACCACGATCCGCCCGTCTTTTGTGTCGAGCACCGTACCCGGCGCGGCGGCGTCAGCCAGGAGCGCCCCTGCCGCGGGTGGCACGACCACGACATCCTCCAGCACCAGTCGCTGCGTCTGCCCGTCGCCTCGAGTGAACACGGCAGTCAGTCGTGGCCACGGATCGAGCGCCCGCCGGAGCCGCTCGATGCTCACCGCCGGCAGCGACCAGTCGACGACGCCGTCGGCCTTCGTGAGCCGCGGGGCCCGGGTCGCCCGCGGCGTTTCTTGCGGCATGCCGACACCGGCGACCGAACCTGTCGCCGCCCACGCGGCCTGCAGCCGTTCGATCGCCTCGATGACGGCGTCAACGCCCAGCGCCGCGAGCCTCGGCTCCAGTTCGGCCGCCGTCTCCCGCGGACCGATCGGCGTGCTCCGGGCCACGATCACGTTGCCGGCGTCGAGGGCCGGGGTCATGTGGATCACGCTCACGCCGCTGACGGCGTCGCCCTCCCTGATGGCCCACTGCACCGGCGCCGCGCCGCGATGCCGCGGCAGGAGCGAGCCATGCAGATTGATCCCGCCCAACGGCGGTACCGCGAGCAGGTCGCGGGAGAGAATCTGACCGTAATCACAGACGACGAACAAATCGGGACGCAGGGCCGCGAGCGACGCGATCACCGTGGGTTCGTTGATGCGCTCGGGGTCGAGGATGCCGATTCCCGCGGCAGTGGCGGCGTCGCGCATCGGATTTCGGGGCGGCCGTCGCCCCGGCGGTGCATGATCGGGCCGCGTGACGACCGCCACGATTCCATGCGGCGAATCGCGGAGGGCCTCGAACATCGGCACCGCGAACGGCCCCGTGCCCATCACGACGATGCGAAGCGGTTTCACCGTCATGCCGTCCCCACGGGCCCCTCTCGGCTCGCCTAGCAACGGGCGGCCTCGAGCCGATCGAGCGACGCATGCAGCGCGTCGTTGTCGGGAATCTCGCCGCGCGACTGCTGGCCGGCAAACACCTCGCGGAAGCTCTCGAGCGCCCGCCGCACCTCGAGCTCGGCGGCCTCGGGCAGCCGGTCGGTGAACAGCCGGCCTTCGAGGTGGTCGAACTCGTGCTGCACTACGCGCGAGAGCAGCCCGTCGAGGTCGAGATGGACCGGCTCGCCGGCGAGCGACCAGGCATCGACCACGATCTTCTGCGGGCGACGCACGTCCATCCGCACACCGGGCAGGCTCAGGCAGCCCTCCTCCTGCACGGCCGTGCCCCGCGGCCGGCTGAGCACGGGGTTGATGAAGACGTGTTCTTCCCCTTCGCCGCGGCGGCCGGCACAGTTCACCACGAACAGCCGGTAGGGCAGCGCCACCTGGTTGGCCGCCAGCCCGATGCCCTGCGACTCGTACATGATCTCGAACATTTGCTCGACGGCCTCGCGGAGCCCCGCGTCGAGCCTCACTACCGGCCGGGCCCGCCGCAGAAGCGCCGGATGGGGAAACTCGACGAGCGTGAGCGGGCCGATCGCGGCGGAATCGGCGGTGGTATTCGAGGCGGGATCCATGAATCGGCAGCACCTGTGCGATGACACGGAGGATGACTCCAGCATCATACCGCCGGCCGGGCACGGTACGATGTCGGAATGAACGCCCCGGCCGCATCCGGCGATCCGTCAGCGACCGCCGCCCGAGATACACCCTCGTCGCATCCAGGTCTGTTGCAGACGCCCTGGTTTGCGCCGGCGGTCTTCCTCGCCACGGCCGGCGGTCTGGGACGAGTCCCCTTCGCCCCGGGCACGTTCGGCGCCCTGCTCGGCCTGCCGCTCGCCGTGGTCACCGGAGCGATCGCGGAGCGGTGTGGCGGCGGGCTCGCCGGCCGCGGGGTCGAGGCGGCGATCATCGCCGCGATCTGCGGCGTCGGGATCCCGATCTGCTCACGGGCCGCGCGGCTCATGGGCCGAAAAGATCCGGGGGCGATCGTGCTCGACGAGGTGGCGAGCATGCCGCTGGCGCTGCTCGTCGTGCCGCCGGAGGCCCGCTCGCCGATGGTGCTCGCGGTCGCTTTCGTCCTCCTGCGAATCTTCGACATCGGCAAACCGTTCCCCTGTCGGCAGCTCGAAAAACTTCCGGCCGGCCTCGGCATCATGGCAGACGACTGGGCCGCCGCGGCGTGGACGATCGCCTGTCTGGCCATCGCCCGGTGGCAACTCTGGCTCTGAACGACCGGCCCGCCGAGTGGAAGCCCGCGGCATGCGCATCCTTCTCATCGACCACGGCTGCTGCGATCACCCGCACACGCGGGTGCATCGGCTTCGTGAAGGCCTCGAGGAGGCGGGCTGCACGGTCGCCGTCTGCGGCCCCTCGACGGTATACGGCTTCGACGAGCAGCCCCCCGGCATGCACGGCATCCATCTTCACGACGTGGCGGCAGCGTCCCGGGATTTTCTGGCCGCCGTTCGCGACGGGAGGTCCGAGGTGTTTCTCGATGCCGTGGCCCGCGTACCGTCGCGGCTCCTGGGCCTCGCCCGCGAAACCGCCCGACAACGCATCGCCGAGGCGGCCGACGACGTCTTTCCCGAGGTGATCTTCGTGCTGCATGCGGGCATCCTCACCGATCTGGCGGTGGAGACCGGCGCGCCGGTGGTCGTACACGTGTCGCCTGCGGACCTCGCCGTCGCGGCAGCCAGGCCATCGCTCAAGCGGCTCGTCTCCGCGGCGATCGGCTCGAGCGACCGCGTGATCGGTGCCGACGGGCCCACCACCGCCACGCTCGTCGACTGGCTCGGCAACGACGACGACGCCCGGGCCCGATCCGACACCTGGCTGCTCGACGAGAGCTCCGCGGCCCGCATCGCCGACGCCTGCCGCCGAGCGCTCGCCCGCCGCCGCGGGGAACCGGCATAGGCCGCGAGCGGCGGAGAAATCGGCATGGATTCAGTTCCGCGCATGGTGCTACCCTCCGCCCCGCGATTTGGTCCGCCCGTCCCGCCGGAGAATCTTATCTCATGCTCACGCTCCACGCCCCCCGCCTGCTCGCCTCGACGCTGTTGTTCTTCGGGATCGCGTGCGTGGCCACCGCGGACGACGGTGTCGCGGTCGCCTCTTCAGCGTCCGCATCCCTGCAGGCTCCCGCCGCTTCGGCAGATGCGATCGTCGGCGACTGGCGGCCGGCCGACATGAACGTGGACGTGCGGATCTTCGCGTCGAATGGGCAGTATCTCGGCGGCATCGTCAAGGCCGACAATCCCGAGATGGTCAACAAGGAAATGCTCCGCGGGATCACGTTCGACCCGAACACGAGTACGTGGAAGGGTGAGGTGTTTGCGATGAAGCGGGGTGCGTTCGTGCCGATGACGATCCGGATGACTCCGGCCGGCTTCGAGATGGTGGCCGGCTCTGGGATCATGTCGAAGACCATCAACTGGGTGCGGGTGCAGTAGCGTCAGATCTCTTCGCTCGGCGGAAACTGCCGTCGCTCGAGGATCAGGACTGCGGCCGTGAGCAGCACCGTCACGACCACGGCCACGGCCAGCACGTGCACCCACGCTGGTTGGGGATCGATGAACAGCTGCATCTCGGTCGGCAGTTTCTGCTTCCAACGCATCCAGTCCACGAGCAGGCTCCGCAGCCGCAGGCTCACGGTCGCCTGATTCACGACCGCCGGGATCACGCCCGCGAGCACCTCGACCACCAGCGCCACGCCCACGCTCGCCACGAGCGCCCGCTTCGGCATCACGACCGCGGGGAGAGCGAAGAGCGCGGCGCGGCCGGCACACGAGAGCAGCACGAGCGCGACGAGGATCCGCGCCACGGCGAACGGGTCGGTCACGTTTGCGACCGAGAGAGCCAGGCCCGTGGCGAGGATCGCGACCGCCGACGTCCAGATCACGGCGGCGAGCCAGGTGCCCAGCAGGAGGGCCCGCCGACCGCCGGGCCGCACGGCCACGTGGGGCCACGTGCCCCGCTCGAGTTCGTCGGCCACCGCGGGGCACATCGTGACCAACAGTCCGAGCATGCAGACCGCTTCGGGGATGAGCGCATAGAGCATCGCGACCGAGAGATCGGGATCGAGCCGGCCGCGGGCCGCGCGGCCCGCCGCGAGCATGACGGCGGCGGGAAACACGGCGCCTATCGCGGCCAGCCCGAGCCGTGGCCGGGTGAGCAGCCGACGCAACTGGAACGCGGCGACGGTCCACGCCGACGCCAGGAGGGCGAAGCGGGACGGCTCGCGGATGCCGGCGGTGGAGTCGCTCATGCCTTGACTCCGCGATGCAGGCGGACGAGTCGCCCGAAGATGCCCTCGAGCGACCGGTCGGCGGCCACGACCTCTTGCACGCTCAGTCCGGCGTCGAGGGCCCGGATCACGGCCTGCTCCATCAGGAGCGTCGGCTGACGGGTGGCCACGACCACGCCGCCCAGGTCGAAGCGCACGCTCTCGACGCCCTCGACCCCACAGGCCAGTGCGGCAAACCGCCGCGGCTCGTCGCACCGCACCCGCACCTCCGCCGGCATCGAGTCGACGAGATCGCGAATCTCGGCGGCCGTGCCGCTGGCGACGAGCCGACCGCCGAGGATCACGGCGAGGCCCGCGTCGAGCGCCTCGACTTCGTGGAGCAAGTGACTGGCGACGATCAGGCTCCGGGTCTTTGCCCAGGAGCGCACGAGCTCGACGAGATCGTGCCGGGCCACCGGATCGAGTCCGTCGAACGGCTCGTCGAGCACGAGCAGGTCGGGATCGTGGGCGATCGCGCCGGCAAGCTTCGCCCGTTGCCGCATCCCCTTTGAGAGCGTGGCGAGCGGCCGGCAGGACGCGGCGGCAAGGCCCACCTGCTCGAGCGTGCGGTCGGCGCGGGCCCTCGCCTCGGCGGCGCCGAAGCCCGAGAGCCGCACGAGATACCCCACCCACTCCCGGGGCGTCGTCGCGCCGAGCCCGAGATCCGCGGCGGGGCAAAAGCCGATCCGCCGCAGCACCCGTGGGTTGCCAAAGGGTGGCTCGCCAAACACGAGCACGCGGCCCATCGTCGGCCGCAGTTGACCCGTCACGAGACCCAAAAACGTGGTCTTTCCCGCGCCGTTCGGCCCGAGCAAGCCGTGCGCGCCCGCCCCGAGATCGACGCTGATGTCGTTGACGCCGATCACCGAACCGTAGAGCTTCGTCAGGTTGTGGATCGCGATCATGGTGTCAGGCCCTCGTCGGCACCGCGACCCGCCGCGCGAGCACGACGGCCGAGAGGATGGAAATCGCCGCCAAGGAGATCGCGGGGGGCAGAACGGCACGGGGCCGCGTCTCCACGCCGAAAATCCAGGCCTGCACCACGCCGACGGCGTGATAGGGCGAGAGCCAGGCCCAGCGGTCGAGCGTGTCGTCGAGGCCGGCGGCTCGGGCTACCCAGTTCCCGCGCCGCGGCGGCGGCCGATACTCGTCGTCGGTCGTCTCCCAGGCGATGGCAGGGGCCTCTGCGGCCGCGACGAGATCGGCGGTCGTGAGCGAGGCGTGCGCGATCCAACAGGCCGCCCAGGTGGCGAACCAGGCAAAACTCGCGATCCGGCTCTCGGTCGTCAGCGAGGAGTAGGCGAGGGCGAGCAGCACCGTGGGGATCGCCAGCGCCGCGCTCGCGGCCACGATCTTGAGCGGCAGGTCGCAGGTCTGCGCGGCCACGCTGATGCTCGGGCTGACGAGCACGCCGGCCAGCCAGAGGGCCAAGGCCGGCGCCACGGTGATCGCCGCGACGATCGTGGTCAGGATCGTGATCTTGCCGAGGATGTATTCGAATCGCCCGACGGGCCGCGTGAAGTAGACGAGCCACGCTCTGGCCCGGAGATCGCGGGAGATCAGGGACGGCGCGACAAGACCCACGACCACCGCGAGGAGCACGGCCTGCGGCGCCCGCATGAAGGCCAGGAGGAGTCGCGACCAGACCAGCCTCCGGGTGAGAGCGATGTCCTGAGCCTCGCTGACATGCCGCTCGTTCGCCGTGCGGCCGAGCGTGTCGGCGAGCACCGTGCCCAGCACCCCGACGCCGTCGAGGTTGCGGCCCAAGCGGGCACGTTCCTTGAGCGAGGTGAATCGGCCCTCCTCGATCGACTGCTCGAAGGCGAAGAAACTGCCTGCGAAGAGGAGTGCGGGGCTCCAGGCGAAGAGCACGGCCCGTCGCAGCCAGCGGCTCGTCCAGGCCAGACGGATCCCCGTGGCGGCGATCACGCCACTGGCGGCGCCCGGGCCGGCTCGTTGCCCCGACCAGGGGCGATAGCCGAGGTCATGAAGTGGCATGCTCGCCCTCCTCGGACCGCGCGATCGCCTGCAGGAACACATCCTCGAATCGCCGCCGGGCCGGCTCCAGCGCGCGGAGCGTCACGCCCGATGCCCGCACCGCCGTCCAGACTTCGTCGAGCCCGCGACCTTGCTCGGCCGACACGAGCAGCGTCGTGGCATCGGCCCGCGTGGCCGCGATGCCGCGATCGCGCAGGAGTTGCGCGCACGCGTCGAGCGGACCGGTCGCCTCGAGCCGCAACTGTGGCACGACCGGCCGCGTCAGTTCGTCGAGCGATCCCTCGAGCCGCACCCGTCCGGCGGCGAGCACGATCACGCGGTCACAGATCGTCTGCACGTCGGGCAGCACGTGGGTCGAGACGAGGATCGTCTTGCCGTGCTCGCGGGCGAGCGTCGTGAGCCGACCGAGCATGGCCCGCCGCTCGATCGGGTCGAGGCCGTTGGTGGGCTCGTCGAGGATCACCATCCTCGGATCGTGGACGATGGCGGCGGCAAACGCGACCTTCTGCCGCATGCCGACCGAGAGCGTCTCGACCGGGCGATACCGCTCCTGTCCCGCGTCGCACCAATCGAGCACCTCGTGGGCGCGGCGGAGCGCCTCGGTGCCGGGGAGGCCTGAGAGCCGCGCGGCGTAGCGCACCATCTCCACCGCGGCCAGTCCGGGCACGGTGCACTCGTCCTCGGGCACCACACCCACCGCCTGCCGCACGAGCCGCGGTCGCACCGCCGGATCGATGCCGAACACCTCGACCTTCCCCGCGGCCAGCCGCACGAGGCCGAGGATCGCGCGGACGAGCGTGCTCTTGCCGGCACCGTTGGGCCCGACGAGCCCCGTGATCCCCGGATGCACGTCGCAGGTGACCTGATCCAGCACCGTCCGTCGCCCGTAGCGTTTGACGACGCTGTCGAGGCGGATCGGTAGGGCGGCGTCCGCGGTGAGCGACGTGGAACGTTCGCCGTGCCGCCCGTAGACTTCCGCGGCCGCGCGGCCGTTGTCGTGTGCGGCACCACCGCGTCTCCGCAGAAAGGTCCACATGCCTCGCGTCACGTCCGCTCGGTTGTCGAAAGCCCGGTCCTCGAAAGTCACGGCGTCCTCCCAGGCCAAGGCAGCCTCCGGCACGGCAGGCAGTGTACGCCGCGCGACCGTCGCGCCGCAGCAAGCCGCCGCCGACCTCGCCACCGCCCGGAAGATCCTCCTCGATCTGCTCGCGATCCCCGGGATCTCCGGGGACGAGAAGGCGGTGGCCGACCGTGTGGTGAAGTGGCTTCGCGAGGCGGGCTGCCCGTCGTCGGCGATCGCGTTCGACGCCGCCCATGCAAAGACGCCCGTGAAGGGCAACGTGGGCAACCTGATCGTGCACCTGCCCGGCACGCTTCCCGGCCCACGTCGCCTGCTCATGGCCCACATGGACACCGTGCCCGTCTGCCTCGGGGCGAAGCCGGTGGTCGCGGGGAAGTTCGTGAAGAGTGCCGACCCGAAGACCGGTCTTGGCGGCGACGATCGCGCCGGCGTGGCGGTGGTGCTCGCGACGGCGGTGCAACTCCTGAAGTCGAAGCTACCCCATCCGCCGCTCACGCTCTTGTTCGCGATCCAGGAGGAGGTCGGCCTCTATGGAGCACGGTTCGTGAAGGCGGCCGACCTCGGACGGCCGCGGCTCGCCTTCAACTTCGACGGCGGCGCCGTCGAGAAGATCACCGTCGGAGCGACGGGCGGCTACCGGATGGACATCGCCATCGAAGGCATCCCCAGTCACGCGGGCGTCGCTCCCGAGAAGGGTGTGTCGGCGATTGCGATCGCGGCGCTGGCGGTCGCATCGCTGGTGGAGAACGGCTGGCACGGCCTGATCGAGAAGGATGGCAAGCGGGGCACGAGCAACGTGGGCGTGATTCATGCGGGCGCTGCGACCAACGTGGTGGCCGAATCGGCCACGATCCGCGCCGAGGCCCGCGGCCATGACGCCGCCTTTCGCGGCAAGATCGTCAAGGCGATCGAGAAGGCGTTCGCCGACGCCGTGAAGAAGGTGAAGAGCGTCGATGGCAAGACGGGCCGGGTCACCGTCGAGGGCCGTCTCGACTACGAGGCCTTCCGGCTCGCAGACGATGAGCCTTGCGTGGTCGCGGCGGGCGCGGCCGTTCGTGGCATCGGCCTCGAGCCGCGGCTCGACATCTCCAACGGCGGCCTCGACGCCAACTGGATGGCCGCCAATGGTGTGCCCACCGTCACGCTCGGCTGCGGCCAGATGGAGATCCACACGACGAACGAGAAGCTCGACCTCGCGACCTTCGAAAACGCCTGTCGCGTTGCGTTGCGGCTCGCGACGGGGGCGTGAGGCTGTCACCCTGAAGAAATCGCGACGGCCACACGGTTACCACCCGTTTACCCGTCGCTCGCGCTCCGGGCTTCCCCGGCACCTGATGCCACCGCTCTCGGCACGCCGCGTCGCTCCGTCAGGAAGCCCCAAGCGCGAGCGCGGGGTATACGTCGTCCACCTCGCCTCGCTCCGCATCACCTGATGGCTCTGCTACTGCGGCGGATCGTTCGGTGCCGGCAGATCGGCGAGACTCTCGAGCTTGAAGACCTCGAGAAACTTCTTCGTGGTCTGGTAGCAGGGTTCGCCGCCGTCGTCGTGCCGGAGTTCGAGGAGCCCACGGCGGACGAGTTGCCGGAGCACGGCCGGCCCGGCGTCGCACCCCAACTCGACCAGGCGGTCGCGGTGCACGGGCTGATTCCACGCGACCGCGGCCAACACGTCGAGCGCCTGGGCGTCGAGCCGAACGAGCTTGGCCTTGGCCTCGAGCACGTGCCCGAATCCCGCAAACTCGCTGCGCAGCCGCAGCACCCAGCCGGCATCCTTCGAGACCACCTCGTAGGGGCAGTTGTCCGCGAGATACCGCCGGCTCAACTGGCCGGCAAGGTCGTCGATCTCCTGCGGACGTACGCCACGCATCAGGCTGGCGACCACCTTGCTCGATAGCGGCCGGCCCCCGGGCAGCCCCACGAAGAGCAACGCCTCGAGGATCGTCAGGGGGCTGACGCGGCAGTCGGCGTCGGAGGAGCCGGGGTCGTCCAGATCGGGCGACGCATCGACATGCACCACGTCGGCGGCATCGTCCGTCGGGGCCGCATGCGGATCGGCGGCGCCCATCATCGCTGCGAAGGCCTGCGCGAGCCGATCGATCGACAGGCCGCCGTCGGCAGGCGGCGCGGCGAAGCCGGCGGCGGGATCGGCTTGCTTCTTGCGGGCCATGGTCGATGCTCCGACGCGGCGTGGCGCCCCCTCGCAAGGCGGTCAGCGTTGCTTGCGGCGCTTCTCGAAGAGCATCGCCTGGCTCGGCTCGGCGGCCGGCTTCCGCTTTTTGACGATTCGCGGCCGCGACTTCTCCAGCCGTCGGCCGTCCTTCGTCGCCGGTACGCTCTTGAGCGGCTCGGCTGCGCCGTCGAGCGGGTCGCCTGGCTCGATCGCTGCCAGCCGCGCGTCGATCCGTTCGGCGTACGCTGCCGAGAGTTCGAGGCCGACGAATCGCCGGCCGAGTTTTTTGGCGACGGCGAGGGTGGTGCCACTGCCGCCAAACGGATCGAGCACCGTCTCGCCTTCGTGGCTCGAGGATCGGATGATCCGGCCGAGCAGCTGCTCGGGCATCTGGCAGCCGTGCCAGCCGGACCGCTCCTTGAAGGTGCCGCAGACGCGCGGAAAGTACCAGGTGTCGGCGTCGGCCCCGAAGCCCTCGGGCAGGTCCTGCGGGCGAAGGATCCAGGTGTCGTCGGGAAGTCGGCCGGTCGGGCAGGCCCGCTTGTCTCCGTAGACGAGCTCGCGGGCGCTCGGCACGCGGATCGCGTCGGTGTTGAACGTGAAGTGTGCCGGATCCTTCACGAAGTGAAAGATGTGGGCGTGCGATCGGCTGAACTTCTGCCGGCAGTTGACGCCGAAGGTGTAGTACCAGACCACCCAACTCCGGCAGGTAAACCCGAGTTCGCGGGTCGCGACGACCTTGAGTTCGGCCGCGTATTCGTCGCCGATCGCCAACCAGAATGTGCCGTTGGCCGTGAGCACACGGCTCACCTCGGCCATCCACCGCTTCGACCAATTCACATAGACGTCGGCCGCGAGCCGATCGTCGTAGGTGTCGTAGTCGTAGCCGATGTTGAAGGGCGGATCGGCGAAGGCCAGTTGCACGGAGCCGTCGGGCATCCGCGCAAGCAGATCGAGGCAGTCGCCCTGATGCACCCGGTCGAGGGCAAGGGGGGGCGTTTCGGCGGGCTTCGCTTTTGACACTCCGTTGTCAGACATACGAAAGAGTCTACGGGGTGGCCGCGCGACGTGCCACCGCGAGCGCTTCGTCCTGCGTGGCGATCACGCCGTCGAGTTGGAGCGACCGGATGCGGGCGAGCGCTGCACCGACCGGAGGGCCCGGCGGCACGCCTGCCGCGAGCAACTCGCTCCCCGTCACGAGTGGAGGGGGATCGATCTCCGCACGGGGCCGCGAGACCTGACCGGTGAACCACGCGGCGGCGGTCGCGTCGCCATGACCACACGCGGCCCGGGCCCGCAGCACGTCGGCCAGCGCAGCGGCATGGTCGCCGACGACCCACGGCTGCATGAGTGACCAAGGCCGGGCAGCGGGGTCGATGCCTGTCCCCAGGTCGGCCACGCCGGCGCGGATCCACTCGGCCGCTTTGGCCTCGCGGTTCGAGAGCCGCAGCCGCGACGCGATCCGTGGAAGCGTCTCGTGGCCGGCATGCTCGCCGAGCGTCGCGAGTGCCATCGGCAGATCGGGCTCGTCGAAAGCAGCCACGATCCGAGCCGTGTCGTGCCAGCGGGCGGCATCGACTGCCGGCGGCGCCACCTCCACGAGTACCTCGGCGGCCAGCCCCGTCTCGGCGAGCATTTCGAGGGCTTGCCGGCGGCCCGGTCGCGAAAGCATCCCCCGCAGTTCGGCGGCGACCCGCTCCGGGCTGACGCTGGCGACGAGGTGCGTCATCCGCTCGATTGCCTTTCGCGTCTCGTGCTCGAGCACGAACCCGAAGAAGGCGGTGAACCGAACGGCCCGGAGCATGCGGAGGTGGTCCTCGCCGAACCGCATCGCCGGCACGCCGATTGCCCTGACGATTCCGTCAGCCAGGTCACGTTTGCCATCGACGAAGTCGTGGACCTCGCCCGAGATCGGGTCGAGGAACAGGCCGTTGATCGTGAAATCCCGCCGCTGGGCGTCCTCGCGGGCCGAGCAGAATGTCACTCCGGCGGGATGCCGGCCGTCCGTATAGGGGGCATCGGCACGAAACGTTGCGACCTCCACCTGGCCGGCCCCTCGCGGCCCCAGCACGGTGATCACGCCAAACGCAGCCCCCACGGCGAGGGTGCGGCCGCGGCCAAACAGCGTTCGCACCTCATCGGGCCGGGCAGCCGTGGCCACGTCGTAATCGGCTGGAGTCCGGCCCAAAAGCTCGTCCCGGACGCAGCCCCCGGCCCAAAACGTCTCATACCCGGCCTCGCGGAGGCGGCGGACCACCGCCGTGGCAAACTCGCGAGACTGTGACGGGTCGGAAAGTGGCTTTGTCATCGGCCGATCAGTTGACGGACGCGTGTCTCTGCCGATATAAATAATGTCGTCGGGGGCAAGCCGACCGGGGTTTCCTTTATATCTTCATGATCCCGGTGTGGGCAGTTCCCGCGTCCTCTTGGTTTCATCGTTTTATTTCATCCCATGCCCGTTACGGGCGGAGGTTTTCCATGTCCTGCATCATGCACAACTCGAAGCGACGAGCCTTTACGCTCGTCGAACTCCTGGTGGTGATCGCGATCATCGCCACGCTGATTGGCCTGCTCCTGCCTGCTGTCCAGTCTGCCCGTGAGGCAGCCAATCGCGCCGCTTGCTCAAACAAGCTCAAGCAGATCGGTCTCGGTCTGCACCAGTTTGCCAGCGCCCGCCGCGACCGCTTCCCGGCGGCGAGTGACCGGCTTAGTGCTACGACAGGCAATGCACAAACGAAGTTGTCAGGTCTTGGGGGCTACAGTTGGATCGTTCATGTCCTGCCCTATTTTGAAGAGACTGCTCTCTACGATCGCATCAAGTCGGCAAGCACTCCGTCGTTCTCAGTGCCGAACCCCACCAGTATTACTTCAAGCGGCACCATTTTTGGCAACGTGCAACTCGGTGGCTTGATCTGCCCGAGTTGGGGTGGTGATCCCATTTTGAGCGGTAGTAGCTACGGAGCTACCTGCTATAAGGCGATGGCCGGCCGGGGTAGTGTTAGTGGCACAACGACTGTGCCACTTTCAGGAGCGTCGGCCGGGACTGGCCCGTATTCGTCCGACGACGGATACATGCCCCTGATTCCTACCGGTCCGACCCCGACGAGCGTTACCGGCACTGCGATTCAAGCGTACCCGATTTTTGGCCGCACGATCACCGCGGGCGATGGCACTTCCAAAACGATCATGGTCGCTGAATCCAAGGAAGGGAACCCTCGCCCGTTCAACGGTACTCCGACCTACAACTCCGCTTGGTTTATCGGCACACAAGCATGGCTCGTGGCCGCGCACCCAGCGGATGGTGCACCGGCCTTGACCAACTCGACGTACGGCGTGACCCGAACCGGCTTGAACTTTGGGCCTTCCAGTTCGTCCCCGAGTACGCAGTACACAACTGCTATGCTGGTGTCGACGACTGGAGGTTCGACGGCGATGACATGGGGTCCGAGTAGTGATCACTCGGGCAACCTCGTCATGCACGCGTATGCCGATGGCAGCGTTCGTTCGATTGGCGCCGACGTCGATGGAAACGTGTATCTCGGCTTGAGTACCTACGCGGGCGGCGAAAACACGCCGTCTGACTACTGATCTGGGCAGCCCAAGGCTCGCTCTGTTGTCCATCGGCCCGGCCGGAGCATTCGCTCCGGCCGGGCTTTTTTGTGCGTCCCCTCCGTCACGAAGCCCCAAGCGGAAGCGCGGGGGCTCCGCCCGCCATACCGTTGCGCTCCGCGTTGCCAACGAAGTCGCCCCCCGCTTTCCCATCGCTTCCGCTCCGGGCTTCCCGAGCACCCGACGCCACGGCTCGCGGATCGCCGCGTCGACGCAAAGACGCCTGATGACTTTCTTCCCAAAAAAACCCCCGATGGACCGGATTTCCCAACGCTTCGGCGAACCGGTATTCTCTTGCCGTCGATCCACCGCCAGTTCGCTGTCTTTCCACGTCAGGCGGTTACCCAGGAGCAACATTCGATGTCCACCTCGCCTCACCAGGAAAGCCACGCCCTCTCCCGCCGCGATGTCATCCGTGCCACTGGCGCCGCCGTGACCGCTGCCACGTCGCTCGGCATGCGGGGCGTCCACGCCGACAACCCGTCGAGCGACGTGCTCCGCATCGGCCTCATCGGAGCGGGCGGCCGTGGCCGTGGCGCCCTCGTGCAGACGCTCTCGGTGCCCGGCTCCAACGTGAAGCTCACGGCCGTGGCCGACGCCTTCAAGGGAGGCATCGACGGCACGATGCGGGCTGTCGAGGGGATGAAGGACAAGGTTGACTGCCCCGAGGACCGCCGCTTCGAGGGCCTCGACGGCTACAAGCGGGTGATCGACGCCTGCGATCTCGTCATCCTCGCGACGCCCCCCGGCTTCCGGCCGTTCCACTTTGACGCCGCCGTGAAGGCGGGCAAACACGTCTTCATGGAGAAGCCCGTGTGCGTCGACAGCTATGGCGCCCGCCTCGTCCTCGAGGCCGCCAAGCAGGCCGACGAGAAGAAGCTCAAGGTGGTGGTGGGTCTGCAGCGCCGCTACCAGAACAACTACCGCGAGGCGCTCGCCAAGGTTCGCGAGGGCATGATCGGCGAGATCATCGGCGGCCAGGTCTACTGGAACGGCGGCGGCATCTGGTATCGCGGCCGACAGCCCAACACCACCGAGATGCAGTTTCAGGTCAACAACTGGTACCACTTCAACTGGCTCTGCGGCGACCACATCGCCGAACAGCACGTCCACAACATCGACGTCGCCAACTGGTTCCTCGACAAACTGCCCGTCTCGGCCTACGGCGTCGGCGGCCGGCAAAACCGCGTGCCCAACCAGCCCAGCGAGATCTACGACCATCACGCGGTCAACTTCACCTATCCGGGCGGCGCCCGGATCGCGAGCCAGTGCAAGCAGTTTCCCGGCGGCGACAACCGGGTTGATGAGGAGTTTCAGGGCACGAAGGGTGTGCTCAGGCTCCGCCCGGGGTCGGCTCAGATCACCGACCTGGCGGGCAATGAGCTCTGGAAGTTCTCTGGCCCCAACCCCGATCCCTACCAGGTCGAGCACGACGAACTGCACGCCGCGATCCGCACCGACACGCCGAAGAACGACGCCTATTACGGCGCCACATCGAGCTTCTCGTCGGTGCTCGGCCGTTTGGCCACCTACTCCGGCAAGAACTGGGAATATGACAAGGCTCTCGCGCTCGACTACCGCACGATGCCCGAGGACCCGACCTGGGAGACGACGCCCCCAGTCGTGCCCGACAAGGACGGCAACTACCCGTTGCCGATGCCGCAGACCTTCAAGATCACGTCGGTGACGAAGCCCGCCGTGTCATGATCGTCGGTGTACCCCGGGAGACGAAGCGGGACGAATACCGCGTGGCGCTTCTGCCCGTTGGGGTGGAGGAACTCGCCCGCGCGGGCCACACGGTCGTGGTGGAGCGGTCGGCTGGCGCAGGCTCGGGCCTCACCGACGAGGCCTACGTGCAGTGCGGAGCCGAACTGGCCGACACCGCCGCCGACGTCTTCGCTCGCGCCGAGCTGATCGTGAAGGTGAAGGAACCGCAGCCGCCGGAGCTCCGCCTGATCCGTCCGCGGCAGGCGATCTTCACCTACTTCCACTTCGCCGCCGACCGCAGGCTCACCGAGGGATTCCTGGCCACGGGTGCGACCGCGGTGGCCTACGAAACGCTCCGCGACGACCGCGGTCGGCTGCCGCTGCTCATCCCGATGAGCGAGGTGGCAGGCCGGATGAGCATCCAAGAGGGAGCCAAATACCTGGAACGACCGCAGATGGGCCGTGGCATTCTCCTGGGTGGAGTGCCCGGTGTGGCCCCCGCCAACGTGCTGGTGCTCGGCGCCGGCACCGTGGGCGCCAACGCCGCCAAGGTCGCCGCCGGCTTCGGTGCCAACATCGCGCTGCTCGACACCAGCCTCGAGAGGCTCCGCTACCTCGACGATGTCACGCCGCCCAACATCGACTGCCTCTACTCCGACCGCCACACGATCCGTGATCGGCTCGGCTGGGCTGACCTCGTGATCGGCAGCGTGCTCATCCCGGGGGCGCGGGCGCCGCACCTGGTCGAGCGGAACGACCTCGCCCTCATGAAGCCGGGCGCGGTGATCATCGACGTCGCCATCGACCAGGGGGGCTGCGTGGCGACGAGTCGTCCTACGACCCACGCCGAGCCGACCTACGTCGTGGACGATGTCGTCCATTACTGCGTCACAAACATGCCGGGCGCCGTCGGCCGTACGAGCACCTACGCGCTATGCAACGCCACGCTCCCCTACGTGATCGAACTCGCCTCGCAGGGCGTCGAGGCCGCCGCCAGGAGGAGCCCCGCGCTCCGCTCGGCCGTCAACGTGTTCGACGGCCGGCTCGTGCAGCCCGCCGTCGCCGCCGCGTGCGGACTTCCCTGCGAAACGTTCCTGGCATCCTGAGCCCCGCGAGCACTGCCCGTGTCATCAGCGCCCACCGTCCCGGTAGCCCTCCGCTGGCAGGGCGACGCCACCGGCCATCTCGAACTCGTCGATCAGACGCTGCTCCCCGTGCGTCTCGAATGGATCGCCTGCCGCGATGTGGACACCGTCGTGGAGGCGATCAAGAGCCTGCGTGTGCGTGGCGCACCCGCGATCGGCATCGCCGGCGGTTACGGCCTCGTCGTGGCCGCGGCAGAGGCCGTTCGCGACGCCATGAACGCCGACCGCGGCCGCGGCCACATCCTGGCGCAGGCCGAACGACTCGCGACGGCCCGGCCAACGGCCGTCAACCTGCGTTGGGCCGTCGAGCGGTGTGTCGCGGTCCTCGACCGGCTGCCGGACGATGCCTCGACGATCGCCATGGCCGAGGCCCTGCTGGCCGAGGCACGCGTCATCCACGACGAAGACCGTCGGCTCTGCTCCGCCATCGGCCGCCACGGCGCCGCGATCCTGCCGCGAGGCGGCGTGCTCACCCACTGCAACACCGGTGGCCTGGCCACCGGCGGTGCCGGCACGGCGCTGGCCGTGATCACCACGGCCTGGGACGCGGGCCGCCGATTCGAGGTCTTCGCTGACGAGACGCGGCCGCTGTTTCAGGGAGCCCGGCTCACCGCCTGGGAGCTCGTGCAGCGCGGCATTCCCGTCACCGTGATCTGCGACTCGGCCGCCGGTCACCTGCTGACGACCGGCCGGGTGGCGGCCTGTGTCGTCGGGGCCGATCGGATCACCGCCAACGGCGACACTGCCAACAAGATCGGCACCTACGGCCTGGCGGTGCTTGCGGCTGCCCACGGCGTGCCCTTCTACGTCGCCGCGCCGTCGAGCACGTTCGACCTCACGCTCGACACGGGCGTTGAGATTCCGATCGAGGAGCGTGCGGCCACCGAGGTCACGCATCCGCTCGGGGTGATCGCCGCCCCTGACGGCGCCCTGGCCTACAACCCTGCGTTTGACGTCACGCCTGCCCGGCTCATCAAGGGCATCATCACCGAGCACGGCGTGATCGAGCCCGTGACCCGCGACCGCATCCGCGCCGTGCTCGCCACGCCATCCCGTTGAGCGACACCTTCCGTCAGGAATCCCCAAGCGCCAGCGCGGGGTATCCGGGTGGCCTCGAAATCGACGTCTGCGGCACCTCACGGCGACGCCTCGACGCG
Organism: Planctomycetia bacterium; assembly: GCA_021414115.1. Classification (GTDB taxonomy): domain Bacteria; phylum Planctomycetota; class Planctomycetia; order Pirellulales; family UBA1268; genus QWPN01. The sequence continues at coordinate 29,968 of JAIOPD010000081.1, forward strand.
ACGCGGCTACCCGTCGCTCGCGCTCCGGGCTTCCCGAGACATTCGAATCGCCGACTCCCTCCGCCTCCCCGATGTAAACTCAAGAGGCTCGACTGTCTCCGGATCGGTAACCCGCCCTCATGAACCCCCTTCTCGACACCGACACAGCCCCGTTCTCGCCTGCGGCCACGCAGGGCGGACGGCAAAATCCCTTTCCTGGCTACAAGGCCCCGGAGGGGAGTTACGACGAGCTCTGCGGTGCCGACGGCCTGCCGCGGCTGCACTGGCAACGCCTCGTCCACCAGCTCGGCTCGTGGCAGCCCGCGGAACTCGCGGAACGGTGGGAGCAGGCCCGCCGCCTGATTCGCGACAATGGCGTCACCTACACGATGCAGGACGAGAAGTCGGGCGAACAGCGGCCGTGGGTCCTCGACCCGATTCCGCTCGTGATCGCCGACGCCGACTGGACCCGACTCGAGGTGGGCATCAATCAGCGGGCCCGGGTGCTCGATGCCCTGCTCGCCGATATTTATGGTCCGCAGCAGTTGCTTCGCGAAGGCATCGTGCCGCCCGAGCTCGTGCTCGGACATCCCGCCTTTCTCCGCTGCTGCCACGGCCTGCCGGTCGTCGGCGGACGCTGGCTGCATCTCTACGCCGCCGTCGTCGCCCGCAACCGTGACGGCCAGTGGATGGCGCTCGGCGACCGCACCGACGTGCCCCGCGGCCTGGGCTACGCGCTCGAGAATCGGCTCGTCGTTTCCCGGCTGTTTCCGGCGGCGTTCCAGGAGTGCAACGTGGAGCGGCTGGCGCCCTTCTTCATGGGGCTGCGGTCGTTGCTTCGCGGGCTCGCCCCGGGCCGCGACGATCCGCGCATCGGCCTGCAGAGCCCCGGCCCGTCGAGCTCGACCTACTTCGAAGACGCCTACCTCGCCCGCTACCTCGGCTATCCGCTCGTTGAAGGGGGCGATCTCGCGGTCCGCGACGACCGCCTCGGCCTCAAGACTCTCGGCGGCCTCGTGCCGATGGATGTGCTGCTGCGGCGGGTGCCCGACCGACAGTGCGATCCGCTGGAACTCGACGGCACGGCCCTGGAGGGCACACCGGGGCTCGTGCAGGCGGTTCGCCGCGGCCGTGCCGCCGTCGCCAATGCCCTGGGCAGCGGGATCGTCGAGTCTCCTGGATTCGCGGAGTTTCTTCCTGCCGTGTCGCGACGGCTGCTGGGCGAGGAACTCGAACTGGCCACTCCACGCTCGTGGTGGTGCGGCATCCCCGCCAATCTTGACCACGTGCTTCACTCGCTCGATGACTGCGTGGTGGAGCCGGTCGCTTCGCGTCGCGGCATGAAGCGGTTCGTGCCGGCGCTGCTCGATGCTGCGTCGCGGTCCCGGCTGGTCGACGAGATCCGGGCCCGGCCAGCCGAATGGGTCGGTCGCGAGCGGGTGGAACGCTCGGTCGCCCCCTGCTGGAACGACGCCGCGATCGCCCCCGCGTCGGTGCTGATGCGGTGTTTCGCCATCGCAGCCCCCGAGGGCTACCAGACGATGCGGGGGGCGTTGGCGAGAATGTCTGCGGGCCGGACATCCGGAGAAGAGCTGCTCCTCTCCAGCCAGGGTTCGAAGGACGTCTGGGTGCTTGCGAAAGGACCGGTTCCTCCGGTCACGCTCCTCCGCCGGCCCGGCCAGCCGATCCCGCTGCGGCGCAGCGGCTATGACCTCCCGAGCCGTGTGGCCGATCACCTCCACTGGCTCGGGCGGCACGTCGAACGTGCCGAAGGAACGGCCCGCCTGCTGCGCACCGTGACGAATCGTCTGGCATCGGAGTCGCACCAGGAATGCGCTGCCGAGGCAGCGGTCTTGCTCAACGCGCTGGCAGGCCCGGCGCAAAGCCGACCCGAATGGCTCTCGCCGTCGCAGCCCAACGCCCTGTGGGAGATGCACGCGGAGATCCAGAAACTCGTCCACGACGGATCTCGGCTGGGCAGCGTGCGGGAGAGCATCGATCGTCTGTGGCGGACGGCGTCGGTCGTCCGCGACCGAATCTCGATCGACTCCTGGAAGGTCCTCTCGCGGGTGCGCCGCGACTCGCTCTCGGGCCGACCGGCCGTCACGCTCTCGCCGGGCCGGTTCGCCGACGTGCTGCCCCACCTCGACACCGTGATCTTCGAACTTTCCGCCTTCGCCGGACTCGGCATGGAAAGCATGACCCGTGGGCCGGGCTGGCGCTTCCTCGACATGGGCCGCCGGCTGGAACGGGCTGCGGCGATGATTCAGCTGCTCGAGCCGACCCTCGCGGCGGCTCGACCGCCGGTGCTGGGCGACGGCGGCCGCTCCGACACGCAACGGCTCGACGAGATGCTCCTCGAAATCGCCGACAGCTCGATGACCTACCGCAACCGCTATCCCGGCGTGCTCGAGGCGGCCCCGCTGATCGATCTGCTGCTGATCGACGACACCAACCCACGAAGCGTCGGTTTTCAGTTCGCGGCGCTCGCCGACCACGTGCAGGCGCTCCCCGACGACGATGCCTCGCCGGTGCTTTCGGGGGAAAGGCGGGCCGTGATGGACGCCGTCGGCCAGCTGAGGCTCGCCGACGTGGACCGGCTCGCGCAGATCGACGACCGTGGCTCCCGCAGCGAACTTGCGAACCTCCTCGGACGACTCGACGGGCTCGTGCGGGAGTTTTCCGACGCCATCACCCACCGCTATCTCGTTCACTCCACGCCGCGGCGGCGGCTGGGCGACGTTCCGAGCCTCCCCGCCAACGGAGCGTGACCCGCCCATGATTCCCCATGTCGTCATCGTCGGCCGGCCCAACGTGGGCAAATCGACCCTCTTTAACTGGCTCATCGAGAAGCGGATCGCGATCGAGGACCCGACAGCGGGCGTGACCCGCGATCGGCTCGTGCAGCGGGTCGAACTCGACGGCCGTGTGATGGAGCTGGTCGACACCGGTGGCATGGGCTTCGACGATCCCGACGGGCTGACGGCGCACATCGACAAACAGATCGAATCGGGGCTCGCCTCGGCCGCCGTCGTGCTGTTCGTCGTCGATGTCCGTTCCGGGCCGCTGGCGGCCGACGTGGAGGTGGCCCGCCGCATCCGCAAGTTCGGCTGTCCCGTGATCCTCGTGGCAAACAAGGCCGACGGGCCGAAGCTCGATCCGCAGGCCCACGAGTTTGCCGCCCTCGGCTTCGGCGAGCCCCTCGTCGTCAGTGCCCGCCAGAATCGCAACCGGGTCTATCTCGTCGACGCGATCCTCGAACGGCTGCCAGAACCGACGGGCGACGAGCCGGAATCGGCCGATCTACCCGAGATGAAGCTCGCCATGGTGGGCCGCCGCAACGTGGGCAAGAGCACGTTCGTCAACTCCCTCGCCCACGAGGAGCGCGTGATCACGAGCCCCGTCGCCGGGACCACCCGCGACAGTGTCGACGTGCGCTTCGAGGTCGATGGCCGGTCCTTCCTCGCGATCGACACGCCGGGCCTGCGCCGATCGAAGAGCCGCACGACCGACGTCGATTTCTACTCGACGCATCGCGCCCAGCGGAGCGTCCGTCGTGCCGACGTCGTGCTCCTGTTCTTCGATGCCAGCGAACCGATCGGCAAGGTCGACAAACAGCTCGCCGACACGATCACGGAGGAGGCGAAGCCGGTCGTCTTTGTCGTCAACAAGTGGGATCTCTACGCAGCCGACGTGAAGAAGCAGGAGTGGGAGGAGTATCTCCGCGACACGTTCCGCACCATGCCGTGGGCGCCGGTGGCCTTCGTGACGGCCACCAAGGGCCGGAACGTGAAGGCGGTGATCGACACCGCCCAAAGGCTCTATCGCCAGAGCCGCGAACGGACCCCGACCGCCCGGCTCAACACCGTCCTCCGCCAGGCCGTCGAGGCCAACCGGCCGCCGGCCGACTCCCGTGGCCGGCCCGTCCGTCTCTACTACGCCACGCAGGTCGAGGTCGCTCCCCCCACGATCGTGATCTCGGCGAGTGCTCCGCGGAGTCTTTCGGATCCCTACCGCCGCTACCTGCTCAACGCCTTCCGCAAGGAGCTGCCGTTCCACGAGGTGCCGATCCGTCTCTACGTCCGCGGCAAGACCACGGCCGACAAGACGAACGACGACTAGAGCGTATCCGCCTGTGGTGGATCGCCTGACGGCGGGCCCGAGTGGTGGGTCGGGGCTGCCCGTGCCCCGAGGGCCGGACGTTCACTCCGCCCATCCTGGGCGTCGTTCACGCGATGCTGCCTGCGCTTCGGCATCCTGCCTGCGCTGGCCAGCAACGCCGGCTCTCGGGGCACGGGCATCCCCTCGCGGGTTCTCGATTGTGTCCGTTGCTGGGGAAGCCCGGAGCGCGAGCGACGGGTATACGGGTGACAACCGGGTGGGCTCCGCGGCGCGAGTCGGGGTGGAGGGCGTATGCCCCGCGCTCGCGCTTGGGGCTTCCTTGCGAGCAGGCGGTGCGGCCGGAAAAGCGACGGTGTCGGGGATCTCGGGAAGCCCGGAGCGCGAGCGACGGGTATACGGGGCGCGAGGCGTGCCAGCGGCGGGGAGCCGTTCGAGGTTGAGGACCTGCGGAAGTTGACAGCGGAACTTCAGCCAGCTCCTCGACCGCTCCGCATCACTGAAATGCGCTCTCGCCTCACGCCTCGGCAAGGGCCGCGAGCACCTGCTCGGCGTGGATGTCGGTCTTCACCGCCTTGAAGACCTTCGCGACCCGCCCCTCGGCATCGATCAGGAACGTGCTGCGGGCGATGCCCATCGACTTCTTGCCGTACATGTTCTTTTCCCGCCAGGCACCATACTTCTCGGCTACCTTGTGGTCGGAATCGCAGAGGAGCGTGAAGGGGAGCTTGTACTTCGCCCGGAACGCCTCGTGGCTCGCCGGCCCGTCCGGGCTGACGCCGAGCACGACCGCCTTGAACTTCGCCAGCTTCGCCTTCGCGTCGCGGAAGCCGCAGGCCTCCTTCGTGCAGCCCGGGGTGTCGTCCTTGGGGTAGAAATAGAGGATGACGGGCGTGCCCTGGAGGCTCGAGAGCTTCAGCTTCGTGCCGTCGTGCGTCGCGAGTGTGAAATCGGGCGCCTTGGCGCCCGCCTCGATCCAATCGGCCATGGGAGTTCTCCGCGCGGGGATGATGAGTGGTGACCACGTTTTCTAGCAGCCAGCCCGACGACGTCCAGACCATGCGGTGCAGTCTGCTCACGCCGCCTGGCCGCGGGGCACTAGCCGTGATCGGAGTCGCCGGAGGCGACGCGGTGGCGACCATCGACCGGCTGTTCGCAGCCCGGGGCGTGCCGGTCGCCGGGCGGCCCGACGGCGCGATCTGTTTCGGCACCTGGCGGGCGACGGGCGAGGACGTGGTCGTCGTGACACACGACCGCCAGCGGGCGGAGGTGCACTGCCACGGTGGCACGGCGGCCGCGGCGGCGATCCTCGCCGGCCTCGAGGCCGACGGGGCACGGCGGGTGCCGTGGCACGACTGGCCGACCGACGATCGTGAAGCAACCTGTGCCGGGGCAGCCCTGAGGGCGCTGCCGTTCGCGGGCGGACCGAAAGCCGCGCGGATTCTGGCGCGGCAGGCGGCGGGAAGTCTCGACCGCGAACTGCTCCGCCTCGAGAAGGTCGCGCTGGCAGGCGATGACGCCGCCGCCCGCCGCGCTGCGGCGCGACTCCTTGCGGCCGCCCGCGTGGGCCTGCGGCTCACGACGCCGTGGCGGATCGTCCTCTCGGGCGGGGTCAACGCGGGCAAGAGCAGTCTCATGAACGCCCTCGTCGGTCACGGCCGCAGCATCGTCTCACCGATCCCCGGCACGACCCGCGACGTGGTCACCGCCCGCGCCGTCATCGACGGCTGGGAGGTCGATCTCGTCGACGTCGCCGGTCTGCGCGGCGACGGGGCCGACGTGACGCCCGTGGAACGCGCGGGGATGGCCCGAGCCGCGACCGAACGTCACGCGGCCGATCTCGTCCTCCGCGTGGTGCCTGTGGATGCGATGCCGGAGGTCATGGAGGAGCGGCCGTCGAACGAACTGCTCGTGCTCTCGAAGGGCGACCTGGCCCCGTCTGTGACGCGGCCCCACGCGATCACCACGTCGGCGGTCACGGGCTTCGGCATCGACGCTCTGATCGCCGCGATCATCGACCGCCTTGTCCCCGAGGAGAGGCGTGATCCGGGGTTGCTCACCGGCCCGGTGCCGTTCACGCCATGGCAGGTTGACCTCGTCCGGGCCCGGTTTGGCGGAAGCGTGCCCGCCGGCGATCGGCGTCTCTAGAGTGCATGTGATGTCGGTGTCTCGCATGACGGGGGTCCGAGTCGTGGGTCGGGGCTGCCCGTGCCCCGAGAACTGGACGTTCGCTGCGCCCATCCTGGGCTGCGCTCACTCGATGCTGCCTGCGCTTCGGCATCCTGCCTGCGCTGGCCAGCACCGCCCGTTCTCGGGGCACGGGCAGCCCCTCGCGGGTTCTCGCTGGTATTCGTTGTTCGGGAAGCCCGGAGCGCGAGCGACGGGTAGACGCGCCGCGACCGTGTTGGCGGCGGGGAGCCGTCCGACGTGGTGGACGTATTCCCCGCGCTGGCGATTGGGGCTTCCTGACGGGGAGGCCTCGGTGGTCGTGCGACCCTCACGACCGGCAGCCCTCGACACCTGAAAATCGCCCACACCATCACGCCTCGTGCACGGGGCCGCGCATACTTGGGACGGCTCTTCCGACCGCCGCAGCACCTCCTCGGACAACACCTCCGCCGATGTCCACCATCCTCGCCCGCTGCACGGCGCTGGGCATCATCGCCGGCGGTTTTGCGATCACCGGCGATCTGGGGCGGCTCGCCGATCGGGGGATGAAGGTGCTGAGTGCCAGCGACGTGCCCGCGGCCCCGCCCGTCGAACCGCAGCCGAGCGTGGAGCCCGCGGCCGAGGCTCATGCCGCGGTCCAGCCGGTGCCGGTCGGCACGACGGCGGCAGCGACCGCGGCCCCCCCAACGTCGTCGCCCGGGCCAGCCCACGATGCGGCTCCGGTGGTGCAGACCGCCGATCTGCGGCCCCCGGCAGGTGGTCTCGACACGATCGACGTGTCGCAGCTCCAGCCTGGCGATCGCCTCGTCGTCTGGCTCACCGTCGCCCGCCGACCCGGCGCCCCGGCCTATCGCTGCCTCGTCTTCGACATGGTCGATCCCGCCGCTGCCGAGGCCCTCGTCTACGAGGCCGTCTCGTTCTCGAAAGACGGGCAGCCCAAGGCCGCCGCCCTGCCGCCCCGCAGGGTCCGCATCAGCACGGCAAGCCCGTCGGGCTCATCGATCGCCCGTCTGGGCACGATGCGAATCCAATCCCTCGGCATCGCCCACTCGGCGGCCGAGGGTCGCGGCGACACGATCGGGCCGATCGTCGCCCTCGACGTGGTTCGGTAGGCCGCATCGCTTCTCAGCGGCGCATCGGATGCTCGGGAAGCCCGGATCGCGAGCGACGGGTAGACGGGTGACGACCGCGTGGGCTCCGCGGCGCGAGTCGGAGTGGAGGGCGTATGCCCCGCGCTCGCGCTTGGGGCTTCCTGGCCGAGAGACGGTGAGCGTGACGGTCAGACTTCGGCAGGCCCCTCGGCCGCCTCGCGGTCGCTCGACCAGCCCACCCGCTTCTTCGAGAGGCCGATCTTCCGCTCTTCGGTGTCGACGCGGAGGATCTTCACCTCGAGCGGATCGCCAACCTTCACGAGGTCTTCGGCATTCTCCACCTTGTCCTCGGAAAGTTCCGAGATGTGGAGCAGGCCCTCGAGGCCGTCTTCCAGACCCACGAACACGCCGAAGTTGGTGATCTTCGTGACGGTGCCGTTCACGACGTCGCCCGGCTTGTACCGCTTGGGGATGTCGGTCGTCCACGGATCGTCGGCCATCTGCTTGAGCCCAAGGGCGATCCGCCGCCGCTGCTGGTCGACGGAGAGCACCTTGCACTCGACCTCGGCACCCTTGTCGAGCATCTCGCTCGGATGGGTCACCTTCCGCGTCCACGACATGTCGGTCACGTGGAGCAGGCCGTCGATGCCGTCGTTGATCTCGATGAAGGCGCCGTAGTTGGTGAGGTTGCGAACCACGCCCTTGACGATCGCCCCCGGCGGATAGTCGGCGGCCACCTTCTCCCAGGGATTCTGCTGGGTCTGCTTCATGCCCAGCGAGATTTCCTGCTTTTCCTTGTTGATGGCGAGCACCACCACCTCGACCTCGTCGCCCGGCTTGACGAGCTCGCTCGGATGGCTGACCCGCTTGGTCCAGCTCATCTCGCTGATGTGCACGAGGCCCTCGACGCCGTCTTCGAGCTTCACGAACGCGCCGTAGCTCATCACGTTGACGACCGTGCCCTGGCAGACGGTGCCCACCGGATACTTGTCGGCGACCTTGGCCCATGGGCTCGCGGTCCGCTGCTTCATGCCGAGCGCGATCTTCTCCCGCTCGCGGTCGATGTGCAGCACCTGCACCTCGATCTCCTGATCGATCTGCACCATCTCGCTGGGGTGGCCGATCCGAGCCCAGCTCATGTCGGTGATGTGGAGGAGGCCGTCGATGCCGCCGAGATCGACGAACGCGCCGAAGTCG
>JAIOPD010000122.1 GCA_021414115.1 Planctomycetia bacterium
ATCCGGCTGATCATATTCAAACTGTTTTACCAGTGCGAAACCATCCCTGGCCTTCGCACTGTTGGCAACCTCCGGTTGCTGCGGACATCCTGTCCGCGATCCGGGGCCGATCCGGAAGATCCTGACACACCTCGGCGAACCGCTCGAGCCGCCTCCACTTTCACCTGCTCGTGGCCCGCCCACCGACTGGGGCGAGATTGTCCAAGCCCACGACGACCGGGCAATCCTTCAAGCGTCGGATAGACGAGCTGCCCGTGATCGACATCCAAAGCCTCTGACCGGCGTCAGACACGAGGCGTCGAAGCCCCGGGAACGGCCGACTGGGCCGCGGTCTGAGCAGACACTAGAAAAACGCCACCGAAGCGGATGCGGGGCGTTTCGAGAAACCCGTTCCCGACGCCCGGGCCGCTCCTCCCGAGGCTCACGAGTCGCTCATCAGCCGGAAGACCGGTGCGGAGGTGCCATTGACCGGGCTATCCTTCTTGAAGAACGGGTTGTCGAGCGCGAGCAGCGACACGCCGATCGTGCCGCGGGGGGCTGTGGCCGCACGGTCATGGCCGGTGGGCCGGCAGCCAGTGGCAAGGAGCACGATGATCGCCACCGCCATCAGCGAGATGCGTTGACCCCGGGGTTCGGTGGCTTCGAGGAGGCCTTCGGGCATTACGGAGATCACGGTAAAGCCGATACAGCCACACGAAGTCGGCCGAAACTGCGTGCGGGAAGTTCGCAGGTCTGTCCGTGTATGGCGGCGACCGTACCGCATTCCCCTTCGCCGTGCAGCGTGTTCGCGGAATAGGTGCAGCTTTCCAGAAGCGAAACCCCTTCGATGCTCAACGTGGCGGGGGCTTCACGCAGGTTCACCCAGAAAATGGTGTTGCCCACCATGCACGCGCGAACCAGATCGCCATCCACGGCGACGGGGGTCACGAGGTCGCCTGGGTTGGTGTGTCGGGTGAGATTGGCGATCGCGTGAAACACCGGGTAGACCTCGCCGGGCGCCGTCCGATATCCCCACATGCCGTAGGCCATCAGGTCGCAGGCAGCCCGCGGATAATAACACTGATGCAGCACCCAGAGGGTGAACCCAGACACGCCGCGGCTGAGCCCGTCGAGGATGAAATCGGTGGAATACAACGCGTAGTCGTAGGTCTTCATCAGGTCGTTGGCGGCGCTGCCTTGTCCGCCGGCCGACGTGAAACCAAATTCGCCGATCATCAGTTCCTTCCCGGGAGCCGTGCGTTCGATCAGGTCGATCCGCGCTTGGAAAAGTCGGGCCACTTCCGCGCGGTTCAGTTCGTAGTCTTCGGGATAGATGTGGGAAGAAAAGATGTCGACCGATTCGCGCACGGCGTCCGACGCGATGCATTCGGCGAAGAAGTGATAGTTGCCGGCGTCATCGCTTCCGACCAGGGCGATATCGAGGTCTCGTTTCTTCAGCTCCCCATGAAGGAGACGGTGAATGGTCTCGAACGCTGCGAAGGTGCCTTGTTCCACGGTGAAGAAGCCGGTGTTCGGCTCGTTGTTGAGCGTGAAATATTTGATGCATGTGAAGCCTTTTTTCCTGACCAGGTATTCGAGCAGGTCGGCATATACGCGGGCCGCTTTTGCGGGGTCTTGCCACATCGGGCCCAGGTAATTGATGCCGCCGCATTCCACGCCCGTGAGATTCACGGCGGTGCCGAGTGTCTGGTATTGGGCGAGGGTCTTGAGGCGGCTTTGCCACAGATCGTTCGCCACGGCCTCGGTCTTCCAGAGATAGTCCGGCTCGGGCGTCGTCCTAAAAAAATCACGGGGCAGCCACTCCCCCATCCAGACGAACATGCGCACGAGGCCGGGACTCAAATGGCGAATCCGCGCCTCCCGCAAAAGCAGTTCATCCGGTGTGATGCCGTGCCCCAAATTTCGGTTTGAGTAGGCGAACCCGTCGTCCTCGAACCCGATGCCCACGAGGCGGTGCGGATTGGGCTTTGACGCCAGCCTGGCCGTCACACGCGAGTCGTACCCGGCTTGGCGCGTGGGATCGACCTCCCGAACGCTGACATTGCGCCACCACGCGGTTCCATGACCGTGCAGGATCAGTTGGAGCCTCGCTCGTGCCGCCCGTTCCGGCACCGCCACATGCAGCCGCGTCGGCGTCCAGGCTCCCTCCTCGATCAATGGGGTGCCGGTGGACAGGCCGGTGCGCTTCCCGGAAGCATCCAGATATTCGATGCAGTAGTAGGGCCCGGCACCTCCGCCGACACCGTCGGCGTCGATTTCCAGAGACACCGCGTATGCCTTTTCAGGCACGAGTCGTAGCTCTTGAGCGATGATCCGAAATCCCGCTTCCGCGGGCGACGCGACAGTCATTTGAAGCGACGTGCACCCATGTCGCTCGGAGACAGATGCCTGCAGTTTTCCGGAGGGGTCCCAGTGGCTCCACCCTGCGAGCCCTGCCTGGAAATCGGGGTTGTAGACGATGTTTTCCGCTGCGTGCTCGACGTCCGCTCGAGCGGACGTCGCGATTGCGAAGGTCAGGCCGAAACATGCAAGGACCGCGGGCACGAACGGCGGTGTCATCACGGTTGTCGCGGCAAAGTTGGCTGCATGGGCGGCTACGCGGGGCCCAGTTGCTTGAGGAGTTGGCGGGCCCGAGCGGCCGCCGTTGCGGGGGACTGTGCGATCGCCGCCAAACCCTGCTCGAGCACCATGGCCCGCTCGGGATCGGCCTCACGCACGCGACCGACGAGTGCTTCAAAGTTGATTACCTCGCTGCCGACGGGTTGCCCTTCGGCATACCGCTCGAGCAGGGTCCGCACCTCGTCGAGCGGGCTAGGTGCATCCTTCAGCGTGTATTGCCTCACCGGCTTGCCTGGGTCCCCGCAGCCGACGGCCGCGAAGCAGACGCTGAGCAAGCTCACGGCAACGGTGCAACGTCTGCAAACACGCATTCCAGCCCTCCTGCAACGCCGGCTAATCGACGCTCGCCGCCGCACCGTCGTTGCGGCTGCCCATGCGTTGGAACGTGACCACGTCCACCGAGCCGCTCGCCTGCCTCACGGCGCCATCGCAGAACAGCACGTTCGAGATGCCGACATGGCGGCTTCGTGGCGGGACGACTCCAAACCACCAGTCATCTGCGTATCCCGGGCAGCACCGGCCGCCGGCCGTGGGATACTCCCAGTCGGGCGGGGCTGCGGCGTTGAACATCGAGTGGGTGGCCGCATACCAAGCCCAGAGCGTGCCGTTGTTGCCCCGTGAACCTCCCCCCGCCATCGCCAGGGCGGCGGTGCCGATCGCGGTCAGTTCCGCCCGGGTCGGAAAGCGTTTGTTCGCAAGCGCGACATATGGGGCGTCGCCCGCGTAAAAAACGTCGAATGGATAGGTCGCCGGCCCCGCAGGCGATCCACCGCCACCCTGCGAAAAACCCGTGCCCGCGACCAACTCTGCCGCCATCAGTGTCTTTGACAAGCCGTCCGTCACGTCCTTCATCGAACGGGCGACACGAATGTTCATGATGCCGTTCAGGTCGTCGAGATTCGGATATCCGGTCGTATAGGGCCCGCTGCCGGAGCACCAGCCATAGTTCGACCCCGGCCCACCATACGAGAATCCCGGGGCCTGCGGCTTCGCAACAGATGCGGAGGGGCAGAGAAACGCCGGCACACTTGTTTGCATCGGTCCGGAGAGGTTTGCGGCCCAGGTGCCGTTGAGGTCGAAGCGGTCAAAGAGAGACTGCAGTTCGAGGAACGGCAGCAGTTTGTAGTGCGCGCTGAGCCGTTCCCACACGTTCCAGGTGACGCCCGCGTTGGGAGGGTTGCCATTCATAGGGAATACGCCTTTGGTGGTCCCTGCATAGACGTGCATGGCGAGCCCAAGTTGTTTCAGATTGTTGATGCACGCGGAGCGGCGGGCTGACTCCCGCGCCACCTGCACTGCGGGGAGCAGAAGGGCGACGAGAACGCCGATGATCGCGATCACCACGAGCAGCTCGACGATCGTGAATGCGGCACGACGCTTCATGGAGGATGACGTACTAGGCTGAAATGCCGGGGGATTCACAACGACAGGCTCTTCGATGAATGGCTTCCGCAAAAGCGATGCCGGCATCGGAAAACCGCTTGCCCCGGCCCGGCTTACGGACCTTACCGGGTTCATGGCCACTTCTGCCCGCTTTCCACCCGCCGCACACCTTCGCGTTAGGCCCAACGACGGCGTCGTAAACCATTGCCGGCAAGGGCTTTGTGTTCAGCTGCACGAATTTTCTGGCGTCCTGCGTAAGCGGCGGAGGCCGCGGGGGTTTACTTATCGGAAAATTCGGCCCGGGTCTTCGGCATTGGATTCGAGGTCAGGGAGGGCTGTGGAAGGGTCGGATAAGGCTCGGGGAAGTCCCGATCAATTTTCGTTTTCGTAGGGTTTGGGGATCGCTTCGATGAGTGGCATGAAGGCATTGTCGTGGGCTGGACGTCGATTTTCACTGGCGGGGGTGGCTTGGCTGGTCTGTCTGTCCATCGCCCCGGCTGCCTTCGCCCTTTTCGGAGCGGCCGCGCTGATGAGCCAGTCTGCCACGGCCGCCACCGGCACGTGGACGGGCGCGAACAACGCCACGTGGAATTCCAGCGCCACCAACTGGTCTGGGGTGAGCGGCACGCCGTGGGACAGCACCAACGGGCCAGCTAATGACGCGGTGTTCAACACCGGTGGCACCCCGAATGCCTACGTCAGCGGAACGGTTTATTCCAAGAGCATCGCTTTTCCGCTCACGGCCATTTTGTGGAGTAGTACCACCACACCCAGCGGGATCAGCCTGAGCGGCAACTCCACGCTCAGTGCGGCGAGCGGCCGGACGGGCTTTATCTATGCCTCGCTTTACGGCTCCGGGACGCTCACCAAGTCAGATGCCGGCGACATCGCGATCAACAACCAGGTTGGGTTCAATGCGAACACCTTCAATGGGGCGGTGGTGGTGGATGCCGGCAGGCTCTACCTCAATGGCGGTGCTGCAGGCCGGGCCCTCCCGTTTGCCTCGTCCTACACGATCAACAGCGGCGCCACGATCGCCATGCAGGGGAACGACCCGATGGGATCGGGGCCCATCACCGTCAACAGCGGTACCCTGCGGCATGAAGTTGGCAACGCTCAGTTCCAGAGTGTTGGCGCGTTGACGCTCAACGGCGGCACGGTGTTGTCCGCCCAAGGCGCCGGTGCCTCCTTTCAAGGCCTTGCCTTGAACGGCAATGTCACGGTGGGGGGCGCTTCTGCTTCCACCATCGGCACACAGGAGAGCACCGACAACGGCGTGCATCTCTTCTTCAACGCGTCAAATCCCGCCCAACAGCGCACGTTCAACGTGGCCGATGCCACCGGCGACCTCGGGGCCGACTTGCTCGTCTCGGCCTCCTTGCTCAACAGTTCGCATACCGGCACGGCCGCGGGGCTGATCAAGACCGGAGCGGGCCTGATGGTGCTGACGGGGAGCAATGGCTACACCGGCGCCACCACTATCTCCAACGGCATCCTGGTGTTCCAAAACAAGAACACCCGCGCCGGCGGCAGTGCGGTCACCGCGGCCGCGGCCAGCACAGTTGGACTCGGCGTCGGTGCTGGCGGAGTGAGCGACTACTCTGACAGCGATGTTGCCAGCCTGTTCAACAGCACGCTCAGTGGTTTCACGCTCAACGCGGCCTCGGGCGTTGCCATCGACACGACAGCGGGCAACTTCACGCAATCCACCGCACTTACGGCCGCCCGTGCGTTGACCAAGCTCGGCAGCAACACCCTGACCCTCACCGGCAGCAACACCTACAGCGGCAACACGACGATCGGCGCGGGCACGCTCCAGATCGGCAATGGCGGCACGACAGGCTCGCTCAGTTCGGCGAGCGCGATCTCCGGCTCGGCCGGCACCGCGATCGCGTTCAATCGCTCCGACGATCTCACCTTCGGTAACACGATTTCCGGCGGTGTCGGCCTTACCAAGAACGCCGCGAATGCCGTGCGGCTCACCGGCGCAGTCTCATACACCGGCACGACGAACATCACGGCCGGCGTACTCGACTTCGGCTTCGTGTCTGGAACGACAACGTGGACGGCGCCAATCATCGGCTCGTCGGGTACGTTCCGCTATTCCGGCACGGGCGCGCTCGCGTTGAGCGCCAGCGTGGGCGGAGCCAATTCGTTCACGGGCGCGGTCGTCGTCGATTCCGGCGTGCTACAGATGGGGCTGCGAGACTCCAGTCAGTCCCGCGGCTTCAGCAATGCATCGAGCTTCACGGTGAACTCCGGTGCGACGCTCGCGGTCACCCGCGACTCGATGAGCAACTCGGCACCGATCACGCTTAATTCCGGCACGCTCACCGCTGGGTCCGTTGGCGGCTCGAGCGACTTTTACCAAGCACTTGGTCCGATCACGATGAACGCCGGCACGATCATCACCGGGCAGGGCATCGGCGCGTCGTTCAACTCGTACGGCCTGAACGGCGACGTGACGGTGGCGGGGAGCGCGGCCTCGCAAATCCTGGCCGGTATCGGCAGCAACAACGGCGTGCATCTCGCATTCAATGCGGCGAGCGGCGCGTCGCGGACCTTCACGGTGGCCGACGTCACCAGCAGTGCCGCGGCCGACCTCACCGTGTCGGCGGCACTGCTCAACAGTTCCCACAGCAGCGGCACGATGAACCTCGTGAAGGCCGGCGCGGGCACGATGGTGCTCGCGGCCACGAACCTCTACACGGGCACGACGTTCGTGAACGCCGGCACGCTGCAGATCGGCAGCGGCAGCACGGCAGGCTCGATCGACGCGGCAAGTGCCGTCACCGGCTCCGCCGGCACGTCGCTCGTCTTCAACCGCTCCGACAGCCTCACGTTCGCCAACGCCGTCTCCGGCGGCTTGGCGGTCACGAAATCGGGTGCGGGCGCGCTGACGCTTACCGGCTCGAGCAGCTACACGGGCGCCACGACGTTGAATGCGGGCACGCTGCAAATCGGCAACGGCGGCGCGACCGGCTCGCTCAGTTCGGCGAGCGCGATCTCCGGTGCGGCCGGCACCACGCTCGGCTTCAACCGGTCCGACAACATCACGGTTGCCAATACGATCTCGGGCAGCCTCGGCATCACCAAGAACGGCGCTGGAGCCGTGCGGCTCACGGGGCCGGTCACCTCCACCGGCACGACGACGATCGCCGCGGGCACGCTCGACTTGGGGTTCGTTTCGGGCACGACGACGTGGACGGCCCCGATCGTGGGCAGCGGGGGCACGTTCCGCTATTCGGGTTCCGGCACGCTCCTGGTTGCCGGCACGTCGTTCGGGGCCAATTCATTCACGGGCGCCGTCGTGGTCGACTCCGGCGTGCTCCAGACCGGGGCGATTGATTTCAGCCAGGGCCGCGGCTTCTCGAACGCCTCGAGCTTTACGGTAAATGCCGGCGCGACGCTGGCAATCGCCCGTGAAGCGAACAACGCAGCGGCACCGGTCACGCTGAACTCGGGCACGCTCACCGCGGGCACGCTCGGCGGCTCAAGTGCGGTGTTCCAGGTGCTCGGTGCGGTTGCGATGAATGCCGGCTCGATGATCACCGGGCAGGGCATCGGCAGCCCGTACAACACGTATGCACTGGATGGTAACGTCACGGTGGCAGGGAGCGGGGCGTCGCAGATTCTCGCCGGAGCGGGCTCGTTCAACGGCGTGCACCTGACGTGGAACGCGGCTGCCGGTGCGTCCCGCACGTTCACGGTCAATGACGCAACGAGCAGTTCCGCGGTTGATCTCATGGTGGCTGCGGCCCTGCTCAACAGCGGCAACACTTCAAACGCGGCGGGCCTCGTCAAAGCCGGCCTCGGCACGATGCGGCTCACCGGCATCAATACCTACACCGGCACGACCGCCGTCAACGCCGGCACGCTGCTTGTGGACGGCAACAACTCCGCCGCCACCGGCGCGGTCACGGTGGCCAGCGGTGCCACGCTCGGCGGCTCGGGCACCCTCGGCGGGGCCGTCACGGTCGACGGCATCCTCTCGCCCGGCAGCAGCCCGGGTGTGCTCACGGCTCCGTCGATCCTGCTCGGCGGCTCTAGTACGTCGATCTTCGAGATCGACGGCACCGTCCGCGGCACGGGATACGACGGCGTCACGATCACGCAGTCGGGTGGCCTCACCTACGGCGGCGTGCTTTCGCTCGTGTTCTCAGGCACATTTGCCAACGATACGACGTTCGACCTGTTCAGTTTTTCCGGGGCGCCCCTGGGTAGTTTCTCGAGCCTGACTGCCTCGGGGCACTATGGATCGCTCACGTTCACCGACAACGGCTCCGGCGTGTGGACAAGTGGCTCAACGAGTGTGGCCGGCCAGACGATGACATTCACGCAGGCGACCGGTGACCTCGTGATCGTGCCCGAGCCCGGTGCGCTCGCCTTGGCTGCCGCGGGCGTGGGTCTCGCTGCCGCTTGGGCTCGCCGCCGCTGCCGCACGTAGGACAGGGATGCCACTCTCCCACGACGAATTCGTATCTCTTCTCACAGCCTCCCAGCGGCGCGTGTATGCCTTCATCTGTACGCTCGTCGTCGATCGCTCCGACGCCGATGAGGTTCTCCAGGAGACAAACCTGGCCCTCTGGCAGCAGATCGAGCGGTTCGAGCCGGGCACCGACTTCGTGGCTTGGGCCTGCCGCGTCGCCCACTTCAAGGTGATGAAACTCCGCGATGCCGCCAAGCGGCACCGCGTGAAACTCGATGACGCCGTAATCGAATTGCTGGCCACCGAGTCGATCGAGGAACAGCGGGCCGATCACCGGCTCGCGGCCGAGCGGTATGAGCGGAACCGGCTCGCACTCGTGGCCTGCCTCGAGGAACTGTCCGAACGCAATCGAAACATCCTCCTGCTCCATTACCAGGGCGGTCAGTCGCTCGCGACAATCGGCACGTCGATCGGCCGCACGGCCAATGCCGTGGCCCAGTTGTTTCACCGCATCCGAGCCTTACTGCGCACCTGTGTGCAACGCCGTCTCGCTGACACCCCCGCCTGATACCCTCCTGACGCTCATGGTCAATCTGGCCCCACGTCCGCTTCCCGACGGTCTTTCGTCGCTTGCCTCGGCGCTTGTCGATGGCACGATCGACGCCGAAGGCCTTGCGCAGTTGGAGGAGCGTCTGCGGACTGATCGGAATGCCCGTGACGCGTTTCGCGACTTCATGCAGATGGAGTCGATCCTCGCGTGGGAGCTTGTGAACACGGTGCCTCATGATGGCAGGATCGATGGCTCGGAAGGAGCCGGAAATGCGAGATCCTTGCGCACGCGCGACGCCTTGCGGCGAGCGGCATCATGGCTGTTTCCGCTGCTTGCGGCCGCAGCCGCGGCCGCTGTCGGTGCAGTGGCCTTGGCCCCTGTGATGTGGCAGCGGCAAAACGTGGCATGTCGCAGCGGGCCCGAGCATCATGCTTGGCTTGTCGATGCGACGGACGCCAAGTGGTACCGCGGTGCACAGGTCGCGGTAGGGGACGGGGTGTGTGACGGCCCGCTGCGGCTGGAGGCAGGTTCCGCACAACTCCGATTCCAATCCGGGGCGGTCGTGACGCTCAACGCTCCGACCGAGATCGAGATTCTCGGAAGCAATCGCCTGTTTCTGCGCAACGGCAACCTCATTCCCTTCGTGCCACCGTCGGCAAAGGGATTCACCGTCGTCTCACCGACGGGCGAAGTGATCGATCTTGGCACGGAATTTTCCGTGAGTGTCGATGCCCGCGGGCATACCGACGTGTACGTCATCGACGGCGAGGTGGACGTCGCCGCAGGGCATGCCGACCGCAGGACACCCGTTCGCATGACGCAAGGCTTCGGTACGCGGCTCGTTTCATCGGGCGGCGATCCCGCCTTTACGCAGACGCCACTGGTGATCGACGATTTTGATGGCGGGCGATCGCTCTACTGGCGCGATGTGGATGACGGCAGGCCTGCGGCAATCGTCGCCGGGAAGCTGGCGATACCGCTGGAATGCCGCCACGAAGCCGGCAATGACAAGTGCTACACGCGGCTCGTGCTGGACCATGACTTTTCGAGCCTCCGTGGCCGACGCTCCGCGATCTCGTTCACGGTGAATCTTCCGGCCGACGGTCTTTCGGATCCGACCCGCTGGCTTGCCTGCGTGATCGATGCCGGGGCGGGTATCGCGCCGCTGGCCTACGAGCCCCATGCCGCGCTCGCGGTGCTCGTCTCGCCTCATTTCCAGGTGGGTGTGCGGATGAACGGGGCTGCGATTCTGGACACGCGGGTGTTCGCGCGCAGCGAGGATGCGATTGGCCCTTACAAGGTGTTCATCACGATCGACGATACGCCCGAAGCATGGCAGCGGCACGGCAGCGCCGTCGCAAGCGTCGCGGTGAATGGCCAGGAACTGAAGGGAACCTTCCTGCTCGATCTTGCCGACCAACCGCGTATTGGCCTGCAGGGATTCTGCACCGAGAAAAAACCCGGCCGCGCGCTTGTGGATGACTTCAGCGTCAGCGTGTCCACCGCCGCGGCAGTTGCCAGCGTGCACGAGTGATCGTCACGTACGGTTCGCTCGTTCACGGCGAAGCGGGAAGCAGTCCCATGCCAAAAAACATAGCCGCTGCGGCACACGTGTTGTGCCTTGTGAGCAGTTTCCTGGTCCTCGGGCCGACCGTCGCAGCAGAGAACGGGCCCCCTGATGGCCAGGAACTCTTGCCAGCAGGCAGTGCAGCAGCAAAGCCCGCTTTCTCCAACACCGCAACGGAGGAGTGGGTCTTGAACTACCACCTCATGCATCCGGGCGGGGACAGCATGCCGGCGGATCCGAACGCCGCTTTTTGCCTCGATGGCGTCTATCACCTGCACTACATCATCGGTCATCCACGGACGGGTGGCAAAGACTCGTTCTCATTCATCCACGTCACCAGCCCGGACATGCTGCACTGGACGTGGCAGCCGACAAAACTCCAGCCATCATTCACGGGCCATGGCATGTTCAGCGGCACTGGCTTCCTCACCAAGGAGGGGAAGCCCGCCGTCGTCTACCACGGCCAAGGATCGGGACGGAATCAGATCGTGATCGCGAAGGACAGCACGCTTTCCGCGTGGGAAAAACCGTACCCAATCGAAGTCAAGGACACCGACGGGAATCTGCTGAACCTTCCCCAAGGCGACCCCGACGTCTTTCTCATCGGAGACGTCTACTACTCGATCGCCGCCCGTTTCGGTGGCACGGACAACATGCCGCTGATCAAGTCCAGGGATCTGAAGAACTGGGCCTATGTGGGTGAGTTCATCAAACAGTTTCCGCCAGATGTGGTCATCGGGGAGGATAATTCCTGCGCCAACTTCTTCCCGCTCGGTGGCAAGTGGATGCTGCTGACCATCAGCCATCTGCTTGGCTGCCGCTACTACCTTGGGGAATGGGATGCGAAGTCTGAACAGTTCGTGCCGGAGAAGCACGGGCGGATGAATTGGCGGCGCGAGGACGAGCCGATCGGCGAGGTGTGGGAAGACTACTTCGCTCCGGAATCCGTGCTCACGCCCGACGGGCGGCGGGTGATGTGGGCGTGGGTTGCTACCCACAGCGGCCAGGCGACGGCCATCCGTACAAAATCGATCCAGTCGCTGCCTCGCGAACTGAGTTTGCCCGAAGACGGTATCCTAAGGATCAAGCCGTTGAGGGAGCTTGAATCGCTGCGCACCGTCACGGTGGTGCATGAAAACATCACCGTCCCGCCAGGTGCGAACCCGCCCGCTGGTACGGTGGTCTGGCACCAGCTGGCGGAATTGCCGGGCGAGGCCGCAGAAATTCGCCTCACCATCCCCCGTGATCAGGCCGCCCGCAAGCGATTTGGCTTCCGCCTCTTCGGTGCGGGCCAGACCGGCGGCCTGCCGATCATTCTCCGCCCAGAGACCAGCACGATCCGCATCGGCACCACCGAGGCGCCCTTTGCCCTGGCCGACCTTCCGGCAGGAGAGGACGTGCAACTCCGCATCTTCGTGGACAAGTATCTTGTCGAGGTCTTCGTCAACGATCGGCAGGCGCTCGTGGCCAGCCACATGGCTTGGCGCGGAAAACTGTCGCTCGACGGCTATTCCTCCGGCGCCCCCACGGTGATCAGGAAACTCGAGATATGGAAGCTCGAGCCCACCAACCAGGGCTTTCGCCAAGCCCAGACCAGCCGTGTGTGGGAGCCGAGTCCGAACTGAATGGCTCAGGCCGAGCTATTAAGCTGCTCCAGCACTGGATTCGTTTTTCCAATTCGTCATCCCGCTAACCTGCCTCCAAGCCACGAGCATGGCTGGGACGGGGAGGGGTGGGTTTAGCTACGATGGTCGGTCATGACGAGCCAGACCATCCAGCCGCATGACGCGGGCACGGGCCGCGATCTCACAGGACAGCTTTTGTTTCTCGGCACCGGCACGAGTGTCGGCGTGCCGATCGTGGGCTGCCGGTGTGCGACGTGCACGAGCACCGATCCGCGGAACAGCCGCACCCGCACGAGCGTGGCCCTCGGGCTCCCCGGCGGCACGCTGCTCATCGACACCACGCCCGATCTCCGCAGCCAGCTGCTCCGCGAGCGGATCGGCAGCGTGCAGGCGATCCTCTACACCCACGACCACGTGGACCACGTCTACGGCCTCGATGACATCCGCCCGATCTGCTACCGCGCGGGCGGCCCCGTACCCGTGTACTGCGAAGACCGCGTCGAGCGGCGGATTCGCAGGGCCTTCGACTACGCCTTCGAGCCGATGCCGGTGCCCGGGGGCGGCGTGCCGAAGATCACGTTCCAGCGGATCACGACCGAGCCCTTCGACATCCTTGGCGCCCGCGCGATCCCGCTGCGGCTACAGCACGGCGTGTTCGACGTGCTCGGCTTCCGGTTCGGGAACGTCGCCTACTGCACCGACACGAACCTGATCCCGGACGAGACATGGCCGCTGCTCACCGGCCTCGACACGCTCGTGCTCGACTGCCTGCGGCCCGAGCGGCACCCCACGCACCTCTCGCTCGACGAGGCGCTCGCCGTGGCGGCCCGCGCAGGGGCGAGGCGCACGCTGTTCGTCCACATGTCGCACGACATCGAGCACGAGGCCGTGTCGGCCCGGCTGCCAGCGGGCGTCGAGCTCGCCTACGACGGCCTCACGGTGCCGCTCACGTAGGACAGGCTTCAGCCTGTCACCACAAAGATCGACAGGATAAAGCCTATCCTACGCGAAGACCGACAGGCTGAAGCCTGTCCTACGTGCGCAGCCGCAGCGAGTTGGCGATCACCGACAGCGAGCTCAGGCTCATCGCCGCGGCGGCAAGCATCGGGCTCGTGACGTGGCCGAGCCACGGATAGAGGGCACCCGCGGCGACCGGGATCGCGAGCACGTTGTAGAGAAACGCCAGCGCCAGGTTTTGCCGCACGGTGCGCATCGCGAGCCGGGCCAGATCGAGCGCCCGCGGCACGGCTGCGAGGCCGCCGGAGAGGAGCGTGATATCGGCGGTTTCCAGAGCGACGTCGGCTCCCGACCCCATCGCGATGCCCACGTCGGCCGCGGCGAGCGCCGGGGCGTCGTTGATCCCGTCGCCGACGAACACGGTGCTCCTGATGGGGGATGACGGACTCGTTGCAGCCGTGTCGTCGGGGTGGCGGAGCCGGGAGACGAATGCGGCCTTGTCGGCAGGGGAAAGCCCACCGTGCACGTCGTCGATGCCGACCGACGTGGCGAGCGCCTGGGCCGCCGCCGGCGTGTCGCCGGACAGCAGGCCGGTGGCGAGGCTCCGCCTGTGCAACTCGGCGATCACGCCCGCAGCCTCGGGCCGCACGGGATCGGCGACGGTCACGAAGCCTGCAAATCGCCCGTCGATAGCGACGCCGATGGTCGTGCCAATGCGGCCATGGCCTGTGACGCGAATCACGCGAATCAAAAGCCCCGCTCGCACGACACCTCACGGATTGCGTGGGCGAAACTGATGGCGCGGGTGGGGGAAGAGTTTCCACTTGCGTGCCCCACCTGCGGCGGCGACATCCGGCTGATCGCATT
>JAIOPD010000071.1 GCA_021414115.1 Planctomycetia bacterium
TACGGACTGGTTTTTCGCCTCCTGATGCTCTCCACACCCCCTCGCGGGGATGCAGTTTCGATCGGCTACGGGGTTCAAGCCAAACCCCGACAGGGACTCACACCCTGCTGGTTCAGGTCACTCGCAATCGCACGATACCCGTCGCTCGCGCTTCGGGCTTCCTGAGCGGGATGGCCGTGCTGATTCTCACGCAGTGAACGTCACGGACTGAGCCGTGGTCGCGACCGATGAGCCAACGGCATTCACGGCCCGGACCGCCACCAGATAGGTGACGCTCGCGAACGCGTTGCCCGACGAATCGAGGTTCAGCGGGATGTCCGTGCCCGGCTGCTGCCCCGCCGTCGGGAACCGCCGCCAGGTGCCGCCGTTGTCGGTCGTGTACTCGTAATACACGACGGGCAGACCGCCATTGCTCGCCGGGGCCGTGAAGCTCACCTGGATGTTCAGCGAATCGCCCACCTGGGAAGCCGCGAACCCGCCCGGCGTGCCGGGGACCGTGTAGGTCTGCGGGGCCGGTGGCGTCGGCGGCACGACCTGCTGAAGCGTCGGCACCACCTTGCCATAGCTGCCGGTCGTGAGCACGCCGGTCGACGAGGTCTTGGTGGAGTCGTTCCAGAACGTGCCGCTCTTGCCCGGGACGGTCGCCTGGAAATAGCTGTTGCTGTTGAGGAAGCCCAGCCGTCCGGTCACCCCGATCGACACCGGCACCGGCGTAATCGCGTGCGTGGTGGCATCGACGTCGTACGAGCCGACTCGGCCACCGATCGCGATTCGGTTCACGTTGCCATTGAACTGCAGGTCAGCCCGGAGATCCTGCAACACACGGAGGTTGCCGGCAAAGTTGCCGTTGAACACCAGAATGTCCGTCTCGAACCGATCGACATGGAGCCGGGCGTTCGCGGTCGTGCCGCGACCGACGATCGTCACCGCTCCGTAGTTCGCAATCGCGTCGAACACGCCGACGTTCACGATGCCGGCGAGCTGGCCACCGATCCCGAAGTTTGCCGTGCCCGTGTTCTGCCAGTCTTCGACAGACCGCGCGACGATCCGCGATGCCTGCGAGACATTGCCGCCGACGAGGAACCGCAGCGCCCGGCTCGTCACGGAGCCGTCGAAGTTGCGGCTGACCGCGAGGGCCGCGTTGCCACCGGTGGTAAATGAGCTGCCCTTGAGGGCGGAGCCTCCCACCGTCGCCACGACGTCTCCGAAACCGCTCTGCACCGTGCCGCTGGAGTTGCCGGCGACAGCCAGATTGATTCCCTGACTGGCCGAGACGTTGGCCCCCTTCAGGACGCTGCCGCTGACGGACACGAAGGCGTTGGCTACGGAGTTCACCCGGGCAGTACCGGTCAGATTTCGGGATACGGTCAAACTGACGTCTCCGGCCGGGAACGGCAGGTACCGCACCACGGTGGGGACAGCGGCCGCCACGCTATTGATCTTGCCCGCAAAGTCACCGACCACATCCACGTTCGCCCACGAGGCGGCATTGAGCGTGGCGGTGGAGCCGACGCCACGGTTGAACGAAAACTTGCCCGTCGCCGCGCTCACGATGTTCATCGTGCCGATGAAGTTCTGCGAGACGATGACCTCGGCACCGAAAGGGCCGGCTCCGCCGATCAGCTGGAGCCGGGAATTCGTGTCGACCCGCATGGCCCGCGGGCCGACGGAGATGATGCTCTCCGGCGTCGCGCTCTCGATGAGCAAGCGGCCGTCGGTCGACGACTTGGCGTTGGTGCCCAGGACCATCGTCGCCGCGAGTTCGCGGCGGATCCCGATCGTCGAGAAGGGGAGCAGCCCGTTGGACAGCAGAATGCCGAGGTTCGGAATGGTCTGGCCCTTGACGACCGTGTCGGCCCCCTCGACGACGTCGACGAACAGTCCGCCCCACTCCTGGAGCTTGAGGTTCGAGAAGTTCACGCCCACGAACGACGTCAGGCGGAACTCCGGCTGCACCGTCTCCGCGAGCGTGAGCGCGCCCGCGGTCGTGCCGGCGGCGGTCGCGGTGCTGAGCACGATCGTCGTGACGTTCGTGCCCGAGTCGAACGCGATCGACTGCACCGTCCCGTACGAGGCGGCTACAGTCGACGGCAGCAGCGGCGCCGCGCAGACGAACGAGCCGACCGGGAAGACGAGCGACTGGTCGCCCTCGACGAGGAGCGTGTTGCTGCCCGCCGTGGTCTGCGTGAAGCCGAGCGGCGTGAGCGGGCTCGTGATCGGGCCGGCGGTGAAGTTGCCGAGGATCTCCGCGGGCGAGAGGATCTTGTCGTAGATCGCGAACTGGTTCATCGAGCCCAAGAAGCCGGGATCGACGTCGAACTGGGAGCGGCCGAGGAAGTTGTTGATCGCCTCGAGGCCGGAGAGATAAGTGCCGTTGAGGCTCGCGGTGCCGATCTGGACGCCATCGATGTAGTAGGCGAGCGTGTTGGCCGCATCGTCGATCGTCACCGTGGCCAGGTGTTGCGTGTTGTCGTTGTAGGAGGTGACGCCGTCCACCTGCCGCTCGCCGAGTGAGCTGCTCTCGGTGATGGCGGCCCGGCTGCCGCCGCCCCCCTTTACCGGTGTGAACAGCAGGTAGCTCTGGTCGTTGGCACCCAGATCGAAGCCGCGACCCCACTCGCCGGAGCTGTTCGACGCCGTGAACCACAGCTCAAACGTCGCCGCCGTGCTGCCATCCGGAACGATGCCATCCGGCATCGACATGTATTGGACGCCGGCGCCGGTCGCCGGGCCGGCGTTTTCGGCGAGCACGAGCTGGCCGTTGGAGACGGTCGCGCCGTTGACGAGCGTGCCGCTGGCGCCGCCGACGAGGTCCTGCACCGAGGTGCCGCTGACGGTGCCGTCGTTGAACGTGTAGAGGTGGATCGCGGAGGTCTCGACCTCCCACGGCACGGCGGCATTGACCACCGGGCCGCGGACTGTGTTGACACCGCGGATCACGTTCGCCGTCGTGATCTTGCCCATGTGCACGACGCCGTCGGAGGAGTACGTCACCGGGCTGGACTGCGTGACCGACGCGTTGAACGTGAGCTGGAAGTCGGGGCTCGCGTTAAGGATGTCGATCGTCTGGATGTCGGTGCCGTCCTGCACGCCTGCGCCGCCGTTAAAGACCACCGTCCCGCGGGTGCCCTCGATGCTCACCGTCACGAAGTCGCCGAGGTTGGCGACGCCGGTCGGGGCGTCGAAGTAGGTGCCCACCGTGTTGCCGCCGATCGAGAGCGGACCGGTGATCGCGAGCGCCCGACGGCTCTCGAGTTGGTCGATCGCGAGCCGCTCGCGCTCACGGCGGCGACGCACGCCGGCGGCCTTGCGACCGAGGCCACGGAACAACGAGCCGGAGCGTTCGAAGAGCGAAACGACCATGACGATGACCTCTGAAAGGGGTGGCGAGACTCGTGATTCGGAATGAACCGGGGCGCACCGCGGGCGAGGGGCCCGGAAGCAAATCGCGATTGAGTAGGGTACAGGAGGGGAGATCCCCATCAAGTCTGGCGGTTAGGAAAACTTTGCGGGCGGCCTGGCGGCGGGCGGTGAAGGCGGTTTGCCTACTCAAAATGCACGGGGCTACCGGATTTCGGGGAGACCCCGGATGGTAAACTTCCCGGCACTTTCCCACGATCTCAAGGAAATCTCGGCTCAGCGATCCTCTCTTCTTGAGCGATCGACGGCGGGAGACAGCGGGGCGCAGGCGGCCCCGAAACGATCAAGTTTTGAAGCGAACCTTCTTCCAGCAGGAGTCCACATCATGGACCACGCCCACCACGGACCGATCTCCCAACTCAAGTCGGGCCTGCTCTGGCTCGGCGGCACGCTCGCCATCCTCGGCATCCTGGCGATCGCCGCCCCCTGGGCGGCGTCCACGGTGGTGGACTACATGGTCGGCGGCTCATTGATCGCGGCGGGGATGGCGACGTTTCTCGGACTGGTCCTGCTCTTCGAGGCTGCCGCAAAACTGACGGCGGCATTTTCAGTTCCGCGGAACTTCCCCTGGGGATGGCTCCTGGCCGACGGCCTGATCACCGCAGTGCTCGGCGGCATTCTGCTCACGAGCCCGACCGGACAAACGGGGGTCTATCTTGGCGTGCTGATCGGCATCAACCTGCTTTCCAGCGGCGCGGCCTTCCTCGCTTCCGGCCTGTGGATCAAACGCGAGATCAGCTGAGCGAAGCGATGCTGGTGGCGGTCATCCACTCTGATTTCGACCGCTGCCATCCGAGGGCGGGCCGGCGGACGACAGGTCGCGAAAACTTCTCAGCATCATCCCGATGCCAGCCGCGATCATGCCCAGCATGAGGAGCAAATTGCTGGTCCTGATGTCCAAGTGAAACTGGATTCGGCTGAGGATCTCGATCACGATCACGGCCAAGCCGACGTAAAAGAGCGCCCAGCCCCACTTCAGCCGCGCGTCATAGAAAAGCAGCACGAGCCCGAGGAATATGGGGGCGAAAACGATCCCGGTGCTCATCGCGGGCTGACCGCCTCCAAACACACCGCGACTGAAGATTCCCGACACCATCCCGAAAGGATTGGTCATCACGTGGACGTTGCTCAAGAAAAACCAGAGGCCAGCTGCGGCAAGCACGAGTCCCGTAAAAAAGAGCCAGGTGCCCCCCGGTGTGCCACCGGCACCGCGAACGAGGTCTTCGTGGATCGACCGGACGTTGTCGATGTCCTTTTCGAACTGCTGCCGTGGTGAATCCGCCATGATGGCTCTCCGATTTCGAGACCGTGCCGTGGCGGGCCAGTGACGGCATCGCCGGCGGAGCGCCGCCACCCGGCAGCATATCACCCCTCCGGTCTGATCCGGCAGTCGAGGCTTCGCCAAAACGCGTCGGCATCGGCCCATGTCCCGAGCGTCTCGACGTAGACCACGGCGGCCCCGGCGACCTGCGCCTGCGCGAGGGCATGACGGACCAGCGCCGTCGCAACCCCACGACGACGGGCCGCCGGAGCGACGACGAGCCAGCCGATCGAGAACCGACGCGCCTCACCCTGGCCAGCCACCGTCAGAGTGACCATTCCCGCCGGATCGACATCGTCGATCCGGGCGAGCGACGCGAGCACGTTTCGACCCGGCCGCGGCGTGCACTCGCCGCACAGGCCCGCCACGGTCAGTCCCGCGGCCATTCCCTCTCGGCTGGTTCGGCAGCCATCGACGAGGGCTTTGATCGCCCCGGCATCACGATCCGCATTGAATGATGTGATCGAGATCACCGGTTCGGTGGCGGACTTCCGCCACCGAACCTCGAGATCTCCGAGATCAAAAGTGCGTCGAACGATGCGCATGACGTGCCGCGAACGGGCTGAAATGAACCGGAAAAGACTTGCAAATAGCGGGCATCGCGTCGATGCGGAACGTCGTTACGGCATACCAAAACGGATAGGCGAGGGGGTCGGCGAACGCTCGACGAGCGTCGGCGACCTTGCCGCCGCGAGGCGACTTTTGCCGCCCCCGAGCTGGCGATCCACGTAAAAGGACGCGTTTAAATGCGCGTTTTCTTCCACTATAATGGCAGGTTCGCTTATTTCCAATGACATTTTTGCTTGTTCTGAGATTGAAACCTAGCCTCGTTCATGCATACTGCTGGCGGAGTAAAGACAGAACCCGTGCAAAACCACGAACGCCGCAGCCGTTTGCTCGACCTCGTCCGCGTCCGCGGATTTGCCGCGCTGGAGGAACTGGTGCGGGAACTGGGCGTCTCCGAATCGACGGTTCGGCGTGACCTCGACGCCCTCGAGGAGCAGGGCTCCGCGCGGCGAACTCATGGCGGCGTGCTCTATGCCGGCGGCATGCCGCGGCTGGCCGAGTTTGACGAGCGGCAACCCGCCCATTGGGCCGCCAAGCGGGCCATCGCTGCCAAGGCCGCCGCGCTCATCGGCGACGGCGAGACCGTCCTTCTCGACGGCGGCACGACCACCTACGAGGTCGGCCGGCTGCTCGTGGGCCGGTCGCTCCAGGTCGTCACCAACAGTCTCCCCGTGGCCAACCTGTTCGCGTCGGAATCGCGAACCGACCTCGTGCTGCTCGGCGGCTACGTCTCGCCACGGACGGGAGTCTGCCTCGGACCGTACGCCAACGAGTTGCTCGGCCGACTCCATGTGACGACCACGGTGCTGTCGGCTGCCGGCATCGCCGACGAGGGGCTCTTCAACGCCCATCTTCTGCTCGCCGAAACCGAGCAGGCCATGCTCAAGGCCGCCGGGCGAGTGATCGTCGTGGCTGACAGTTCCAAGTTTGGCCACAAGAGCCTGACGCTCGTCTCCGCACTGGATGCCATCGACACCTACGTCTCCGACGAAGGCCTGCCTGAAGCGTGGCGGCAGAAAATCACTGCCGCCGGCTCCGAACTCGTCGTGGCTCAGGTTCCCGAGGCTGACGAGACCCAGCGACTCCCCGGCTCCCTCCCGACACGACGTCACCCCGCATGACCACCGACACCATGACCACACTTGCGTCTCCGTTCACCGGTTTCGACCGCACGTCCGTGGAACGGATCGTCCGCGAAATCGTCCTCGCATCCGCGTGCGTCCCGCCTTCCCGGACCACCGCGACCGCGCGGCAGGCCGAACCGAAACTCGTGGTGAGCATCTCGGCCCGGCACTGCCATCTCACCGACGAGCACGTTGAAAAACTCTTCGGACCGGGCCGCAAGCTCACGCCGATGAAGGGGCTCTACCAGGACGGCTTCTACGCCGCCGAAGAGACCGTGATGCTCGTCGGGCCCAAACGGAAAATGCTCCCGACGGTCCGCGTGCTCGGGCCCACCCGCAAGGCATCCCAGGTGGAGCTCGCGTTTACCGACGGCATCTCGCTCGGGATCGATCTGCCGGTGCGGGCCAGCGGCAAGATCACGGGCACGCCGGGCTGCGTGCTCGTGGGCCCCGCCGGCGCCATCGAACTCGCCGAAGGCGTGATCCGGGCCGAGCGGCATGTGCACATGAGCTTCGCCGACGCCGAGCATTTCGGCGTCAAGGATGGCGATCGCATGAGCCTGGCGATCAAGGGCTCCTGCGGCACGGTCTTCCGCGACCTGCTCGTGCGGGCCGATGCCACGAGCAAGCTCGAGGTGCACATCGACACCGACGAGGGCAATGCCGCCGACCTCGACCACGCCGAGAGCGTGGAACTCGTGAGGCAGACATGACGAAGAAGCGGGCCGCGCGGGCGAAGGCGTCCCGGCCGCGGCAGGCACAGACACGACAAGACAAGACCGTTCAACCGGCGCGTGCCGGTGCGGTCGGCGGGGGCGGCCCCGCCAAGGCTGGTTGGTTATTCGAGACAGGAGCGGTGCAACAGATGGCCAAAAACGTCGAAGCCCTCGGGATGATCGAGGTGAAGGGGTTCGTCACGCTCGTCGAAGCGGTCGACGCGATGATGAAGGCGGCGAACGTGACCTTCATGGGTTGGGACAAGATCGGCAGCGGACTCGTCACGGCATTCGTGTCGGGCGACGTGGCCGCAGTGAAGGCGGCGACCGACGCGGGTGCGGCGGCCGGCGGCCGGATCGGCGAGGTCGTGAGTGTGCAGGTGATCGCGCGTCCGCACGAGGATCTGCAGATCGTGCTGCCCGTGGGCGGCTGATCGGCGGCTTGATCAAGCCGGGCTTTCTCTGAACTTCATTGAATCGTTTCATTTCGTTCTTTCACGGTTTTCTTTTTCACAGTTTCTTTCTCTCACAGGGACATCAGATGAACACGGCGATCGGACTATTGGAGACCAAGGGACTCGTGGGCCTCATCGAGGCCACCGACGCGATGGCCAAGGCGGCCAACGTGAAGATTCTCAAGCGGGTGAGCATCGGCAACGCCTACGTGGCGACGGTCGTGCAGGGTGACGTGGGCAGCGTGCGTGCGGCCGTCGAGGCCGGTGCCAACGCGGCCCAGCAGGTTGGCGAACTGATCGCCAGCCACGTGATCCCGCGTCCGGCCGACACCCTCGTGGCCTCGTTCTTCAGCTGATGTCATGCCGGCACGGCCCCTCGTGGCCCGTGCCGGCGTGGCGTTCAGGGAAACCCACATGAAAATCCTCGTCGCCAATCTCGGCTCCACCAGCTTCAAGTACCGGCTCTTCGACCTGCCCGACACGGCAGGCGATGCCGGTGCGGAGCGGGAGCTTGCGCGTGGCGGTGTGGAGCGGATCGGCGCGGCCGAAAGCCGGGTGTACGCCAGCGTCGGCGGCCGGGCGATCGAGACGGTCATGCCGGTGCCCGACCACGCCGTCGCCCTCCAGGCGGCCCTCGAGCAACTGACGGCCGAGGGTGGACCGCTGAAGAGCGTCGATGAGGTGGCGGCGGTCGGCTTCAAGGCCGTGCACGGCGGTCGCGCGGGCGGCGTCGTGCGGGTGGGCCCTGATGTCCTCGCCGCCATGGAAGAGATGGCCGCCGTGGCCCCGGCGCATAATCCGCCCTATGTGCGGGCGATGCGTTTGCTCGGGGAACGGATGCCGGGGGTGCCGCTCGTCGCTGCATTCGAGACGGGCTTTCATGCGACCATCCCCGACAGAAACGCGCTCTACGCGGTGCCGACCGAGTGGGTCGAGAAGCATCTCGTGCGGCGCTGGGGATTTCATGGGGCAAGCCATCGCTTCGTGGCGGAACGGCTCGAGGCACTCGTGCCCTCGGCTGCAAAGCCCCAGCGGGCGATCTCCTGTCACCTCGGTGGCTCGAGCAGCGTCTGCTGGATCAGAGACGGTAAGAGTGTGGGCACGTCGATGGGAATGAGCCCGCAGTCGGGCCTGCCCCAGAACAACCGAGCCGGCGACTTCGATCCCTTCGCCCTCCTCCATGTGGCGAAGCAGACGGGCCGCGGCTTCGAGGACCTGCTCGGAGAACTCTCGGGGCAGGCCGGCCTCGCCGGCATGTCGGGCACGACCGGCGACATGCGTGATCTCGAGGAGGCGGCCGCGGCGGGGAGCAGTCGGGCCCGGACGGCGATCGACGTCTACGTGGCGTCGATCCGTCATTGGCTGGGCGGAGGCATCGTGGAGCTCGGCGGTCTCGACGCCATCGGCTTCGCGGGGGGCATCGGCGAAAACTCGCCGCTCACGCGGGCCGCGGTGCTCGCTGGCCTCGAGGATCTCGGGATCGTGATCGACGCCACGAAGAACGACGCCAAGGCATCCGGCGAACGGCCGATCCATGCCGCCTCGTCGCGGGTCGCCGTGTGGGTGATTCCCACGAATGAAGAACTGATCGTCGCCCGGCAGGCGCGTGACCTGCTGGCGGACCGCGAAGACAAGAACGGGAAAGGTGCCTGATGTTCGTCGCCCTCGTGACCGGCTCCGTGGTGGCCACGCAGAAGACCGAGTCGATGAC
Organism: Planctomycetia bacterium; assembly: GCA_021414115.1. Taxonomy (GTDB): domain Bacteria; phylum Planctomycetota; class Planctomycetia; order Pirellulales; family UBA1268; genus QWPN01. The sequence continues at coordinate 9,315 of JAIOPD010000071.1, forward strand.
CGGCCACAGGCTGCTCGTCGTCGAGCCCTACCGGCTCGACGAAAAGACGCGGTCGAAGCTCGTTTCGACGGGCCGCACCTTCATCGCCGTCGACACGCTGGGCGCCGGCGAGGGGCAGTTCGTCCTCGTCACGCAGGGCTCGAGCGCCCGCCTGACCCCCGAAACCAAATCCCTTCCCATCGACGCCGTGGTGATCGGCCTGGTCGACACCGTCCGCGTCGAGGGCACCGAAGTCTTCAGCAGAAAAGGAATGGAGCCCAACGCATGAGCACCGCCTCCGCCCCCGACATTGCCGCGATCGTCCGCCAGGTGATCGCCGAGATCACCAACAGCACGCCGAAGCCGGCCGCCTCCCCCGCCCCGTCGCTGGCTCCGGCCGCCGGCGGCTCGTTCGTCGGCGCCAACGGCGTTTTTGGCAACGTCGACGAGGCCGTCCGCGCCGCCACCGAGGCCTTCGAGCAGCTCGAGCGACTCGGCGTCGAGGGCCGCCGCCGGGCGATCACCCACGTGCGGCGGATCGCGATCGACGACGCCGAGGAACTCGGCCGCATGGAGTTTGCCGAGACGAAAATCGGCCGGCTCGACCACAAGATCGGGAAGCTCAAGGTGCTCGGCGAGAAGGTGCCGGGCGTCGAGTTCATGCAGAGCGAGGTGTTCAGCGGTGATCACGGCCTGGCCGTGATCGAGCACGCCCCGTTTGGCGTCATCGGCGCGATCACACCCGTCACCCATTCGCTTCCCACGATCGCCTGCAACGCGATCAACATGATCGCCGGCGGCAACACCGTGGTGGTCAACCCGCACCCGAGCGGCCGGAAGGTGGCGGCCGAGGGCGTCCGCCGGTTCAACGCGGCCATCCACCGCGACATCGGCATCGACAACCTGATCTCGCTCGTCGCCGAGCCCTCGCTCGAATCGGCCGGCGCGCTCTTCAACCACCGCGGCGTCAAGCTGATCTGCGTGACCGGCGGGCCCGCGGTCGCCAAGGCGGCGCTCCAGTCGAGCAAGCGAGCGATCGTGGCCGGCCCCGGCAACCCGCCGGTGGTCGTGGACGAAACCGCCGACCTCGACAACGCGGCCCGATCGATCATCGCCGGCGCGGCGTATGACAACAATCTGCTCTGCATCGGCGAGAAGCAGGTGTTCGTGGTCGCGAGTGTGTTCGACCGAATGATGGCCGCGATGGAACGGGCGGGCGGCCTGCGACTCTCCGCCCAACAGGTCGATGCCCTGACGAAGCGGGCCATCGTGATGACCGGCGAGGGCACGCACCGTCACTGGGTGCCCTGCAAGGATCTCCTCGGCCAGGACGCCTCGCTGCTCGCCAAAGCGGCAGGCGCGGCGGGCCGCGACGGCCTCGAACTCGTCTTCGGTGAGACCGACAACGACAACCCGTTCGTGCCGACCGAGCAGATGATGCCCTTCCTGCCGTTCGTTCGCTGCAAGGACGCCGACGAGGCGATCCGTCTGGCTCACGAGAGCGAACACGGCTTCCGCCACACGGCGATCATCCACTCCAACGACGTCCGCACCATGACGAAGATGGGCCGGCTTCTCGACACCACGCTGTTCGTGAAGAACGGCCCGAGCGTCGCAGGCCTCGGCCTCGGCGGCGAGGGCTACCTGTCGTTTTCGATCGCCACGCCGACGGGCGAGGGCGTCACCACCCCACTCACGTTCACCCGGCAGCGGCGCTGCACGCTGGTTGACGATCTCCGGATCCTCGGCAGCGCGTCGGCCGTCCGCTCGTGATTCCCGATTCCCAGACCCCTGTTCCCAGATCCCCAGCCACGACCCCACCTCCAGACCCGACTGCCACCTCCATGCAACTGGCCCGGATCATCGGCACGGCCACCGCGACGATCAAGCACCGTTCGCTCACCGGCGCGCGGCTGATCGTCGTGCAGCCGCTGATGGCCGACCGCCAGTCGCCGGACGGCGACCCCCAGATCGCCGTCGACACGATGGCGGCGGCAGTCGGCGACACGGTCGTGATCACGAGCGACGGCCGACTGCTCCGGGAGATTCTCAAGAGCGACGCCACCCCCGCCCGCTGGAGCACCATCGCCCTGGTTGACACCCCATGAACACGCCCCCACTCGACGCCGCCGCGGTGCAGGCCCTCGTCGCCGAGGTCATCCGCCGCATCGGCGCGACGCAGCCCGCTCTTCAGCGAGCGCCCGCCTCGGCATCGCTCCCCGCCGCCCAGCCCGTTTCAGCCACGATTCCGGGCTTCACGATCATCGAGCGGGTGGTCACGCTCGCTCATCTGGAACGGGTGCCGACGGGCGTGAGCCGGGTCATGATCCATGCCAGCGCGGTGATCACGCCCTCGGCTCGGGACCGCGCGAAGGAGACGGGGATTGTGTTTGTTCGCGGCTCGGGGGCCACGCCGACCGCGACCGCCGGCCGGCCGTTCATGATCGCTCAGGCCGCCTGCCACAGTGACGCCTCCGGACGCGCCGCCGCAATCTCCCGTGCCATCCCTCACGCGCAGCACCTGCCGTCGTCAGGGCTCGCCGACGTGATCACGGCGCTGGCCGTGCATGCGTCGAAGGACGCGGCCCGCGGCGTGCTTCTAACCGGCCGGCCGGCGGTCGCCGTGATCCTCGCCAATCGTTCCGCGAGCCTGCGGGCGGTCACGGCCCGGGATGCCGCGAGCCTTGCCGCCGCTGCCACCGATGCCGCCGCGAATCTGCTCGTCGTCGACCCGGCCGCGTTCCCGGCCGCGGCGCTCGAACGGCTCTGCGCCGAGTTCAACCGCACACCGTCTCCGATAGTGCCCGCGGAACTCGCCGCCGCCCCCGCCGGCTGTGGCTGCAAGACCCACACGCACTGACCGAAGACCCGGCCCTTCGAGAGGATCGACCCCAATGCGACTTGGCAAAACCATCGGCACGGTGACGCTCGTCGAACCCCATCCCACGATGCGGGGCGGCGTGCTGCGGCTCGTCGTGCCTCTGGCCACGGACGACCTCTCCGCCGGCGACGGACCGGCCGAGCCGCTCGTCGCCTGGGACGACCTCGGTGCCGGTGACGACCAACTGGTGGCATTCAGCGAGGGGGGCGAGGCGGCTCAGCCGTTTCGGCCTGACGACAAGCCCGTCGATGCCTACATCGCAGCCCTGATCGACCGCCTGGAGATCCCGTCATGACCGTCACCACCCGCACGGCCGGCAACGGCAACCCAGCCCGACGGGATTCCACGACCCGCACACCGGCCGCGACCGGCAACGTGGGCAAGAATCGTTAGGACGCGCACGCCGCCCCACCCAAGACACACCTGACTCGACTCACCCCAGCCACCAGAAGGAGCACCCATGGCGACCATCACCCCCAAAACCTCCGACAAGTCACTCTCCCAGCTCAAGGAAGAGATCTGCGACATCGGTCGGCGGATCTACAACAAGGGCTTCGCCGCCGGCAACGACGGCAACATCTCATTCCGGCTCGGCCCCAACGAGGTGCTCTGCACGCCGACCATGATCTCGAAGGGCTTCATGAAGCCCTCCGACCTCTGCATCGTCGACATGGAGGGCAATCAGATCGGCGGCAACCGCAAGCGGTCGAGCGAGATCCTCCTGCATCTCACGATCATGAAGGAGCGGCCCGAGATCAAGTCGGTCGTCCACTGCCACCCGCCGCACGCCACCGCCTTCGCCGTGGCCCGTGAGCCGATCCCGCAGTGCGTGCTGCCCGAGGTCGAGGTGTTTCTCGGCGACGTGCCGATCACCCGCTACGAGACCCCCGGCGGCCAGAAGTTCGCCGATACCGTCAAGCCGTTTGTGAAGCAGTCTAATGTCGTGATCCTCGCCAACCACGGCACCGTCAGCTTCGGCGAGACGGTCGAGAAGGCCTACTGGTGGACGGAGATCCTCGACGCCTACTGCCGGATTCTCATGCTTTCGAAGGACCTCGGCCGGGTGACCTACCTGACCAAGCAGGAGACGAAGGAACTGCTCGATCTCAAGGCCAAGTGGGGCTACACCGACCCGCGGCTCGAGAAGAACATGGAGAACTGCGACATCTGTGCCAACGACGTGTTCCGCGCCAGCTGGGGCACCACCGGCGTGGCCCGCAAGGCCTTCGACGCTCCCCACCCGATGGGCGCCGACCCGGAAAATGCCACCCGCCCGATGACGCCCGCCGGCCTCGACACTGAATCGCTGGTCAAGATCGTCACCGAGCAGGTCTGCAAGCAGCTCGGAATCGCCGCGGCCTGAGATGAACAACCGGGCCGCTGGACGCCCCGGGGATCGACGAGCGTTGGAGATTTCGCTCACACGAACCACGAACTGCCATGCGGGGTAACGCGAAATATCCCCGCGAGGAGACCCCGGGTCGTCCAGCGGCCCCTTGAACCATTAACGAACGACAGACATGGAGTGAAACGATGAAGGTTGGCATCATTGGCGGCGGCGGGATTGTCGGCTCTTCGGCGGGCTTCGCGCTCCAAGTCGGCGGCCTCGTCCACGAGATCGTGATCGTCGACGCCAATGCCGACCTGGCCGATGGTCAGGCACTCGACATGCTGCACGGCTCGCCGGCGATCGCCGATCAGGTGATCCACGCGGGCGGCTACGAGGCCCTCGCCGACGCCGACGTGATCTGCATCACCGCCGGCTTGCGGCGGAAGCCCGACGAGAGCCGACTGGCGCTCATCAACCGCAACGTCGTGCTCTTCCGGTCGATCCTGGGCGACATCAAGGCGAAGGGCATGAAGCCCGATGCGATCGTGCTCGTCGTCTCCAATCCGGTCGACATCCTCACCTACCTCGCCGAGAAGGAACTGAACCTTCCCCAGGGCCGCGTGATCGGCCTCGGCACGCTGCTCGACACACTCCGGTTCCGCAGTCTCCTCGCCATGAACCTCAAGGCCCCCGCCACGCAGGTGCAGGCGATGATTCTGGGCGAACACGGCGACAGCATGGTTCCCGTCTGGAGCAGCGCCAGCGTCGCCGGCCTGCCGCTCGAGAAGTATCCGGGCTTCACCCAGAAACTCGGGGCCGACGTCTTCCAGCGGGCGAAGACCTCGGGCGCCGAGATGATCAAGAAGAAGACCGGCGCCGGCTTCGCCGTGGGCGTCTCGATCGCCGAAGTGATCCATGCGATCACGCTCGACTCGAAGCGGGTGCTCCCGGTGTCGACCGTCCAAACCGGCTGCTACGGGATTCGCGATGTGGCGCTCTCCGTGCCCACCATCGTGGGCGGCGCAGGCGCCGAGAAGACGCTCGAAATCGACCTCTGGCCGAAAGAGGTGCAGGCACTGAAGGCCAGCGCCGGCGTCCTCCAGAAAACGCTCGGCGACGTGCTCGCTTCGGCCTGACGCGGCCTACCGTTCGACTGCACGGCGACGGGCGATCTCGGCGACCGCCACGCCCCAGACCCGCGCCGTGCCGTCCCAAGAGCCCGTGAACAGCGACCGTCCGTCCGGCGCGAAGGCAAAGCCCCAGACCTGATCGCCGTGCCCACGAAGCGCGGGGGTGGCCTGCCCCGTAGCCACGTCCCAGATTCTCGCGGTGCCGTCCGCCGACACCGCCGCGATCCGCCGGTCGTCGGGCGAGAAGGCGACCTTCCAGACCTGGTGTGTCGGCCCCGTCAGCACGCGTGTCAGCGTGCCGTCGGCGGCGTTCCAGATCCGCACCGTGCCGTCCGAACTCGCCGTCGCCACGAGCCGACCGTCGGCCGAGAACGCCACCCAGTTGACCGGACCCTCGTGCCCGCTGAACCTCACCCGTTCGGATCCGTCGGCGACCCGCCAGATCCTTGCGATCCGATCCTCGCAGGCCGTGGCCACGAGCGTGCCGTCGGGGGAGAACGCCGCGCAAAACGTGCGCCGCGAATGCTTGAGCGGCGGGGCGTAGGGCCGCGATTCCTCCAGATCCCAGAGACGGGCCGTCCGATCCTCGGCAGCCGTGGCCACCAGCCGGCCGTCGGGAGAGAAGTCGACCGAATAGATGCGTTTCTCATGTGGCTTGATCGCGGCCTCCTGCTCCAGGCTCCCCACGCCCCAGATCCGCACCCCACCGTCATCGCAGCCGCCGGCCAGACTGCGGCCGTCGGGAGTGAAGCGAACGGCGCTCACGCGGCCCACGGCCCCGTCGAGTATTCCTCGCGGCAGCAGCGTCGCCGCGTCCCAGAGCCGGATGGTGGAGCCAGCCAGCCCGGTGGCCACGAGGCGGCCATCGGGCGAGCAAGACACGGCAAGCACCTTGTCGCCGCAGGTCATCCGCGATGAGATCCCGAAGTCGACGTCCCAGACGCGTGCCGTCCCGTCGGCTGATCCGGTCGCCACGGTACCGCTGCCAGGCGCGCAGGCCACCGACCAGAGCGGTGCAGAGTGTCCGCGCAACCGCGCGACCTCGTCTCCACCCGATGTGCTCCAGACCCGCAGCACGCCGTCGCCCGATGCCGTTGCCAGCCGGTCACCATCACCGACGAACGACACCGCGTTGACCCGAAACGGATGCCTGAACTCCAACCGCTCGCCGCCAGTGGCAGCGTCCCAGAGGCGAGCCGAGCCGTCGTCGCTGGCAGTCGCGATCGTCCTGCCGTCGGCTGCGAATGCCACGCTGAACACCCTCCCCTCGTGCCCCGCCAAGGTGCAGCGGGCCGTGGCTCGCGCCACATCCCAGATCCGGGCGGTGCGGTCGAGCGAGGCGGTGGCGACCTCCGTATCGTCGGGTGAAAAGCAGGCCGAGTAGATCGTGCCCTGATGCCCCTCGAGCCGCCCGCATACCTGCCACGTGGCCACATCCCAGATGCGGGCTGTCCGATCCCGCGCGCCGGTCACGAGCGAACGGCCGTCGTGCGAAAAACTGGCGGCATAGACACCGCCCTGGTGCGCGCCGAGCTGGCGCACCAGCGTGCCATTCACCGCATCCCAGATTCGGACTTCACCGTCGGCGGCACCGGACGCGATCAGTGCACCGTCTGGCGAGAAGTTCAGCGACCACACGGGGCCTGTGTGGCCCTCCAGCACGAGCAGGTCCGCGGCCGCGGTCGATCCTGCGGGCGGCTGCACGCAGATTCTCCCGCCGGCCTCCCCCGTCGCGACCCGGCTGCCATCCGGCGGCCACGCCACCGACGTCACCATCTCTTCATGGCCGTCGATCACGTGGAGCGACTCGTCGAGCGACGCCGCCGCGCAGTCGATTTCGACCTGCTGGGCGGCGCCCGCGTCGCCCACGAGCGCCCGCGCCGCATCGAGCAGCCGACGAGCTTCGCCCACGTTGTCGCGATCGCGAGCCTCGGCCGCCAAAAGCACGTTCGAGAAGAAGAGCTGGCTCCGCGCGGCGGCCGCCTGCCGCTCCGCCTCGGACTCGCGGAGTTCCGCCGTCCGCCGTGCCTGGTCGGCCAGTTCACGCTGCCGTTCGGATCGCAGATAAAAGAAGGAGATGCCGGCGACGGCGGCAATGAGCGACACGAGCACTACAGCCGCCGCCAGCGTGGCCACGCGGTGGCGACGGGCAAACCTCGTCACCGTTTCCCACGAGGAGGGCGGCCGCGCCAAGACCGGCTCTCCGGCGAGCCAGCGTTCGAGTTCCGCCTCGAGTTCGATGGCCGTGGAGTAGCGGTCCGCGGGCTGCTTCTCCAGGCACTTGCCCGTGAGGGTGGCCAGCGCGCGGGCATCGACCCCGCCGACTCGCCCGGCCCGGGCCGCCGCTTCAACCGCGTCGGTCGGCACGCTGGCGGGATCGCCCAGGATGCGTGCCACCTCGACGAACGACTTGCCGCTCACGTCATAGGGCAACGTGCCACAGACCAGTTCATAAAGCACCACGCCCAGCGCATAGACGTCCGTCCGGGCATCGACGTCGCCTTCCTCCACGCCACACTGCTCGGGACTCATGTAGCGCAGCGTGCCGACCACATCGCCGACACGCGTCATCGCAGTCGCCTCGTTCCGCTCGGCATCGATCGAACGAGCCACACCGAAATCGATCACCTTCGGCTCCCCTGCCTCATCGACGAGCATGTTGCCGGGCTTCAGGTCGCGGTGGATCACGCCCGTGCGATGGCCGTGGGCCACCGCGCTGCAGATCCTCCTGAAGAGGGCCACTCGATCCCGGATCGAAACCGAATGCTTCCGGACATGCTCGGTGATCGTGCAGGCGCCCTCGACGAGTTCCATGACGAAGAACGGCACCGCGCCACGCGCATCGGCATGGACACCGAACGTATGAATCTGGGCGATGTGCGGATGCCGCAGTCGTGCCAACACCTGAGCCTCGTACTCGAACCGCCTCACGAGCGAGGCCGATGCCAAGCCGCCCCGGATCACCTTGACGGCGACGCTGCGGGCGGGCGATTCCTGTCGCGCTTCGTAGACGCGACCCATGCCACCCTCGGCCAGAAGCCGGACGATGATCACACCGCCGAGGTTCAACCCCGGGGGAAACTCATCGCCTGCCACGTCGCCGTCGGCTCGGTTCCACTGGAGACCGAAGTGCTCGTCGCCTCCGCTGAGCCCCGAGGCCTCGGCCGGACCTGCCGGCCCGCCGACTCCGAAAACGGCCTCGCCATCGCGATCTGAGGGATGCATCCCCCCTTTATACAACCGGTCGACAACCGGCCCCGCACGCCGCCCGCCGGACATTCGAGCCTATTTGACCTCGGCGATGACCTGCGACCGCAGCGACACAGACCGACCGTATGACTCTTGCAACAGGGCGTCCCGGGCACGAATAATCCGCCGAACGTGACCAAAGGTGCCGCCGGACTGGCCGGATTCGCCGAGCCTCCGCCAGCGACGGAGACGGATCTGAGCAGCGAGGATGATTCGAACGGGATCGGACTCCCCGCCCGGCAAACCAAGCACCCGACAGGCCGCCGCCGCTGACACGGTTGGTCCACGACGACGCACGGGAAGCTCGATTGCCGCCGGAAATTGACTGAACGCGTTCATGGTCCTTCCGCTGCTGGGTCCAGGATGTCGCATGCCCTCTACCTCTTATGACGAGAACGCCCGGGCCAAGGGGCAAACAAATCTGGTAGATTCCAATAATTGGCGGAAACTCCGGCGGAAACGGCATGGATACCGACGACTCGTTCGCCCCTGAGATCGCGTCCTGCCTCGAGCGGCTCGCCGCCGGGGACATGACCGCCCGCGACACCATTCTCGAGGTCTGCAGCGGCCGCCTGCGGGCACTCGCCAGCCGGATGCTCGCGCGATTTCCCAACGTGCGACGCTGGGACGACACGGATGACGTCTTCCAAAATGCCGCGATGCGATTGCACCGCACCCTCGGGCAGATGCGTCTCGAGTCTCCTCGATCGGTGATGGCCCTGGCGGCGACGCAGCTTCACCGCGAATTGATCGATCTCGCCCGCCGGCATGCAGGCCCCGGGTCGTTCGCCGCCAATCATGCCACGGGTGTCCAGCGGCCGTCCAAGAGTGGCCAGGGCCAACCTCTGCAGCTCATCGCAGCCGCGGAGCCCCTTACGGAGGAGCTTGATCGCTGGACGCTGTTCCACGAGGCGATCGAGGGTCTCCGCGAGGACCAGCGGGAGATCTTCCAGCTCGTCTGGTACCTCGGGGCCGATCAAAAGACGATCGCTTCGCTGCTCGAGATCTCCGAGAGAACGGTGAAGAGCCGCTGGCGGGAAGCCCGCGAGGCGGTGCGGGCCGCCCTCGAAGGCCGGGCACCCGGCTGAAATGAAATCAGGGAAGCCTGCGCCGTGGCCTCGGGTGCTCGGGAAGCCCGGAGCGCGAGCGACGGGTAGACGGGTGGCCGCCGCATCGGCTCCCGAAGCGGGTGTTTCTCAGCCGGACCACGCTCGGCTGCCGTGAGGATCGAGGCGACGACGTACACTTCACCAAGGCCGGGATGTTGTTGTTCGAGGGCGCGAGACCTCCCGCGGTGCCGATGGAGCCATGCCGTGATTCATCGCCTTCTCTGCGTCGTCCTTTGCGGAACGGTGGTCCTCCCGGGCGTAGCGGCCGGCGGCTCGCCCTGGTCGATACCTCTGGCGGGGAATGCCTTTCGCATGGATCCGGCGGACGACGCCGGACATGGTGCCGATCAGCAGGTGGTTTTCTTTCGCCTCGACCGCCCGGCCACAGTCCGGTTGTCGCTCCGCGGCCGGGCGCGGCAGGGCACGCCCGGCGTCGTCGTGCGGGCGGGTGAACGCACCTTCATGGCGACGTTCACGGGCCCGGAGCCTGCCACGCACGAGCTGGGCGAACTGGACGTGAAGCAGGCGGGCTACGTCCGCGTCGAGCTTGCGCGACCGGATGACGAGGCCGCCGCAGAAGCCGACGTGCAGGCGCTGGTGATCCACGCTACCGACGAGCCGCTGGCCGTCGATTTCGTACGGAACAACGAGGGAAACATGTTTTACTGGGGGCGACGTGGCCCTTCGGTGCATCTGACGTACGAAACGCCGAAACCGACCGATTTGCAGTACGCCTACAGCGAAATCACGGTCCCTGAAGGATTCGACGTGCAGGGCTCCTATTTCATGGCCAACGGCTTCGGCGAAGGCTATTTCGGGATTCAGGTGAACGGCCCGGTGGAACGCCGGGTGTTGTTTTCGGTGTGGAGCCCTTTTTCCACCGACAACACCAGGGACATTCCGGAAGACATGCGCGTCGTGAAACTCTCCGCGGGCCCGGACGTGCACGTCGGCGAGTTCGGCAACGAGGGCTCGGGCGGCCAGAGCTACCTGATCTACCCCTGGAAAGCCGGCATCACCTATCGCTTTTTGACGGAGGTGACGCCCGACCCGGAGGCTCCCGGCCAGACCCGCTACACCGCCTGGTTCGGCGACAAGGCGAAGCAGGAATGGCGGCTGATCGCCAGCTTCCGCCGCCCGAAGACGACGACGCATCTCCGCGGATTCCATTCCTTTCTCGAGAACTTCAACCCCAACACCGGTCACCTCACGCGTGGAGCGGACTACGGCAACGTCTGGGTCCGAGACACGCAAGGTGTATGGCACGAGTGCACGAAAGCCCGGCTGTCGGCGGACGCGACCGGTCGAGGCCGTCACCGCATGGATTACGACGGGGGTGCGACGGGCGGTCGCTTCTTCATGAAGAACTGCGGTTTTTTCGCAGCACCGGGGAAGATCGGCGAGGTCTTCACCCGCGACTCGACCGCAGCCGATGAGCCGACGATCGATTTCCACTCGCTGCCGCGCTGACAAGCGGGCCCGTCGATGGCTCCGTCGAGCGGCGCGACCATGGGTATGGTCGCCGGGCGGGTAGCGGTCGAACCGGGGCGGAGTTGTTGAACCGCTCGGCGGCGGCGTCCCAGCCGAGCCGCTGGTCGCAGCGCTGCGAATCGTGCTGTCATCCACAAGGCCGCCTTGCCCCGCTCCTCGACAGTCATTCGACGGACACGTTCAATCTCGGCCTGACGCGACGCGGCGTGGCTGACACTGGGCCGCAGTCGTGGAAAAGATCGCGCGTTCCCCGTGCCTCCATCCTCCCCTGGCCAAACCAACGCTGCGCAGCCATTTTTTGTCCATCCGGACTGTGCATGGGTCCGGGTTGCCGATGCCGTTGTCGCCTCGAATCACAAGCGGTCCCAATCCGGCACGCGTGGGCGACTCGCTCAGGGCGATTCCGCGTCGGCGGCAACCGGTCTCCAGCGGAGGCCCCGCACCTCCGCCGTCGTGGCGTAGGTGGCGATTCCCAGCGGCTTGGAGGGGATCACCTCGTCGCGAACGGAGATCCGGCGACCTTCGGTGGCCTGATCGATGATCGACTCGCCGTCGAGAAAACACTCGATCCGCTCCTCCGTCACACGCACCTTCACGGCGTACCATCGCCCCTTCTCGAAGACGCGGGCGTCGGTGGTCTCGTTGTCGCCCGCATCGCGGCCGTCGATGCTCGACAGACCGGTGATCGCGCCCCCCCAGCCGCCGAGAATCAGGCTGCAGGAGTCGTCTCCCACGGGAAACGTCAGCCCGCAGAAGAAGTCATTGCCCTCGACCCGCCGCGCCTCGAGCGCGATCTCGTAGTCGCGCCGCGGAAAATCACCCGCCCAGGTGATGCCGCTCAGGTCGCCCCCCATCGGAATCCGGATCACACCATCGGCAACCAGCGGCTCGCCCTCGGCGCCGAAGGGCGTCTGCTTCCACTCCCCGAGGGTCCGGCCGTCGAACAGCGACTGCCAGCGAGGCTCGGCGGCGATCGGCGATACCGGGTCGGCGGCGCGCGCCGCGGGACACACTCCGCACAGAATGACCGCGAGCACCATGGCACAACGCATCGGCACCTCTCCACGATCGCGCATCAACGGATCGCGTCCATGAACGACTTGTCCTTTTTCCACTCGCGGGCGATCTTCATCGCCTCGATGCCGATGTCGGTGCCTTTGTAGCCCGCTGCGCATCGCTGGAGCAAGCCTGCGGCACGCACGGGATCCGTGGCCTTCGCCTCGACGGCCTGTTCGAGCATCCGCCGGCCATGGGCTTCCACTTTCTCAACCACATACCGGGCCTCTTCCGCCGTCGCCTCGTCCTTCGACTTCACCAGCCCCTTCGACTTGCGCAACACACCGGCGAGGTTCGCTTCGTTTTGGAGCGACGCGCCAAGGGCGGCGAGCTTGACGAGCTGCTTCCCCTCCAACACCGCCGCCGGCGCGAGTCGAACGGCGGCGATGACCGACTCGTGCGCCTCCGCGGGCGAGCCCCGAAAAATGCACTGGCCGGTGTGGTCGAAGACCATGCAGTGGGGGATGCCCTCAAAGTCCATTCCGTCGGCGACTTGGGCGTTTTCGACGATCGGAAACGTGACGCCGAGTTCATCGACCACTTTCTTGACTTCGGCGGGCTCACCGCCCTGTGCGTGCGCCCCCACCACGATGAGGCCCGACGGACCGAGCTGACGATGGAGCGCCTCGAGCTTCGGCATGCTCGCGATGCACGGAGGGCAGTGGACGCCCCAAAACTCGAGCACGACCACGTGATGGGCAAGCGACTGATCGGTGAGCTGCGGGCCCGACACCTGGCCGCCGAGCCGGATGCCCGCCGCGGTGATCTTCATGTTGTGGGCGTCGGCCGCGGCGGCCGGAACGACGGGGCCCGACCACCCAACGGCAATCATCACCAGTAACCACCACCGACCAGCGACCTGCCGCTGACCCGCACGAAGGTCGCTGCGGTTCGTATCGTGAGCGTCCATGCCGAGTTCCTCCCAGGAGTCCGCGGCACATTGCAGTGCCTGGTGATCGCCGAAGTTTACCGCCGTCCGTCAGCCGCCACCACCACTTCGCGTACCAGGGCATCGGCCCGATAAACCGTGCGAAGTGCGGCAAGAATGCCGGCGGCATCCACCGCGATCGCGCGGGCACGCCGATCGTCGTAGGCGACGTCGAGCACGAGCGACTCGATGTTACCGTCGAAGATCACGCCAACGAGCCGCCCGTCGCGGTTCACCACGGGGCTCCCCGAGTTGCCGCCGATGATGTCGGCCGTCGAGACGAAGTTGAGCGGTGTCGCCATGAAGGCGGCATCGGCCTTGAGCTGGTCGCGCAGCTCATTCCAGCGCGCCGGGAGGTCGAATGGCGGTGTCTCACGCTTGGCCGCAGCCCGCGCGAAGAGTCCCGCATACGTGGTGATCGGGGCGATGCGCCGCGGGCCGGCCTCGCCATAGCCTGCCACGCTTCCGTAGGCGAGCCGCAACGTGAAGGTGGCGTCGGGATACATCGCCGTGCCCTCGGTGGCGAACTGGCTCGCCGCGATCTCGGCGTGCGCCTGCCGCTTCACCTCGTCGGCCTCTTCTGCGATCCGCCGCAGCGACCGCGACTCGAGATCGACGAGTTTCGCGACTGCGAGCATCGGGTCGCTTGACGCAGCCAGCGCCGCCGGCCCGCCGTCATACAGGGCCCGCCGGCTGTCCGGCGGAGCGCTGCCTGACTTCGGGTCCGGACGCCTGCCGAGCCCTGTCCCGGCGATCAGTTCGCCGGCACGATCCCGCGGTGACCTGCCCGCGAGCACGCTCGTCACCAGTTCGTCGTCGCCACCGAGTGTGGTCGCCAGCCAGGTCAGCGAGTCGGCGAGTTTCGCGGTCTCAAACTCGCCGTACAACGGCTCGTCCGAGAAGAGTCGGAGTTCGAGGGACTCGCGATTCGAGTCGCGAAACTCCCGGAGCCTTTCTCCGCTGGGCTTGGCCTGCTCCTCGACCGCTCGCAGGATCGTCCGCGCATTGGCGAAGAACCGGCTGTTGAACGCGAGGCCGCCCTCGAGCAGGCGATGCCGCAGGGCGATGCCGTCGAGCGTCGCCTGGGCCTGCTCGATGCGAACGTAGGGCGACGTCCCGCCCGCCAGCCCGTCCTCGAGCCTTTTCCGCCGATCGACTTCCGCCTGACGTTTGGCGGCCATGATCCGCGGATCGAGCAGGCCGGCGAGCACTCCCTGCCGAGCCTTGCGGCCGTTCTGCACGCCGAACAAGTCGCCCATCGCCTGCCTTCGCTCTTCGGGGCCACGTGCCGCATAGGCACCATAGAGCGCCTCGAGACGATTGAGCGTGGCGAGCTGAAACGGCACCACATGGTCGCGCATCGAGACGATCTCGGCGACGGTGTTGCCCCGGTCGGTGTGCCCGGGGTGCCCCGAGACGAACACGAGATCGCCCTCGGCCACGGGCCCTGTCGCCCAATCGAGATGGTGCGGCACGCGGGCGGGCCGGCCCTCCTCGTAGGCGCGAAAAAAGCAGATGTCGAGGTTGTATCTCGGAAACTCGAAGTTGTCGGCGTCGCCGCCGAAGAAGGCGATCTGCTGCTCCGGCGCAAACACGAGCCGCACGTCGGTGTATTTCTTGGAGCAGTAGAGGTGGTAGGCCCCGCCCTGATAGAGCGTCACGACGTCGCTCCGCAGTCCGGTGGCGGCCAATGACTCCTGCTCGATCGCGGCCATCGCGGCCCGCCGCGCCGGAAACGCCTGCTCGGCCGTCATCCCGGTCGTCACCGCTGCCTGCACGCGAGCCGTCACGTCTTCGATCGACACCAAGACATTCAGCTCGAGGTCGTGGCACTTCAACTCGTCGGCGCGGGTGGCGGCGGCGAAGCCATCGCGGGCGTAGTCGTGGGTTTCATCGCCGAGTTTGTGGAGGCTGTCGGCGCCGACGTGATGATTGGTGATCACCAGACCGTCGGCCGACACGAAGGCTCCTGATCCGCCGGAGTTGAATCGCACGCTCGACTGCTGCAGATGGAGCAGCCACTCGGCCGTCGGCATCGCACCGTGATCCTGCCGCAGGCGGTCGAGCGGCGGGGCGTTGAAGAGCCACATCCCCTCGTCGGCCCGGATCGAGACGGCACCGAGCAGGCAGCCGACGGCCGCGATGCAGGCCCTTGACACAAAAATATACATCTGTACACTCCTGAACACCGAGCCGCCGCGGACATCTCCGCATCACCCGAGAATAATGGAGCAGATCCCATGCTGGCACGCCTGCAGACCTTTTCCCTGGTCGGCATCGAAGCCGTTCCGGTCGACGTGGAAGTGGATGTTTCCGCGGGAGCCCTGCCCGCCACCGTGCTCGTCGGGATGCCCGACGCGGCGATTCGGGAGAGCACCCATCGCGTCGCCCGAGCGATGGTCAACTCGGGGTTCACACGGCCCAACGACCGGATCGTCGTCAATCTCGCGCCTGCCGCCCTTCCCAAGCAGGCCGCCACGTTCGACCTGCCGATCACGCTGGGTATTCTGGCCGGCAGCGGCCAGTTTTCTTCCGAACGACTGCTCGATTACGCGGTCATCGGCGAGTTGTCGCTGGAGGGATCGACCCGCCCCGCCCGTGGCGCCCTGTCGATCGCGATCGCCGCAGCGCGGCAGAAGCATGAGCATTCTCGGGGCGGACGGCCGCTCAAGGGCGTGGTGGTGCCGGCCGCCAGCGCGATGGAGGCCGCCGTCGTTCAGGACATCGACGTGATCCCCGTTTCCTCTCTAACGGAGGCCGTACAGTTTTTCTCCGGTGATCTCCAGATTGCTCCCACACCCGCCCGGGTCTCCGAGTGGTTCGATCGCTTCGCCTCCTATGACATCGACTTCGCTGACGTTCGTGGCCAGGAAGCAGCGAAGCGTGCCATCTGCGTCGCGGCGGCCGGCAACCACAACTGCCTCATGGTCGGGCCACCGGGGGGCGGCAAGACGATGCTCGCGAAGCGAGTGCCGACGATCCTCCCGCAACTCTCGGCGGCGGAGTCGATCGAGACCACGCGGATCTACAGCGCGCTTGGGCTCATGCAGGCGGGCCAGCCTTTGATGGCGACACGACCCTTTCGCGCGCCGCATCACACGATCTCCGAAGCCGGACTCGTCGGAGGCAGATCGATCCCAATGCCCGGGGAGATCTCGCTGGCACACAAGGGAGTTTTGTTTCTCGACGAACTTCCGGAGTTCAACCGGCGCACGCTGGAGGTGCTTCGCCAGCCGCTCGAGGATGGCGAAGTGACGATCAGCCGGGCAAAATCGACGACGCGCTTTCCGGCTGATTTCATGCTGGTGGCGGCGATGAATCCCTGCCCCTGCGGCTACCGCGGCGAGCCGCGGCGGACATGCCAATGCACGGCGCCGCAGGTCGACAAATACATGAGCAAGGTCTCGGGACCGCTGCTCGATCGGATCGACATCCACCTGGAAGTGCCCGCGGTTCCCTTCCGCGAGCTCTCGGCGACACGCTCGGGCACGTCGAGCAGCCAGATGCGCGAGGCGGTGCTGGCGGCCCGGCTTCGGCAGGCGCAGCGTTTCGGCGGAGCGACGGGGCGAGCCACGCGGTGCAACGCCCGGATGACGAGCCGCGAGATCCGCGAGTTCTGCCGGACCGAGCCCGCCGCAGCCGAGTTGCTCCGCGCTGCCGTCGGCGACCTGGGTCTCTCCGCGAGGGCTCACGACAAGGTGCTCCGCGTTGCCCGGACGGTCGCCGATCTCGACGCGGCCGACACGATCTCGTGCAGCCACATTAGCGAGGCCATCAACTACCGGCTGCTCGACCGCAGCCTGTGGCAGTGATCCCCGCCGTTTGATCGCTCTCGACCACGGCGACGCGATTCTGCGAGAATACGGCGATGAGTGACACTCGTTTCGACATAGCCCCGCTTCGCCATCCATCCCGTTTCCGAACCATGCTGCTGATCACGGCAGCGGCCGTGGCAGCTGCCGGCCTGTTGCTGTTTTTCATCGATCTTCCAGTGGCCACATGGTGCAAGTCGCATCGGCTGCCGGGCGAGATCGGACGACTCATCAACCTCCTGGAAATCTCGGGGCATTCGCTCGGCGCTCTGATCATCCTGCTCGCGGCCCTGACGTTGGATCCGTCGTTGCGGTTTCCATGGCCGGGGCGGTTCGCCGCCGGGGAGCAGGCGTTTGCCCGGCTCGTCGCGGCCACCTACCTCGGCGGCCTCGTCGTCGACGCCATCAAGGTCTCCGTCGAACGGGTTCGGCCACGGGCGGCCGACCTGGCGACGTTGGGGTCGCCGTTTGCGACCTTCGGCGATGCATCACTGACCGTGGCCGCACCGCATGCCGCCGACTTGATGAGTTTTCCGTCAGGCCATTCCGCGGTCGCGGCCGGCCTCGCCGCCGCACTGGCCT
This sequence comes from Planctomycetia bacterium, assembly GCA_021414115.1. Taxonomy (GTDB): domain Bacteria; phylum Planctomycetota; class Planctomycetia; order Pirellulales; family UBA1268; genus QWPN01. Next base: position 26,862 of record JAIOPD010000071.1, read on the forward strand.
GGCGTTACCCGCGGGGCATCCCCCTCTTTGCCTTCCTGGCCGCCGCGACGGCCCTCCAGCGGGTTGTCACATCGGCCCATTACCCGAGCGACGTGGCCCTCGGGGCGGCGGTGGGTCTTATCGGAGCCGCAGCCTGCTTGGGTCCGTTCCGGTCACGACGAGGCTCGTTGGCCGGTTTGAGCGGGGCGTGATACCATTCATCGAGTTTCGAAGACCCTGGAACCAGCAGTTATGGCAGTCAAAAGAGCAAAGAAGACCAGTCGGGCAGCGGCACCTGAGGCCGAGGCCGCAGGGGGCACGACGTCCGCGACGAAGCCGGTCGGAAAGCGAATTCTGCTCGTCGACGACGACGCCGAGATCGTGGAGTCGATGCGGACGGTGCTCGAGTCCCGGGGCTATCAGATCCTCGTGGCCCGCGACGGCAACCAAGGGCTGGTCCTCGCCGAGGGCGAGGATCCCGATCTTGTCGTGCTCGACATGATGATGCCCAAACGGAGCGGGTTTCTGGTGCTCGAAAAGCTCCGTCGCAGCCGCCCCAATCCCATGCGGGTGATCATGATCACGGCGAACGAGGGAAGTCGTCACAAGGCGTATGCCGAGATGCTGGGCGTGGACGACTACATCCGGAAGCCGTTCGCCATGGACAGGCTGCTCGAAAGCGTCGATCGGCTGCTGTCCTGACGGCCCGTTGACGCAGCCCGGCCTGCCAACCTCAGCCCCTCCCTTTTTGGACCCGAAAGGAAGTTCGATGTCCCGTAGCCGCCTCCTGCCCGCATGCGTGGCTGCCGTTCTTCTGCCGCTGGCTCCGATCGCTGCCGCAGCGGCAGCGGCAGACACTGCCAGAGTCTTCCAGCAGCACGTCGAGCCGATGCCAAGCCTCTCCAAGGTGGCGGTCGCCAAGGACGCGTTGGGCGACGGCAACGCCCCCTGGATCTGGGGCGGAGAAGACTCTAGCGAGTATCGGCTCTCGAAAACGTTCGCCGGAGGCGCGAAGCGGGCCCGGATCACGGCGACCGCCGACAACGCCATGACGCTCCTGCTCAACGGCAAGCCGATCGCCACTGGTAATGACTGGCAGCGGCCGGTCACCCTCGACGTCGCAAAGCACCTCGTGCCCGGCGAAAACGAACTGGTCGCGATCGTACGCAACGAGGGCGGCGTGGCTGGCTTCGCCTGCCGGCTCGTGCTCGACGAAAGCGTGATCGTGGAGAGCGACGAATCATGGTTCGCCGCGAAGCCCGCGACTCCGAAGGACCGCGTCGCTGCCCGCCTCGTGGCGACACGAGGCGCCGGCCCATGGGGTGATGTGCTGAAGTCGGTCGCTGAGACAGGCGGCTCCAAGGGGAGCCCCTTTTCGGTGCCGGACGGCTTTGCCGTTGAGCGATTGTTCGTGGTGCCACGCGAGGAACTCGGCTCATGGGTCTGCCTCACGACCGACCCGAAGGGGAGGCTGATCGCCAGCGATCAGGGCGACAAAGGGCTCGTACGAATCACGCCCGCGGCGCTCGACGGCTCGACGCCCACGGTCGTCGAGCGGATTCCTGTTTCGCTCACGGCGGCCCAAGGCCTGCTCTGGGCCTTTGACTCGCTCTACGTGGTCTGCAACGGAGGCCCCGGCAGCGGTCTCTATCGCGTCACCGACTCCAACGGCGACGACATGCCCGACAAGGTCGAGAAGCTTCGGACCTTCGAAGGCGGCGGCGAGCACGGCCCGCACAACATCCTCCTCTCGCCGGACGGTCAACGGCTGTTCGTCATCTGCGGCAACCACACCAAGGTTCCGTTTACCATCAAAAACGTGACCGAGCCGCAGACGATGGGCGGCATCCGTCCAAACCAGCGCCGGGTCGAGCTTCCGCCCGAGGCGACCAGCAGGCTGCCGGCCAACTGGGACGAGGACCAAATCATCACGCGGATGTGGGATGCCAACGGGCATGCCGCTGGAATCCTCGCGCCCGGCGGCTACGTCGCGAGCACCGATCCCGAAGGCAAGACATGGGAGATCTGGACCGCCGGCTACCGCAATCCCTACGACATGGCGTTCAACGCCGACGGCGAACTCTTCGTCTACGACGCCGACATGGAATGGGATTTTGGCACGCCGTGGTATCGCCCCACGCGGGTCAACCACGCCACCAGCGGGAGCGAGCTCGGCTGGCGAAGCGGCAGCGGTAAATGGTCCGCCGCGGTTCCCGACAGCCTTCCGCCACTCGTTGACATCGGGCCCGGTTCCCCCGTTGGCGCTGCCTTCGGCTATGGCGCCGCTTTCCCAGCGAAGTATCAGCGGGCCCTGTACATCTGCGATTGGACGTTCGGAACGATGTACGCGATCCATCTCGAGCCCGACGGTTCGACGTACAAGGGCACGAAGGAGGAGTTTGTCTCCCGCACGCCCCTCCCACTCACCGACATGACCGTGGGCCGCGATGGTGCCATCTATTTCACCGTCGGTGGCCGCGGTGGCCAGAGCGAGCTTTATCGGGTGAAGTACGTCGGCTCCGAATCGACGGCGCCGGCTGATCTTCGGGACGCAACGGCCGCGGGCGAGCGGCGGCTCCGCCGGGAACTCGAGGCGCATCACAAGGCGACGAACGACCCGCAGGCCGCGGTCGCGGCGGCGCTCCCTCACCTGGGCCATGCCGATCGCTTCGTGCGGTACGCAGCCCGCATCGCTCTCGAGCACCAGCCCATCACGCTCTGGCAGGACAGGGCGCTCGCCAGCGGCGAACCGCGGGCCCGCATCAACGCGGCCATCGCGGTGGCCCGTCAGGGCGAGCCGGCGACACAACCCGCCGTATTCGCGGCGCTCGATTCCATCGATCCGGCGACGCTCGACCAGGCCGGCCAACTCGATCTCGCCCGGGCCTACGAGCTGTCGATGGTGAGGCTCGGTGCACCGTCAGCCGAAGTGAAGGCCCGAATCGCCGCACGGTTCGCTCCGCTCTTTCCCTCGGGATCCTTCGATCTCGACCGGCAACTGTCGAGCCTGCTGGTCGCGGTGCGCGCTCCTGGCATCGTGTCCACGCTCACGGGACTGCTCTCGGCGCCGACCCAATCGGCGGCCACCACCAACCTCGCGCCGAATGAGGATGACTTGCGACGGCTGCTGGAACGCAACGCTGGATACGGCTCCTCGGTGCGGGCATCGCTCGAAAAGCGGTCGGATCTGCTGCAGATTCACTATGCCTACGCGCTTCGCACGGTCACGGAGAAGGACGCCTGGACGGCGGCCGACCGCAAGACCTACTACGATTGGTTCTCGCGGGCCCAGGGGTGGGCGGGTGGAAACAGCTTCCGAAAGTTTCTCACCAACATCGAGACCGAAAGCCTCACCGGATTGTCCGAGAACGACAAGCTCGCGCTCGAGGCGACCGGCATCCGCAAACCGTACATCCCGCCGCCGCTGCCCAAGCCGGAAGGCCCGGGCCGCACGTGGACGGTCGACGACGTCGTGTCCGCCGCCTCCAAGGGGCTCGAACCGGGATCGCGCAACTTCGCGCACGGGCAGCGGACGTTTGCGGCCGCGCGGTGCATTGTTTGCCACCGCTTCGGAAATGACGGCGGGGCGACCGGCCCCGACCTCACCCAGGCCGCAGGCCGCTTCCCGATCAAGGATCTTGTCGAGGCGATCGTCGAGCCAAGTCGCGTGGTCTCCGACCAATACAAGGCGAGCATCGTCCAGACCGCGGACGGCAAGGTGGTCACCGGCCGGATTGTCGCCGAAACGCCAGACCGGATCACCGTGGTCACCGATCCGGAAGACGCGACGAAGAGCGTGGTGATCGAACGGTCGGCAATCGAGGAGATCCTGCCCTCGCCGACGTCTCTGATGCCGGCCGGGTTGATCGATACGCTCAACGAGAATGAGGTGCTCGACCTCGTCGCCTACGTTCTCTCGCGGGGCAATCAACGGGATCCCCGGTTCGCCAAGTAGCCCCAAGACCGCTGGGCCACCGGGCTGCTGCCAAGCCTCGTTGCGGCAGTCTGGGCGGAATGCGGGGGCGATTCCTGGCGTTGACCCGTTTTTCCCGCAGGCATACATTCCGACGGTCACCTGTGACTGCCGGTTGTTCGCGAACTTCAAGGCCCTTTCCGTGCCGCTTCAGCAGCCTTCATCGACGCCGTGGGACGACGTCAAGGAGCGGGTTCGCGAATCGGTCGACATCGTCGACGTGGTGGGCTCTTACATTTCCCTTCGCCGTCAAGGCAAGGGCATGACCGGCCTCTGTCCGTGGCACGACGACTCCAAGCCGAGCCTCCAGGTCAATCCGGAGCGGCAGACCTATCGCTGCTGGGTATGCGACGTCGGCGGCGATCTCTTCAGTTTCGTGATGCGGATGGAGAAGGTCGAGTTTCGCGAGGCCCTCGAGCAACTGGCCGACCGCGCGGGAATCTCGATGCCCCGCGGCCGCGGCAGCCTACCGGCCGATGACAAAGCGGCCCTGCGATCGGTGATGACCTGGGCCGCCGAGCGATTTTGCGACTGCCTGCGGTCGGCGGCCGATGCCGCGGCGGCCCGCGATTACCTCCGCTCCCGAGGCCTCACCGCGGCCACGATCGACCGCTTCCAACTCGGCTTCGCGCCGCAATCGTGGGATTGGCTGTTGCGGCAGGCTGCCGCGGCAGCGCTGAGCCGAGCCGACCTCGTGAAGGCCGGACTCGTGATCGAGCGAGACGATCACTCTGGCCACTACGACCGATTCCGCGGCCGCGTGATGTTCCCGATCCGCGATCCGCAGGGTCGATGCGTCGCCTTTGGCGGCCGGGTGCTGCCCGGTGAGCGGTCCGACTCCGCGAAATACATCAACTCCCCCGAGACGCCGCTGTTTTCCAAGAGCTCGATGCTCTACGGGCTCGACACCGCCCGCGACGCGATGACGCAATCGCGGCGGGCGATCGTCGTCGAGGGCTACACCGATTGCCTCGCCGCCCGGCAGGCCGGGATCGACGACGTGGTTGCGGTGCTCGGCACGGCGCTCGGCGAGCGGCATGCAAAACTGCTGCGTCGCTACGCCGATCGGATCGTGCTCGTGCTCGACGGCGACGACGCCGGCCGTCGTCGGGCCAACGAGGTGCTCGAGGTGCTGCTGGCCGAGCCGATCGACGTGCGAATCGCACGGATGCCGTCCGGTGTCGACCCGTGCGAGTTCATTCTCGCGAGCGGCCGGGAGGCGTTCGAGTCGCTCGTCGAAAGCGCCAGTGATCCGCTCGACTACCGAATGGACGAGGTGCTCGCCAGTCTGGCTCCCGACGCGGGTGACGATGCGGCCCTGGCGTCGGTGGAGAGCGTGCTCAAGCCCCTGGCCACGGCGTCGACTCGGTCGTCGCTTCCGCCCTCGCAGCAGCGGCTGCGGGAGGATCAGATTCTCGGCAGGTTGTCGCGGCGGTTTGGCCTGTCGCGAGACGTGCTGCGGAGCCGGGTGTTGGAGCTGCGCGGCGCCTCGACCGGGGCGGCAATGTCCTCATCAGCAGACGATTCGCGGCCGCCGCGGCTGCCGGCCTGGGACCGCGAGGTGCTCGAGGTGCTCGTGGGCGTGCCCGACAGCGTGGGGCTCATCGTCCGCGAGGTGAAGCCGGCCGACCTCGAGACGCCGGCCGGCAGGACCGTCGTCGAAGCCGCGCATCGCCTGCACGCGGCCGGACGGCAGGTGGCGCTCTCCAACCTGCTCATGGAGATCGCCGACCCGTTGCTGCAGAGCCTGCTCGTCGCCGTCGACGAGGCCGGCGCGGCCCGCGGCCCGATCGATCCGCACGAGCGGGTCGGGCACTTTACCGATGCGTTGCGACGCCGCTCCGCCGAGCGGCAGGCGCACGCCAGCGCCCGAACACTGAAAACCTCCCGCCTGGATTCGCTGGCGGAGGCCGAGCTCCTCGAAAGGCTGCTCGCTGAACGGCGAACCGCCCAAGGGATCCCGGAACTTTCCGAACAGGGCATGACCGAACCCAAGGATGGGTGAGGGTGTCCGACTCGTTGCTGCAGTCGATCCGGCGGGACACTCCGCTGCCGGATCGGGGGGCGGCGTGCGAGCGACGGTACGATGGTGATGGAGAACCGACCCATGAAGAATCGCATGACCATGTCCAACGACAGCCGACCGAAGGCCACTCAGCCCGCCGCCCCGGCAGCGAACGGCCCCGGCGAGGGCGACCTCGCCACGCTGATCGCGATCGGCCGGGAGCTCGGCTACCTCACGTTCGATCAGGTCAACGCCTATCTTCCCGACGAGGCCGTCGATCCCGAAAAGATCGACGCACTGCTCGTGGCCCTCGAGGAGCGGGGCATCGAACTCGTCGACACTCCGCCGGCACCGCGCACCGCGACCCCCGGTGCCGCGGCCGCCGCCACTCCTGCACCGCAGCCCCGGCGTGACGAGGCAATCACCACGGCCCCGTCCAACGCCGGCAACGATCCCATCCGGATGTATCTGGCCCAGATGGCGGAAATTCCTCTGCTGACGCGGCGCGAGGAGATTTCGCTCGCCAAGCGGATCGAGGTGACCCGCAAGCGGTTTCGCCGTGCCATTCTCGGCTGTGCCTACTCGCTGCAGACCACGGTCGACACGCTGCGAAAGGTGCACGAGGGCTCGCTGCCCTTCGACCGAACCATCAAGGTGTCGCTCACGGAGCGGCTGACGAAGGAGCAGATCCAGGCGCGGATGCCGCACAACCTCGTGACGCTTGATCATCTGATGGGCGAAAGCCGGACGGAGTTTCGCCGCCTGATCAGCAAGCGCACCGGCCCCGAGGAGGCCCGCGCCGCTCGGCTCCGATTCCGCAGGCATCGTGCCAAGTCGCTCGTGCTCGTCGAAGAGCTCAGCCTCCGCACTCGACGGGTGCAGCCGCTCGTCAAACTGCTCCGCGGGATGTCCTCGCGGATGGACCGGATCCAGCAGGATCTCCGGCTCATGAAGGAGGGACAACTCTCCACCGACGACCGCGCCGACATGCGGAAGGAGCTCCGCGATCTGATGCTGACGACGCTGGAAAGTCCGCGGTCGCTGCGGACGAGGGTGCAGGTGCTCGAAAAGCTCAAGGTCGAATACGAGGCCGCCAAGCGCAACCTCTCGGCGGCGAACCTGCGGCTCGTCGTCTCGATCGCCAAGAAGTACCGCAACCGCGGTCTCTCCTTCCTCGACCTCATTCAGGAAGGCAATACGGGCCTGATGCGGGCGGTCGACAAGTACGAGTATCGTCGCGGCTTCAAGTTCTCGACGTACGCGACCTGGTGGATCCGGCAGGCGATCACGCGGGCCATCGCCGATCAGGCCCGCACGATCCGCATCCCGGTGCACATGATCGACGTGCTCTCGAAGCTGCGGACGACGGCCAAGAAACTCCTCCATGAGCTCGGCCGTGAGCCGGCGCCCGAGGAGATCGCGGAAGCAGCAGGTGTGCCGGCCGAAGAAGCCCGCCGCGTTTTGGAGATGGGCCGGCAGCCCATGAGCCTCGACCGGCCGATCGGTGAGAGCGAAGACGCCAGCTTCAGCGAGTTCGTCGAGGACGTCGGTGTGGCCAGTCCGACCATGTCGACCACGCACGGCCTGCTCCGAGATCGGATCGAGTCGCTTCTGAAGACCCTCACGTACCGCGAGCGGGAGATCGTTCGGCTGCGGTACGGCCTGACCGACGGCTACACCTACACGCTCGAGGAGGTGGGCCGGATCTTCCGCGTGACCCGAGAGCGGGTCCGGCAGATCGAAGCCAAGGCGGTCAAGAAGCTGCAGCACCCGGTCCGTTCGCGGCAGTTGGAGAGTTTCATGCAGGAAACGGGAAGCTGATTCACGGAGGCAGGGCCCTCGTGGCCAGGCCAGACGTCAACCACGCGGGCCGGTCGTCTTCGGGGCGACCGGCCCGCCGCTTTTTCCACCCCCGACGTCTGGTAGACTTCGGGCCCAAAGGGCGGGATTCGCCGCCCTGCCCTCGGAACCCATTGCCCATGGCCGTCGCCGTCGCCGCAGGAACCCTCCGCACGCTGCACCGCATGCACCAGCAGCTGGCCGACCTCGCCGAGCAGCTCGCGGCCGGCCCACGGGCGGTGGCCGCTCGGACGAAGCAGGTGCAGGCCGCCGACGCCAAGAAGGCCGCCGCCCAGGACGACATCAAGAAGGCCAAGATGGCCGCCGACCAAAAGCAGCTCCAGCTCAAGTCGGCCGAGGCCAAGATTCTGGACCTCGAGGCGAAGCTCAACGCCTGCAAGACCAACCGCGAGTATCAGACGCTCGGCGATCAGATCGCCGCCGACAAGATGGCGACGAAGGTGCTCGAGGACGAGATCATCGAGGCCCTCGAGCGTATCGACGCCCTCAAGCCGGCGGTGCCCGCCGCCGAGGCCGAAATCGACGCCGCGAAAAAGCTCCTCGCCGCGGCCCAGGAGAAAGTCCAGGCCGAGACGGGCAGGCTCGAGTTGGAGCTCGCGCGGATCAAGGGCGACCTGCAGCTCACCGAGAAGGAGCTCACCGACGACGTCCGGGAAAAGTACGACCGCGTCGTGAAGCAAAAGGGGGCCGACGGCCTGGCCGCCGTCGATGGCGACAGTTGCGGCGGCTGCTTCCAGCAATTGACTGGCAACATGGTGTCGGACCTGATGCTGGGCCGGGTGATTGCCTGCCGGAGTTGCGGCCGGCTGCTCTACATGCCCCACTCATCGCCGTCGGCCTGACGGCACCACGCGGTCCGATGACGGCCCGCTGACGTTTTCGAGGAGAACCAAGATGTCCGATCTTATTCCCATGACGCGTGCCGGCTACGACAAGCTCAAGGCCGAGGTCGATCAGATGGAAACCGTCGAGATGCCGAAGCTCGCGCAGCGGGTCGCCGCGGCCCGCAGCGAGGGCGACCTCAGCGAGAATGCCGAATACCACGGCGCACGGGAAAGTCAGGGCATGATGCAGGCCAAGATCAACCTCCTTCGCGACAAGCTCGCGCGGGCCGTGATCGTGGAACGCGCGAAGGAGGCCACCGACGAGGTGGTCTTCGGCGCGACGGTGGTCGTCAAAGACCTCAAGTTCGGCGACGAGGAGATCTACGTCCTCGTGGGCGCCGGCGAGGAGGATTTCGACGCCGGCAGGATCAACGTGGCCAGTCCGCTCGCCCAGGGCCTGCTCGGCAGGAAGGTCGGTGAGAAGGTCGCGATCGACGTGCCCGCCGGCACCATGAAGCTCGAGATCCTCCAGGTTCGTTTCGACTGAGCGGCTGACCGCCTGCGGCAGCCAGCCGTCACGAAGCCCCAAGCGCGAGCGCGGGGAATACGCCCTCCACCCCAACTCGCTCCGCGCCACGCTCACGGCGGCCGCCCGTATACCCGTCGCTCGCGCTCCGGGCTTCCCGGCAACGGACACAAACGAGAACCCGCGAGGGGCTGCCCGTGCCCCGAGAGCCGGCGTTGCTGGCCAGCGCAGGCAGGATGCCGAAGCGCAGGCAGCATCGAGTGAGTGAAGCCCAGGATGGGCGGAACGAACGTCCGGCTCACGGGGCACGGGCAGCCCCGACCCACCACTTGGACGTTCCACCAAACTCGGATCCGCTCTAACGGAGCCCTTCGAAGAGCGCGGAGCCGATCCGCACCATCGTCGATCCCTCGAGGATCGCCTCCTCGAAATCACCGCTCATTCCCATCGAGAGTTCCCGAAGCATCTCCGGCGGCACCTCGCGGGCCAACCGGTCGCGGATCTCGCGGAGCCTCGCGAAATCCCGCCGGGCGTCGGCACCGGCGGCGTCCGGATGACTCGCCATCCCCATCAGGCCGCGCAGCCGCACATGCGGCGCGGCGACTGCGGCAGCCACGAGCGCCGGCACATCGGCCTCCCCGCAGCCCGACCGCTCCGGATCGGCGGTGAGGTTCACCTCCACGAGCACGTCGCACGACCTCTCCGCCGAGGCCGCCTCCGCCTCGATGGCCGTCAGCAGCCGCAGGCTGTCGAGGGTGTGCATGAGCGAAACGACCGAAACCGTACGGTGGACCTTGTTTCGCTGAAGGTGGCCGACCAGATGCCAGTGCGGAGCGAGGTCGGCAAGTGCCGCAGCCCTGTCCCACAGCTGCTGTGGGCGGCTTTCGGCGAGCTCACGGCAGCCGCACTCGACGAGGATCCGGGCGACGTCGGCCCCCACGTATTTCGTGACGCCGATCAGCGTCACCTCGCCGACGCCACGCCCCGCCCGACGGCAGGCCTCCGCCATTCGGGCCTCGAGCGCGGCGAGGTTCTCCCGGCACCGGTGCCGCACGTCGTCGTCCGCTGGTACAGGAGCTGTCGTCACTGGATCTCGAGGGTGCGGGCCACTTCACCGCTCTTCTTGATCCGGCCGAGGAGAAACTCGCAAGACACATTGCAGCCCAGCAGCGTGCGATTGCGGGCCGCGTCGAGCGAACGATAGAGCAGCCACTGATCGTGACCAGATTGGATGCGATACCCCGTCGCCTGATGCGGCGGAAGGTTCAATCGGGTGTCGGCCACCGTGAGCTGCCGCCAGGTGAGCGGTTGGCCGATCCGTGTCGGATCGCAGTCGAGCCAGAGGGGTGCGTAGAGCCGGCCCCCCACCCCCTCCTGCGAGAGCACGAGGCCCGCCTCGGACGATTCAAAACCGCCTCGGCCGGCCGACCGCCACTCCGGCAGCGCCAACGGCAACGCCAGGAATCGCGTGGCCGTGTCGAAGACCACGATCTCGCGGTTTTCGGCGGCGGCGTCCCCCTCGAGTGACCCCGCCAGCGGCACCACGCCGCGGTAACGGACTTCGGCCGGGGCGGCCACGCCCGCCGGCGTGGTCACGGCGTCGGCGAGCACGACGATGCGGTCGCGAGGCAGCACGACCACCTGCCGCTCGAGTTGCCGCCCACCGGAGAGCGGCGCCGTGATCTCCAGAAACGTCGCCTTGCGGTCCGATTCCCAGCACGAGACCGTCCATGGTCCTTCGGCCTCGAGCGCCCGCCCGCCGGCCCAGGCTTCCCACTGCCACGCCCCTTCGACGAGCAGCCGATCGGCCACGGCGATCTCCAACCGTGGCACTGCGTGCCGGTAGTCGAGCATCACCCGCAGACTGCGGCGATCCCAGCCGGTACGAATGATGGCCACGGCGGCCGCCGCATCGTGAAGATCACGCGACAGCACATCCCGTCGACCCGTATCGGCGCGGCCACGACGAAGCTCGCGGACGGTACGGTCGCGGCGTCCGCCCATTTCGGTGACGGCATCGAGCAGCGCCGCAGTGAAGCAATCGGGCATCTGCCCCGCCCCGGCCACGAGCCGGCCCCGGCCGCCGAGCAGCCGCACCGCCGTCGTCGCCGCGGCCTTCCAACGCCGCTCCGTCGCTTCGCCCCAGGCACCGCCTCCCGTCGCCCGGGCAACCTCACGGGCGGCGGTCCAGCGCACGACCCGCTCGATCATCGCCGCCGAGCCGGTCACGTTGACGACGCCACGGTCCGACACCAGCCGCTCGATCTCGGCGGCGAGCGTGGCCGAGGCCCCCTCTTCGAGACAGCGGCATGCCTCGATGTCGCGGAACAGCCGCGAGAGACAGAGCACAAACCGCGCGGGAAGCGTGTCACCGGTGGCGAGCAGCGCCTGTGCTGCCCGCGCCTGCCCCACGAGCCGCTCGAGCAGACTCCCCGCCGACCCGCCCGCCCGCTTCGTCCGCGCCATCCAGGCCAAGGCCCAGGTCGCGGCTTCGCACGAGAGCCAGCGTTCCAAGGGAGAGGCCGCCCGCGACGCCTCGTCGAGGCATTCACCGATCGCAACCTCGACGAACGCCATCCGCTGGGCGTCGCCACCGTCCTTGCGGACCTGCGCCGCCAGCTTCCGCAGACGATTGCGGCCGTCGAGCGTGTCGCCGACGTCCGCGAGTTGTTTGATCCACCGGGCTGCCTTGCGGGCCGAGACGGCGATCGGCTCCGCCACAGGACCGCGCGGGCGGGATGGTCTGGTCGTGGGTGCCGCGGTCTGGCTCACCGGCGGAGCGTCTCCGCCAGCGGCCGTCGCCGGCTGCTCCCGCTTCGTCTTTCTGGATCCGGCCTTTCGCTGGCCCTCGTTGGTGGCGACCATGCTGCTGCGGTTCTCTGCGGTGAATACCTGGTGCGTGCGACGTCAAAGAGCGGTATCGTATCGGAGCCGGAAGGGCCGATCCACCGGCCACGGTCCCCCCCAGGTGACGCCATGCCCCATCCCTCGGCCGCTCGCACCACGCCCCGCTTCAGAGCCCTGACAACAGCCGCAAGGCTGGTCGTCCTGCTGGCCGTTGCGGAGACCCTCCCATGCGACCGGGGGGCAGCCCGGCCCGCACAGGCTGACGAAGCCGCTGTCGCGGAGCGTGCCCCAGAGCCCGCGACACCCGAGCCCCTACGGCCCGACCGTCATCCGGAGCTCAAGCGGCTCTCGACCACGGAGGACGTCTGGATCGATGCCGCGAAGAAACATGTGGTCGTCGGAGCCAGGGTCGTGCTCGACAAGGGCCCGATCGAGGTCTTCGCCTGCCCGGAGCGTTCCAAGGAACACGAGGCCGTCGTCGCGACCCATTCGACCGCGCGGCTCGTGCATGCGGCTTTGCTCGCCATCGGGCTCGAGCCGGGAAAGCCGGTCTCCTTCGATCCCGTCTACGCCGCCGCCGAGGGCCCTGTCGTCAAGATCACGATGCGTTGGAAGGACGACACGGGAAAAGTCAGAGAGAGCCCGGCACAGGACTGGATCCGGGACACGACCACGAAAAAACCTCTCGAAGCCGACTGGGTGTTCGCCGGCAGCTCCTTCTGGCGGGATCCGAGCGACGGCACCGACTACTACCAGGCCGACGGCGGCGACCTGATCTGCGTGTCGAACTTCCCGACAGCCACCCTCGACCTCCCGATCGAGAGTTCGCAGTCAAACGACGCGCTCATGTTCGAGGCGTTTCCCGGCCACGTCCCGCCCAATGGGACCGAGGTCGAGATGATCCTGTCCGCCGCTCCGCAGGCCGACGCCCCCGCGGACAGCCGGCGCAACTAAGCTCGAACCGATCGGTTTCCTTCCAGGACTTGCCGCAGCAGTCCTGGGAGCATCGGCTCTCCACCTCCCTCCGGGGCCTTGTCATGCTCAAGCATTCCGTTCTCTCCTCCACGGTGTGCCTCGCCCTGGCGTTTCTGGCCGACTCGTCGTCTGCCTGGGCCAGCGATCCCTTTGCGAAGCAGGGCAACGCACCGCCCCGGGTCGCGAAGCTCACGGCCGAGCAGGAGCAGGCCATCCTCAACGATGTGAAGGTGCCCGAGGGTTTTACGGCGACGGTCTTCGCCGCCCCGCCGGCCGTCAACTATCCCGTCTTCGTCGCCGCCGCCCCCGACGGCACGCTCTATGTGAGCAGCGATGGCAATGGCTCGCTGGGCCGTGACCCCGGCCGCGGCCGTGTCATCCGCCTCCGCGACACCGACGGCGACAACCGGGCCGACGAGGCCAAGGTGTTCTGCGAAGTCGATTCGCCCCGCGGGCTGGTCTGGGACCACGACCGTCTCTACCTCGTGCACCCGCCCCACCTGAGCGCGTTCATCGACACCGACGGCGACGGCGTTGCCGACGAACAGAAGATCCTCGTGAAGAACATCGCCTTCGGGTACGACAAGCGGCCGGCCGACCACACCACCAACGGGCTCAGCCTCGGCATCGACGGCTGGTTGCTCGTCGCCGGCGGCGATTTTGGATTCCTGGAGGCCGAAGGGGCCGATGGCCGGAAGCTCACGCACCGGGCCGGCGGCGTGATCCGGGTGCGGCCCGACGGCAGCGGCCTCGAGATTTTTTCGACCGGCACGCGCAACATCCTCGAGGTCGCCGTCAGCCCCACGATGGAGATGTTCGCCCGCGACAACACCAACGACGGCGGCGGCTGGAACGTGCGGTTCCACCACTTCACCGGCCTCGACGACCACGGCTATCCGCGGCTCTACAAGAACTTTGCCGACGAATGCGTGCCGCCGCTGGCCGATTACGGCGGCGGTTCCGGCTGCGGCGCGACCTACATCGACGAACCCGGATTTGGCGACTGGAACAACGCCCCATTCACGGCCGACTGGGGCACCGGAGCCCTCTACCGACACGGCGTAAAGCCCAAGGGGGCGACGTTCGAGGAGATCGACAGACCGAAGCCTTTCATCCAGATGACCAGGCCGACCGATGCCGATGTCGACGCCATGAGTCGCGTGTACTGCGCGAGCTGGAAGGGGGCGACCTTCAAGTGGGAGGGGGCCGACGTGGGCTACGTCGTCTGCGTGACACCAAAAGATTTTCAGGCGGCGCCGCTCCCCGACTTCACGAAGGCGAGCGAGGCCGAACTCGTCGCGCTCGCCGCGTATGAATCGACTGCGGGCCACCGGCGCCGAATGGAGGCCGAGCGCGAACTGGCTCGGCGCGGCAGCCCCAAGGCGGGGGCGTTTGCCGCCGCCATCCGGCAGCGGCGGACGGCGGAGCGAAACCTCGTGGAGCAGTTTCACCAGATCGTGGAGGCGAGGGATCTGTCACGTGTCGGCGCGCTCGTCACGGAGGTTGGCTCGGCCGACCCGGTCGTGTCGCATACGGCGGTGCGTGGCCTCGCGGCACTCGATGCCGCCGACGCGGCGTTCGTCGCACTCGACAAGAGCGTCGCAGGAAATGTCGCGGCCAGCCGGAAGCCGCTGCTGCGAAGCCTGGCCATGATGCACAGGCCGGATGTCGTCTCCGGGCTGACCAGTCGGCTAGCCACGACCTCCGACGCCGACGTGCGAAAGGATCTGCTCGCCGCCCTCTGCCGTCTTCACTTTTACGAGGGGCCGTGGAAGGGCGATTCCTGGGGCACCCGACCCGACACCCGCGGACCGTATTACCAGCCCGAGCCCTGGAGCGAGACGCCGAGGATCGCGGCAGTACTCGCCGAGGTGCTGCAGACAGCGACCCCCGCCGAGACGGCGTTTCTCGTTCGCGAGATGAGCCGCAACCGCATCCATTCCAACGGCGCGGTCGAGCGGATCGTCGCACTCGCCGCACACGATCCTCAGGTGATCCCCGACGCCGTCGAGCAACTGGCACAGGCCGAAGAGGTGCCGCCTGCCGCGGTGCCTGTCCTGGTGAAGGCGATCGGGATGCCGAGTGCGTCGCCGGAGACGATCGCTCAGGCGATCGCGGCGCTGGCCCGAACCGACAGCCATGACGGCGTGCAGGCGTCGCTCGCCGGGCTCGTGCGACTCGAGCAGATCGTGGCGGACCGTGTCGCCACCAAAGACGCAGCCAAGAAGCCGCCGGCGGATGGCGGAGCGCAGGCCAAGGAGCTTGCAGCGGCTCTGGAGGCCGCCCGAAAGAAACTCGAGGAATCAGCCGCGGTGTTCGTGGCCGCCGCACGACTCGATCAGCATCACGAGTTGCTCGAGAAAGAGGCTGCCGCGATCCGGCCTCAGATTTCACCGTGGGCCGATGCAGCGCTGTTGCAGATTTCCAGCCGCGATGGCGGCAGCCCGGAGGCTCGGGATGCCGCGGTGAAGGCCCTCGACGAGGGCTGGAATGCAAGTCCCGAGCGGCGGGTGCAGATCCTGCGGGCCGCGGCCGCCATCAAGCACCTCCGCTGGTCCGAGCGGATACTCGCGGCGGTCGATGACCCGAATGCCGCTGTGAAGCAGGCGGCCACCGCCACGGCAGCAGCGCTGAAGCTGACGCGGCAGAAGGATGCCACGCCGACGCTGGCGTCGGTCGCTGCGAATGACGCGCTCGCCGTCGTGCTGGCGGCCCAGGGGGACGAGGCCACGGGCGAACTGGTCTTCGCGCGTGCCACCTGCACGACCTGCCACACGGTGCGGCAGGATCAACCGCAGAAGGGGCCCTATCTGGGGAACATCGCCAAGACCTACAGGCGTCGCGAACTGGCCGAGGCGATCCTCGACCCCAACAAGACGATCGCCCAGGGGTTCGCCAGCGAGGTGTTCGTCATGGTGGACGGCACCCAGCACACGGGCTACGTCAGTCTGCAGGGGGCCGAGGAGGTGACGGTTCGCAACACGACGGGGCAGGAGCTCACGCTGAAGGCAGCCGACATCGAGGAGCGTCACAAACTGGCGACCTCGATCATGCCGACGGGCCTGATGTCGACCTTTACCATCCGCGAGTTCGCCTCGCTCCTCGACTACCTCGAGTCGCTCGCGAAGGGGAAGTGACGGCGGTCATCTTGTCTGCAGCCCGCCGACGAAGCTCATTTTCGAGGAAGCGTGCCGAGCGCAGGAGCCGGTGAGCCGTCGCAGCGAGTTCCCGGAAGGGAAGCCCGGAGCGCGAGCGACGGGTATACGGATGGCTCCCCCGCGAGAACACCGCGAAGCCGGACGGGCTGGAGCACGTCTTCCCCGCGCTCGCGCTTGGGGCTTCCCGACCGACGGCCCCCCTCCCGCCGCCCCGTGCTCCGCACAATCGCGACTCCTGCCACTGAGGTGCCCTTGACCGAGGCATCCTCCTGCCTGTTTCGCGGGCGGGCCGACAGCCGGCTCGTCGACGTCATCCCTAACAACCGACGAAAACCGCGGGTTTCACTCGCCGTACGGGAAACCGAATCCTACGGCGCGCCATTCGCACCTCGGTTCTCGACCTTGGGCTCAATCTGACGGCCAGGATCTGAACGCTGGACAGACCCTTCGCGGAAGGTACTCTGCCCCTTATCTGGAGGTCCTTTCGATCGGGCACTGGCGGCCTCGCAGGGAGTTTCGCATGCACGCGCTGCGCTCGCATTCTGAGCCGTTCTGGCGCTCATTCCTTTCTCACAGAATCGTCATCACATCCTGTGGCGATACTCATCACCTCCTCATATTCCTGAGTGAGGATCCCCTCTATCGGCTTGGACGCTTGTCGCGTCGCAGTGAGTGCGAGCGGCGGTACGTCAACGTGAGACATGTGGCATGCGATGCCGCATAGACGCGCACGACCGGTCGATCACGAACGATCGAGGTGGACAATGACGACGTTCGAGCCGCTGACCACCGCAACTCTCTCGGGTGGCAATGCGTTGCGATGGCCGACGCGTCGTGACTGGGTTTACGCCGCGCTCAGCTTGCTCACGCTCGCGGCGATACCCTCGGCCGCATCGGCTGCGGAGCGAACCTGGATTGGCACCGGCAATGTTTCGGCTTGGGCTACAGGCTCTTACTGGGCAGGCAGTACGGTTCCGACGAACAGCGACGTTGCCGTGTTCGACGGGCCGGGAACTGCTATCTCAAGGGGACTCAACTTCACGAACCCGTCCAGCGGCGTGGGCACACCCTACTCGATCCAGGCAATCGTCGTATCGGGTTCACAGCGTTCGATCACGATCGGCAGCAGTGCAACGGCACCCGGAATCCTTCGCCTGACAGGCGCGACGATCAACTCCGTCGATAACGTGATCCTGCGATACCGTGACAGGTGCGAGCCGCATGCTCACGCTCTCGGGCTCGGGCTCCGGCGGCCTCACGCTTTCTGCCGCCAACACCTACACCGGCACCACGCGGCTCTCCGCCGGCACGCTGCGGGCCGGCAACGACGCGGCGTTCAGCACCAGCCTCCTCCTCCTCAACGGTGGCACGATCACCTCCGACGGGGCGACGGCCCGGTCGTTGGCCAACGCCACGACGTTCGGGGGCAACGTCGCATTCGGCGATGCCATCGGTTCGGGAGCTCTCACCTTCGGCGGGGCCGTTGATCTGGGCGGTGCCACGCGCACGCTCACGACCGCCGCATCGACCACGTTCACAGGCGCCGTCAGCAACGGCAGCCTCACGAAATCCGGCACCGCCACGCTCGCGCTCACGAATGCCGCGAACAGTTTCGCCACGCTCACGATCACCGCCGGCACCGTCTCGATCGGCGCCTCCACCGCGGTCACCGGCCTCGCCGGCTCGGCGGGAGGCCTCAACCTCTCTGCCGGCACGTTCACGGTCAATGCCGCGGCCGACCAGACGTTCGGCCAGTCGATCACCGGCCCTGGCGGCCTCACGAAGTCGGGGGCCGCGGCGCTCGTCCTCTCGGCCGCCAACTCCGGCTACAGCGGCACGACGACGCTCACCGCCGGCGTCCTCCGCGGCGGCCACGACGCCGCCTTCGGCACCGGCACCCTCGCGCTTGCCGGTGGCACGATCACCGGGACGGGCGCATCGGCCCGCTCGTTCGCCAATGGTGTCGTGATGGGGGGCGACGTGGCCTTCGGCGACGGCACGGGCGCCGGCCCACTCGCCTTCGGCGCGGTCAACCTCGGCGGCGCGACGCGGTCGCTGACGACCGTCGTCTCGACCACGTTCTCGGGCGCTGTCACCAACGGCAACCTCACGAAGCTCGGCACCGCCCCGCTCGCGCTCACGAGTTCCGGCAACAGCTTCGGCACGCTCACCGTCACCACGGGCACCGTCTCCATCGGTGCAAACACGACGGTCACCGGCCTCGCCGGCTCCTCGGGCGGGCTCAACCTCTCCGCCGGCACGCTCACCGTGAACCAGGCCACCAACGGCACCGTCGCCCTGCCTTTCAGCGGCTCCGGCGGCTTCACGAAGACCGGAACTGGCGGCCTCACGCTCACTGCCAATAGCGCTGGCTTCGTCGGTACGACGACCGTCGCCGCCGGCACGCTCGCGGTCGACAGCGTCCTCGGCGGGTCTGTCTCCGTGTCGAACGGCGGCACGCTCGCCGGCTCGGGCAGCGTCGGCTCGGTGTCGATCACGACCGGCGCCACGCTTTCCCCCGGCTCGAGCCCCGGCATACTCACCACCGGCGCCATGAGCTGGGCCGGGGGGGGCAACTACAACTGGCAACTCCTCAACGCCACCACCGGCGCAGGCACGGGCTGGGACCTCGTCGCCGGCGGAGTCCTCACGATCACGGCGAGTTCGACGAACCGCTTCAACGTCAACCTCTGGTCGCTCTCGTCGATCAACCCCGACGTGAGCGGCACCGCGCAATCCTTCTCGGTCACGACCAGCGGCACCTACACGATCGGCACGTTTTCGAGCATCGCTGGAGCCACCGGCGACTGGTACACGATCAACACCGGCCCCACCAACGGCACCGGCGGCTTCGCCGATTACAAGCCCGCGCTCGGCGGCTTCACGCTCGTCTCCACCGGCACGAGCCTCGATCTCGTCTACACGCACACACCGCTGACTTCCTATTCCTATGTCGGCGGCACGGGCAACTGGAGCGACACGGCCAACTGGTCGCTGGGGGACAGCCCCGAGGGCAATGCGGCCATCACGTTCGACGGCGCTGGGGGCGTTGCCACCAACACCCTCGTCTCGGGCACCGGCCAAAACGAGCTCACGAGTGTGACGGCCCTCACGTTCGGCGGCTCGGCGGGCGGCTACACGATCGCGGGCAACCCACTGACGCTCGGCGCCGGCGGGATCACGAACGACTCGGGCGTCGCTCAGACCATCTCGGCCAACGTCGCGCTCGGGGTTCCGGCGACGTTTACGGCCAACACGGCAGGCCTCGCGCTCTCCGGCACGGTCGACACCGCGGGCAATCCGCTCTCCATCGCCGGCGCCGCCGCCACGACGCTCGGCGTGGTGAGCGGCAGCGGCAGCCTGACGAAGGCTGGCTCCGGCACGGCCACGCTGACCGGCGCGGTGGCCGCACCGAATATCTCGATCGCTGCGGGCGGGGTCGTGCTCGGCGGCCCGAATATCCTCGCCGACTCCGGCACGGTCACCGTCGGCGGCGGCACGCTCGATCTCCAAACCAACTCCGACACGGTGGCCAGCTTCTCGATCACCGCCGGATCGCTGATCGGCTCGGGCACGCTCACCGCGGCCACCTACGCGCTCGGCGGCGGAACGGTGAGCGGCAACCTCGGCCCCGGTGCCGCCACGGCCACGTCGGGCTCCACGTCGCTGGCAGGCGCGCTGGCGGGCAATCTCGCCGTGGCCGGCGGCGCGGTCGTGCTGAGCGCCTCCGACCGCATCGCGGATGGCTCGGCAGTGACCATCTCCTCCGGCTCGCTCGGCTTAAGCTCGTTCAATGACACGGTCGGCTCGTTTACGATCACAGGCGGTGTTCTCGGCGGCTCGGGCACACTGACCGCAGCCACGTATGCACTCGGCGGCGGCACGATCTCGGCCAATCTCGGCGTGGGGGCAGCCACGTCCACGTCGGGCTCGACCGGCCTCGGCGGCACGCTCGCAGGCAACCTCACCGTGGCCGGCGGCGTGGTGGGGCTGAGCGCCTCCGACCGCATCGCCGCCGGCTCGGCCGTGACCGTCTCGTCCGGCTCGCTCGGCCTGAGCTCGTTCAATGACACCGTCAGCTCGTTCACGATCACGGGCGGTGTTCTCGGCGGCTCGGGCACGCTCACCGCTGCCACGTATTCACTCGGCGGCGGCACGATCTCGGCCAACCTCGGCGCGGGGGTAGTCACGGCCACGTCGGGCTCGACCGCGCTCGGCGGCATGCTCGCAGGGAATCTCACAGTCGCTGGCGGCGTGGTCGCACTCGGCGCTGCGGATCGCATCGGCAATGCGTCAGCCGTCGAGGTCTCCTCCGGCACGTTGGGCCTGAGTTCGTTCAGCGACACCGTCGGTTCGTTCACGATCTCAGGCGGCGTGCTCGGGGGCTCGGGCACACTTACCGCGGCGACGTATGCACTCGGCGGCGGCACCGTGAGCGGTAACCTCGGCGCGGGCGCCGCGACCGCGCCGGCAGGATCTACCGCGCTCAACGGAACCCTCGCGGGCAACCTCACCATTGCCGGTGGCGGAGTCACGCTCGGTTCGGCAGGCCGGCTGGCGGCTGGCTCGGCCGTGGCCCTGACGACCGGCAGCCTCGTGCTTGGCGGCAACGAAACCGTGGGCACCTACGCCCAGTCGGGCGGCACACTCGGCGGCTCGGCCACGCTCACCGCCGGAACCTACGCCCTCACCGGCGGTACGGTGAATGCCAACCTCGGCGCCGGCACGCTCACCGCCGCCAGTGGCGCCACGACCATCGTTGGCACCGTCGGCGCCGGAACGGTTTCGATCAGCGGCGGCACGCTCGCCCTTGGCTCCGCCGGCCGGCTCGCGGGCTCGGCGTCCGTGACGATGACCGCAGGCGGCCTCACGCTCGGCGGCAATGAGTCGGTGGCTGCCTACTCTCAGTCGGGCGGCACGCTCGGCGGCTCCGGCACGCTCACGGCGTCGAGCTACTCGATCTCCGGCGGCGTGGTCAGCGTCGCGCTCGGCTCGGGCACGGTGACGATGTCGGGGGGCAGCCTGATCGGCACCTCAGGGAAGACGATCGCCAACGCGATCGTGATCGGTACCGGATCGGGCATCGCGGCCACGACCTTCAGTGGTTATTGGAACTTCACGACCAACGCATCCGTCGCCACGGTCACCGGCTCCGGAGTGGCATTCGGAGACGTGACCACGAGTGGCTCGGTGTCGACGCTCAACACGTCCTCCACGAGCAGCGGCTACACGCTCGCCAGCGGCGGCACCGCGAGTGGGGGCAACAGTGTCGAGATCAGGGCTCCCGCCGGTGCTCTCTCCGGCTCGAGCGCCTACCTCGGATTTTCGACGACCGGAACAACCGACGCGACCTATCTGGTGAATGCCGTGCAGTTTGGCTCGCGGTCGACCGGCACGGGCCCGCAGTCACTCGTGCTGCAGTCGAGTGCGGACAGTTACGGCTCGAACCTCGCAACTGCCTCTCCCGGGGCGACTTCTGCCTGGGCCGCATTCAACCTCGCGCCCACCGGCACGACCGCCAGCGGCGTCGTGAACTACCGGCTCTATGGCGTGAGCGGAACCGGGAGCGGGGGAGGCAACTGGCGGATCGACGACCTGTATGTCTCTGGCACGGCATACACGCCCATCGTGCAGTCCGGCTCCGGAACGCTCGGCATCGACCAGCCCGGATCGGTGACCTATAGCGGCCCCGTCGTCGTCAATAACAGAGCCACGCTCACCGCGGTCGCCGGTGGCACAGCCACGTTCTCCGGTGCGATCAGCGGCTCGGCCGGGTCGATCACGAAGACCGGCGCAGGCACCGTGCGGCTCACTGGCTCCAACTCCTTTGCAGGCGGCATGACCGTGAGCCAGGGCACGCTTGTGGCCACGACCGATAGCCTCAAGGGCAGCATCGTCAACGCCGGCGCGGTCGTCTTCGACCAGGCGACGAGCGGCACCTACGCGAGCCTGATGAGCGGCACAGGCAGCTTCATCAAAGCGGGCAATGGCACGGTCTCGCTCACCGGCCTTCAGACGTTCACCGGCCCCACGACCGTCGCCGCGGGCGCTCTCGCTCTCTCCGGCAGCGGCGGCCTGACGAGCCCATGGATCGCCGTCGGCGATGCGGGCCTGCTCGATGCGACGGCCCTCGCCGAAGGCCTGCGGCTCGGGTCGGGCCAGACGCTCGCGGGCACGGGCACGGTCGCAGGCTTGGTCGTCGTCGGCAGCGGCGCCACGGTCGCTCCCGGCAACAGCCCCGGCATGCTCGAGGTCGGCATGATGGAGTTTGCCGGCGGCGGCAACTTCAACTGGCAGATCTCCGACATCGCCGGCGGCGCCGGCACGGGCTACGATCTGTTGTCGGGCACCGGCGGCCTTTCCATCACGGCCACCGCGGAATCGCGATTCTCCATCAATCTCTGGTCGCTGTCGGGGATCGGCCCCGACATCAATGGTTTGCTGGCGGGCTTCGATCCGGCGGTGAACTATGCCTTCAAGTTCGCCGACTTCGCCGGTGGCATCACCGGCTTTGACTCCCAGAAGTTTGCCGTGAACACGGCCGGCACCAATGGCACCGGCGGCTTCCAAAACACGCTCAACGGCTCGTTCTCGGTCGCCCTTGGCACGTCGGTGGAGGGCGGCAACGCCGACCAGCTGTACGTCGTCTACGTGGTCGTGCCCGAACCCGCCGCTCTTGTCTTGGCCAGCCTCGGCTTGGCTGCGGCAGGTTGGGCCACTCGCCGGCGACGGTCAGCCGGCCGCGGCGGCTTCAGTCTCGTCGAGCTGTTGGTCGTGATCGCGATCATCGCCGTCCTCATGGGATTATTGTTCCCCGCGATTCAGCAAGCGCGCGAAGCCGCCCGCCGGACGCAGTGCCTCAACAATGTGCGGCAGATCGGGATCGCCATGCTCGGATTCGAATCGGCCAACGGGTTCTACGCGCCGGCCAATTCCACCGGAGCGGAAGCGATGTGGCCACCAAGCAATCCCAAGGAGCACGGCATGTTCGCGCTCCTTCTGCCCTACCTGGAGCAGGGCTCGATGTTCACGACGCTCGGTTACGATTACGACCAGAACTGGGACGCGTCGGTCAACCGACCCGCTGCCGAGACGATCATCCCGGCGTTCGTCTGCAGCAGTACCCCAGACGGCGCGCGGAAGGTCACCAAGGCTCGGTATCCGACCAATACCTACCAGTCTTGGGCGCCGGCCTGCAACGATTACGCGACGATCGTGGAGGCAAAGCCTGCCCTCTACACGGCCTTGGGATCGACGGCCCCTGTGGAGAAACAACGATTGGGCATGCTGCCGACGAACAAACGCACGACCGCAGCGCATGTCCGCGACGGCTTGAGCAACACGCTGGCGCTCGTGGAATGTGGCAATCGACCGATCCGGGTCTTTAATGGCCGAACCATGGGCGTGCGCAGCGCACTCGCAACCTCTCCATGCGACAGGAATAACGACAGCATGGCAGCCGCGTGGGCCGACAATGGAGTCACGTTCCCTCTTAAGGGTTCAGACGCCGCGACCGGCGTGCCAAACTCCTTCTGCTACCACACCGATGCCACCGGCCGTGTGCCGCCGTCGGGCACGACCACCGGCGGCAGGTGCGTCATGAACTGCACGAACTGGGACGAGCCCTACTCGTACCATCCCGGCGGCATCAATGTCGTCTTCGGCGACGGGAGCTCGCGGTTCCTCAACGAGACCATCGATCCCCTCACGATGATCGCGCTCGTCACCCGCATGGGCGGCGAGATCACGGGTGATTTTTAGACCGCATCCGGGTTATGTGAAGCGATCGAGGAGTTGTCCGGAGTTGCGCTTTCAACTCCCGCAGGTGCCGAACCTCAACCGGCTCCCCGCCGCTGGCAAGGGTCACCACCCCGATCCCCGTCGCTCGCGCTCCGGGCTTCCCCAGCAACGGACACAAACGAGAACCCGCGAGGGGCTGCCCGTGTCCCGAGAGCCGGGCTCGGCGGCCAGCGAAGCCAGGATGGCGAAGCGCAGCCGGCGTGCAGTGAGCGGAGGGCAGGGATGCCCGCAGCGAACGTCCGGCTCACGGGGCACGGGCAGCCCCGAGCCAGCGGCGGCGACGGCGCGACAACCGTATGAGCGCAGCGAACGTCCGGCTCACGGGGCACGGGCAGCCCCGAGCTAGCGGCGGCGACAGCGCGACAACCGTATGAGCGCAGCGAAAGTCCGGCGACTGGACACGGAAAGCCCCGACCCACCACTCGGGCCCCCGTCGGGCGATCCACTACAGTCGGATGCGACCTAGCTCTGCCGGTCGATGACGTGGCAGTGGGCGAGGACCTGTTCGGGCGTGCTCACGTAGCCCGTGTAGAACGGTCCAAACTCGGCGTAGCGGGCGCTCGCCTCGTCGAATCGCATCGTGTAGACGATCTCCTTGAGCCAGTCGGGACGTCGGGCCCAGAGCGTCACGCCCCACTCCCAGTCGTCGAGTCCGACCGACACCGTGATGAGTTGCGTCACCCGGCCGCCAAACTTCATGCCGGAGGCCCCGTGCTCGGCCATCAGCCGGCTCCGCTCCGCCCACGGCAGCGTGAACCAGTTTTCGCCGACCTTCCGCTTCTTGTTCATGGGATAGAAGCAGACGTTCGGCCACGGCGGGAGTTCCGGCTCGAGCCGTGCCTGCCGCATGGCGGGCTCGCGGGCCTCATAGCCCTGCACCTTCGCCCGATACGACGGGCTGTCGGCCACCTCTCCCTCGGCGATCAGCCGCGCGGCGTATTGCTCGACCGTGGGCACATACTCGCTCACCTCGGTGAGGCTCACGAAGGAATAGGTGGGAACGAGCGCCGTTCCCAGTGGACCGACGAGCAGCCGCTGGTGCACGTCATCGACCTTGAGCGGATCCGGATCCATCGCCATCACGCCGAAGTCGGCCTTGTGTCCGGGCACGATCCAGGTCTGCAGCCGCGTCGGCGCTTGCAGCCCGGCCGGGTCGAGTGCCGCGGCGAACTGCCGGATTCCCTCGGCCCGAGCCGCTGGCGTCAGGCCGGCCAGCCGCTGCCGGTCGAAGGCGTAAAAGAGATGGCTGCAATGCCACCCGGTGCAGGGCTGAATCGCGGTTTCGACCGCCGCATGCGCGGCCCCGTGGGAGGCGTGCCCCCCGCGTGCGGGTGCGGTGGCTGGCTGGGCGGCGGGTTGTGTCACCTGGTGGGCTCCGGAAGGTGCGGTCGCGGATCGTGGCTCGGAGTCTACGCTGCGCACCGGCGGATTCCCAGCGTGCCGCCGCCGCCGGACGACTGTCCATCCCGGGTGATCCCACGGTAAGATGCGGGTCGTCCGGCAAGGTCCACGAACACTTCGCGAACACACAGGGGAACCGCATCATGGGACAGGCAATCGTCGATCCGGCCGAGCTTCGCCGCTTCGCGGGCAGCCTGCGGAAGTTCAGCGAGGAGGTCGTGGCCCAAATGCAGATGGTGCAGCGGCAACTCGCCGCGTTGAGCGCCACGTGGCGCGATCAGGAACAGCAGAAGTTCGCGGAGGAGTTCGAGGCGCAGTTGGGCACGTTCAAGCGGTTCGCCGAATCGACGGGCGAGTACGTGCCCTACCTGATCCGCAAGGCCGAGCGGGTCGAGGAGTATCTCCAGCAGCGCTGACGGCCCGCCGGGCACGAACAGCCGTCGCCGCACTCGCGTGCGCGAGCGGCGGTGACCCACGAATGGCGAGCAGGGAGAGGATGCCGATGTCCACACAGGCAGACGTCAAATCGATCGACACGCTGGCCTTCATGAAGGCCGCGTTCGGCGTGTTTGGCCACGACAGTGGCCAGGCCCTCTCGGAGGTCGAGATCCAGGGACAGCGGGCCGTCGAGTGGATCACGGTCGATCAGGCCGCCCACTGGAAGGCCGAGATCCGCAAGGCAAACGAGCTCGTCAACAAGGCGCTCAAAGACCTCGAATACTGCCGCGCCTTCAAGAAGGTGGGCAACAACCAGCCCTCGTGCATCGAGGAAAAGAAGGCACTCGAAAAAGCCAAGCAGCGGCTGGCGCGGGCCGAGCAGAAGGCCGAGGCCGTGCGTCGCTGGACGCCGATCGTGCAGCAGCAGTTTCGCGAGACCTGCGTGCGGCTGGTGCGGTTTCGCGAGGTGATCGACGTCGACTGCCCGCGGGCCATGGCGCAACTCGAGAAGATGCTCAAGGCGCTCGATGCCTACCGCCAGGTGTCGTCACCCACCGGGGGCACCGACGGCGCCGGCTCTTCAGGTGGCCAGAGCGTCACCCGGCAGCTCGACGATTCCCGGCCCGCGGCACCGGCCGACGGCCAGACCGGAGCGGCGTCATGAGGGTCGGCGATCTCTCCAGCGGCGCGTCGAAACTGGCCAACGCGCTCAAGCAACTCAACCTCAAATGGGAGGTCGCCGGCGAAGGCTGGCACGACGTCCGCGCGAAAGCTTTTCAGAAGGACAGCATTGAACCGCTCACGCCGAGCGTCAAGGAGACGCTTGACGCGCTGGGCCGGCTCGCCGAGGTGCTCGACCGGGCGATCCGCGACGTGAGCGACTCCGACGGCATGTAGCCGCCGCCATTCCGCACCGCCTCCGAGGAAGATCCCCGCAGTGAGCACGACGCCCTCCGAACCAGCGGCCGCGACCCCTTCGGTCTACGACCGCACTCTCCTTCGCAGTCAGATCGATATCCTCCGCCGCGAGGCGGCGACGCGTGCGCGTCTCGAAAACGAGATCCACGAGGAGCACGAGACACGGGTCGCCGCAGCCCGACGGAAGTCTGAGACCAGCCTCGCGGCGACGCACGAGAAATACGCGGGTGAGATCGAGGCCACCAAGCGGGAATACGCAGCCGTCCTCCAGAAGGCCGCCGCCTACCTCGCCGCCGAGCAGAAGAAGCTCGACGACCAGCGGGCGGCGATGGTCAAGAAGATCGGTCGCGATTCCGACACGCTGGTACAGCAGACGAAGGAGGAGGATCAGTTCGAGGAGGGCTCCTTCCGGGAGGTCTTCAAGGAAAAAAAGAAAGATCCGCTGCGACTGTTCGCCAAGGGGGAGAAGGATCTCGCTCGCTCGGTCGCGCAGATCGACGAATCGACCACCAGGGTCAACTCGTTCCTGGAGGGCAAGCGGGTCGCGACCGTGGCGATCGACGCATCCGCTCCGGCTGAAGCTCCGGAAGGCGATCTACTCCAGGCCTTCGACCAGGTTCGGACCGCGGTCGACGACCAGGCGAAGGCAATCCTCGGACTCCCGGCTGCCAAGACCGCCTTTGGCGGCGGACTGCAGGCGGCGGCGATCGCCCTGCCCCTCCTGCTCGGGACCGCGGCGGCTGCGGCGACGTTTTTTCTGCTGCCGGGCGAACTCGGCCTCAAGGCTGGCGCGGCCGGTGCCGCGGCTGCGATCCTCGCGGGTGGTGGCATCGGCGGCGGCTTCTGGACCATCGGCAGCATGCGGTCGCGGGTCCGAACGCAACTCGGTGACATGGCAACGGAGTTCGCCGCGAATGCCACCCGGGCCGCGGGACTGAAGCAGCCATGCCTCGCCTTTCTGGCGACCCGCCGCGACCAGCAAGCGGCGAAGCTCGAGGAACGGTTCAAGCAGGAGTCGGAGCAGCGGGCGATCCAGTCGGAGGCGAAGCGGGCCGCGATTCTCGCCAAGCGCGACAAGTCGCTCGCCGACCTCGAGGTCAAATACAAAGCCACGACCGAGGCGATCGCCGCCAAGGTGGCGGCGGCGCGGGATGCCGCGGAGAAGAAATATCCACCCCGGCTCGCGGCCCTCGAAACAAGCCGCCGCGAAGACATCGAGCGCATCGAGCGGGAGCGGGACGACAGCCTGGCGGCAGCCGACGCGCAGCAACGCGACCGCCACGCGGCGATGACCGCGCAATGGCGTGCGGCCCGCGAGCAGACCGCGGCCACCTTCGACGAGGCCAACCGGATCGACACGACAGCCTTCCGCACGTGGGACGATCTGGCCCGCGACGACGTGCCTCTGCCGATCGAGCCGCCACCCGGGCTGCGCTTCGGAAGCGTCGGTCTCACGCTCGAGAAGCTCCCCGGAGGCGTGTCGAGCGATCCGGCGCTCAATGCTTTCGGGCCGATCTCCTGGACGCAGCCGGCGATCCTCTCGTGGCCCGTCGAGTCATCCCTGCTCATCAAGACGTCGCCCGAGGAGAAGGAGACGTCGTCCGCGATGATGCAGGCGCTGATGCTGCGGATCGCCTCCGGCATCCCCGCCGGCCAGAGCCGGTTCACGATCATCGATCCGCTCGGTCTCGGCAAGCAGTTCGCCGGCTTCATGCACCTCGCCGACTACGACGAACTGCTCGTCACCAGCCGCATCTGGACGGAGCCGCAGCTCGTCGAGCAGCGGCTCGCCGACATCACCGAACAGATGGAGGTGGTGATCCAGAAATACCTCCGCAACGAGTATGAATCGATCGGCGCCTACAACGCCGACGCCGAGGTGCCGGAGCCGTATCGCTTCGTCGTGGTCGCCAACTTCCCGGCCAACTTCAACGAGACGAGTGCGCGACGGCTGGCGAGCATCGCCTCGTCGGGGGCCCGCTGCGGCGTCTACGTGATCCTCTCGATCGATCCGACCCAGCAGATGCCGGCGGGATTCAGCCTCGCCGACATCGAGCAGCAGTGCACCACGCTCGTTCTCAAGAACGGCGTCTACACCTGGAAAGACGCCGAGTATTCCAAGTGGCCGCTGACGGTGGAGCAGGCCCCGTCCGACGAGGTGTTCACGCGGATCATCCAACGGGTCGGCAAGGCCGCCAAATCGGCCAAGCGGGTGATCGTGCCATTCGACCGAGTGGCGCCCGCGGAAGACCAGTGGTGGAAGGGGAGCACGGCCGAGGAGGTGCTCGCGCCCCTCGGACCCGCCGGCGCCAAGAAGCTCCAGTTTCTCAAACTGGGCAAGGGCACCAGCCAGCACTGCCTGATCGCCGGCAAGACGGGTTCGGGCAAGTCGACGCTCATGCACGCGATGATCACGAGTCTCGCGCTGCAATACAGCCCGAATGAGATCCAGTTCTACCTCATCGACTTCAAGAAGGGCGTCGAGTTCAAACTCTACGACCACTACGCGCTGCCGCACGCGCGGGTGATCGCCATCGAGAGCGAGCGGGAGTTCGGCCTCTCGGTGATGGAGCAGCTCGACCGCGAGCTCAAGCGCCGCGGCGACCTGTTTCGAGAGCTCTCGGTGCAGAACGTCGCCGGCTTCCGCCAGACGGGCCATCCCGATCCGATGCCGCGGATTCTGCTGATCATCGACGAGTTTCAGGAAATCTTCGTCGAGGACGACAAGATCGCCCAAGACGCGTCGCTGATTCTCGACCGCCTCGTCCGCCAGGGGCGTGCCTTCGGCATCCACGTGCTCCTCGGATCGCAGACACTCGGCGGCTCCTACAGCCTGCCGCGGGCCACGATGGGGCAGATGGCCGTCCGCATCGCGCTGCAGTGCAACGAGGCCGATTCGAGCCTGATCCTCTCCGAAGACAACACCGCGGCACGGCTCCTCACCCGGCCTGGCGAGGCGATCTACAACGACGCCAACGGCATGGTCGAGGGCAACAACCCATTCCAGGTCGTGTTCCTCACCGACGAGCAGCGGGAACAGTTTCTCGGATCGCTCCGCAAACTCGCCGACCGGCGGACCGACATCCCGCACCTCGAGAGGATCGTGTTCGACGGCAACCAGGCCGCCGACCCGGCGGGCAACCTGCTGCTCACGGAGCTTCTCGCCTCCGGCACCGTCCACGGGGCCGAGCTCGTCGCGCCACTGGCATGGATGGGCGACGCGATCGCCATCAAGGATCCAACCGCGGCCATCTTCCGTCGTCAGGGGGGCGCCAACATGCTGATCGTGGGCCAGCGGGAGGACCTGGGGGCTTCCCTCCTGGCGATCTCGCTGGTGAGCCTCGCCGCGGGCCTCGACCCGCACCCGGGTGGAGCCTTGGGCCGGCCGGGCCGGTTCGTGCTCCTGGAGCCGGCGATCGCGGAAGAGCGGCCCGATATCCTGCTGTCGCAGCTTGCCGGCCATCTGCCGCACGAGATCGAGGTGGTGGGCCGGTTCGGCGTGGCCGACGCCTGCGAGCGGCTCGCCATGGAGGTGAAGCGGCGGCTCGACGAGCAGGTGCAGGACGGCGAGGCGGTGTTCGTGATCGTCCGCGACCTCGGCCGGTTTCGCGAGCTTCGCAAGAGCGACGGTGACTTCGGCTTCTCGCTCGGCGACAAGAAGGCCGGCCCTGCCGACAACTTCCTCACGGTGCTCAAGGATGGTCCGTCGGTCGGCATCCACATGATCATCTGGTGCGACTCGCTCACGAACCTGCAGCGGACGTTCGACAGAAATGCCGTCAAGGAGTTCGAGTTGCGGGTGCTCTTCCAGATGAGCGGCAACGACTCGAGCCAGCTGGTCGACAGCCCTGTGGCCGCGAAGCTCGGCCCGCAGCGGGCGCTCTTCATCCACGAGGAAACGGGCACGCTCGAAAAGTTCCGCCCCTACTCGTTCCCGACCACGGAGTGGCTCGACACGGTGGCCGCGGAGATGCGGAAGCGGCCGCAGGGCACGCCCGTGGAGCGGCCTGCGGCGCGAGCGGCGTCGGCAGCGGCCGAACCGACGGCCG
Source organism: Planctomycetia bacterium (assembly GCA_021414115.1). Classification (GTDB taxonomy): domain Bacteria; phylum Planctomycetota; class Planctomycetia; order Pirellulales; family UBA1268; genus QWPN01. The sequence goes on from JAIOPD010000071.1 coordinate 57,615, forward strand.
CGGGCGATGGTGGAGGCGGCATGGGCGGGTTCACTGCGTTTGGCGGCGGCGGCGAGTTCAACTTCTCGAAGATGCTCGACGACCTGCCCGGTGGCGATGCCGCCGCCCCCGACGGCGAACCCGGCGGGCCACCCGCGTAGACGCAAGACCGCCGCTGAACTGATGAGCCACACGGTACGGCCGACCCCGGGCCGGTCCGCGACACGCTGGGGCCTGATCTCTCGGCTACCGTGGTCGACGGCCGACCTGCACGGCGACCGTCTGCGGCTTTCCGTCACGGACGATTTCGAGTTCCACCGTCGCGCCGATCGGTGCCCGGGTGAGTTGGAGCACGAGCCCCGCCGGTTCGGCGACGGACTCGCCGTCGAACGACACGACGACGTCGCCGCGGCGGATGCCGGCAAGCGCCGCGGGCGACTGCGGCTCCACCGCGTCGACGAGCACACCATACACACTCGGCCCCGATGACCGCAGGGCCATGCCGAGATAGCCCCGCTCCACATAACCGCTCTCGAGGATCGCACGGCTCACCTGCCGCGCGGCATTGCTCGGGATTGCGAAGCCGATGCCGCTGTAATCCTTGCCCACGATGGCCGTGGTGATGCCGACCACGCGGCCATGCACGTCCACGAGCGGGCCACCCGAGTTGCCCGGATTGATCGAGGCATCGGTCTGGAGAAACTCCTGGTAGGGGCTGTCGACCACTCCGCGTCGCCCCACGGCACTCACGATTCCGTACGTGAGCGTGCGGTCGAGTCCGAACGGATTGCCGATCGCCCACACCATTTCTCCCACCTCGATCGAGTCGCTGTCGCCCCAGGTGGCCGCCGGCAGTTCGCGGGCGTCGATCCGCAGCACGGCCAGATCGGTCGCGGGATCGGCGCCGAGCAAGTCGGCAGTAAAGCGGCGGCCATCGGAGAGCGTCACGTCGATCTGGTCGCTGTTGGCCACCACGTGATAGTTGGTGACGATCACGCCATCGGATTCGACGATTACCCCCGACCCCACCTCCTCGTCGGTCACGCCGACGGGCGACAGTCCACGGAGAGCTGCGATCTCGTCGGCGACCGTCACCAGCCGCCGCTTCGACGTGACGTTGACGACCGACGGGCCGATCAACCGGGCAAGCGTCGTGAAGAGCTTGCCCACCGCCGTCAGTTCGGCCCCGGCGGCCGCGTCGCGGATCGCGGCGATCTCGGCCCTTGTCCGTGCGTAGTGCATTCGGCCGACGAACGAGGGCCAAGCAATCAGCCCCACGAGCGCCATCAGCCCCGCGAAGAGGAAGAGCGTCCGGCGGGAGGCCGCCTGGCGACGTGTGTCGGGGATGTCGCTCATGCGAGCGGTTCCTGGCCGGCCCGACCGGCCGCATGGAGGCGGACGAGATTCAAGGCCGTCTTCGCCGCCCTGGAGGCAGCCAGGTCGGGGCCGCCGCCGAGCACGTGCTCGGTCACGGTCGTGCCGTTGGCCGCGGCGATTGCGATGTCGACCGCCTGCCGGCCGTCCGCCGCCGGCCGGACGGCCCCCACGCCGAGCCCCACGGCGGCGGCAAACTCGCTTCGCGCCCGCTCGGCAAGTGCTCGCGGATCGACCTGGTCGACCTGCGACAAGACGAGGCCGCCCCGGAAGGCCCCGGCGGTCGCTCGCCGCGCGGCCGCCTGCGCCAAGAGCGTCGCGACCCGGCCCGCCGTCCCGATCTCGACGCTCGCGACCGAGCCTCCGGTCGCGGCGACCGCCGTCAGCGTCGCATCCTCGACCTCGTCGTCTTCGACTCCATATACGATCGCGCCGAGGCACTCACGGATCGTCGCTGCGGTGGGCGCGATCTTCGCCAGGCAGTCGGCCTCGTCACGGCCGCGGGCGGCGATCCGCAGTGTGATCGTGGCCTCGTGGGCGGTGATCCCGACGAGTGGATCACGGCCGCGGCGGACGAGGTCGGGAAGCATCGACTCGACGGCGCTCTCGCCCGCTCCAAAGCATTTGATCCGCCGCTGCACGATCGTGGCCCGACCCGGCATCATGCCGAGCAGCGCCGGCTCCACGGTGCCGCTCCACATCGTCTTCATTTCCGACGGCACGCCCGGCAGGGCGAAGACCCGACATCGGCCGCCGGCGCGATCGAGATCGATGTCGATGCCGGGCGCGGTGCCGTCGGGATTGGGGATGATCCGGCTGCCGCGGGGAAAGAGCGCCTGCCGCCGGTTCGACTCCGGCATCGCCGCGCCGCGACGCGCGAACCGCGATTCCACGGTCGCGAGCGCCTCCTCCGAGAGGTCGAGCGGCACCCCCGCCACCGCCGCCAACACATCCCGCGTCAGATCGTCGGCCGTGGGGCCGAGGCCGCCGGTCACCATCACGACGTCGGCCCGGCCGGCGGCGAGCCGAAACGCCTCGATCCCCGCCTCCAGCGTGTCGGGCACCGTGGTGTGGAACGTCACGGGGATCCCGAGCACGCCCAGTTCGGCCGCCATCCAGCGACTGTTGGTGTCGAGCCGCTGGCCGGAGGTGAGTTCGTCACCGATGGCGATCACTTCGGCGTGCATCGTGCGTCGACAAGCTCCTGTGGCGGCGGCCCCATGCGGCCGCCAACGACCTCCCCTCTATACACTCCGCGACGGGCCGCGAACAGCCGCGGTGGAGGCGGGGCTGGCCGCTTTCGAGGCGTGCGGGAACAATGCTCTCATGAACATCGGACTTCTCGGCAGTGATATTCGTATGGCGGAGATCGTGGCGGCCGCCATCCGCCGCCGTGACCGGGTCGTTGCCGCCTGGGGGATCGACGATCCGCACCTGCCCCGGGTCGGCTCCTGGGAGTCGCTGCTCGACCCGGCCGCCTGCGATCTCGTGTTCGTAGGTTCCGATGACTGGGATGCGTCACGGGCCGAGGCCGTCCGCACGCTCGTGCAGGCGGGACGGCCGCTCGTGCTCGCGCAGCCGCTCGAGTTTTCGATGCTCTGGGCCTACGAACTCGACATGATCCGTCGCGACACCGGCAGCCTGCTCATTCCCTGCCTGCCCGACCGACTGCATCCCTTCGTGGGCCGGCTGCGTGAGACGATCGCCGCGGCACTCGCCGGCGTCGGCGACCATGGCCCGGCGGAGTCGCTGCTGCTGGAACGGCGGATGGCGGATCGATCGCGGTCGGCAGTGCTGGCACAGCTCTCCCGCGACGCCGACCTGATCCGAACGATCGTCGGCGACCCGACGAAGCTCTCGACGCTCGGCTCCGCGTCGCCCGATTCGGCATGGAACACCCTCGCCGTCGGCTTCACGGGCCCCACCCAGCTTCCCGTCCGTTGGCAGGTGGCTCCGGCCGGCGACCCGGGGCTCACGCTGCGGCTCCAGGCAGCCCGCGGTGTGGTCGTGGTCGATGCGCCCGACGACGCCGCACGCCCGTGGACCTGGTCCGGCACGACGAACGACGCGGCGATGTTTGATCGCGGTGCTGCGATGCTCGGGGTGATCGATCGCAGCCTGGCGGGCAAGGCTGCCGCGGAGGATGGCACCGAGGCCGCCACCTGGGCCGATGCGGCCCGAGCGATCGAACTCGCCGAGACCGTGCCTCGGAGCCTCGCCCGAGGCCGTGCGATCGACCTGCACCGGGAGGAGTTCTCGGAGATGGGCACCTTTCGCGGCACGATGGCATCGCTGGGCTGCGGACTGATCATGGCCGCACTCATGGTCGTGGTCGTCGCCACGCTCTTGGCCGGAATCGCGCAGGAGTTCGGCTGGAAGATCGTGGGCAGCGTGGCCGACTCCTGGCCCGCGATCGTGCTCGTGGTGCTGGGCCTGTTCCTCGTTCTGCAGCTGATTCCACTCCTTGTGGCGGGCGGCCGCGACGGCGGCGGCCCCTCTGCCCCAAACGGCGAAACATGAATCATTTCCCTGGAGGCGGCAGGTTTTTCCACGCCACCCCGACAAACAGCCGCCGGCCCCGTCGGCTGGAAAGGTGTGCCGGCTGAAGCCTGCTCGATGAACCGCCGGTGGGCGGAGGTCGATCCTCCCTCGAGAGATGTGGCGTCGCCGCCGGTATTCGGCCGGCCGCCCGGCCAGACGGGGAGAGAAACCTGCATGCGGTGTCCGACGGCATTCCTGCCGCTGGTTCTGTTCGCGGTCGCCGCGTTCGCAGGCCCCTCCGCCGAGGCCGAATCCCGCCGCACGGCCATCGTGCAGGCCATCGAGTCGCAGCGTGACTCGGTCGTCAACATCCATGGCCAGAAGATCGTGGGGGGTGATGCCGGCGACGAGAGCCAACTCCGCCGCGTCAATGGGATGGGCACGGGTGTCGTCGTCGACCCGCGTGGCTACGTGGTGACCAACTACCACGTCGTGGAAGGCGTGCGACGGATCGAAGTCACGCTCGCCTCGGGGAAGACAACCTCGGCCACGCTCGTGTCGCACGACCCACGGACCGACCTCGCCGTCATCAGGCTCGAAACCGACGACTGCCTGCCGGTTGCGGCCATCGGCACGTCTGCCGACCTCATGATCGGCGAGACGGTGCTCGCCCTCGGCAACGCCTACGGCTACGAGCACACCGTCACCCGCGGAATCATCTCGGCACTGCACCGCAACGTGGAGGTCAGCCGCACCCAGCGGTACGAAGACCTCATCCAGACCGATGCCAGCATCAACCCCGGCAACTCCGGCGGCCCGTTGCTCAACATCAACGGCGAAGTGATCGGCATCAACGTGGCGGTCCGGGCCGGTGCCCAGGGCATCGGCTTCGCGATTCCGATCGACCGGGTGCTCGACGTGGTCTCGCGGCTGCTCTCGGCCGAACGGATCGACCACACCTGGCATGGACTCGTCGTCCGCGGAGACGGCGAGCGGGGCGCCGTGGTGGAGGCGGTCCATCGCGAGAGCCCTGCCGAGAGGCTCGGCATGCGAGCGGGCGACCTGATCACGCAGATCGACGATGTCACCGTGTCGCATCAACTCGACGTCGAGCGGGCGATGCTCGGACGCAAGGTGGGCGAGAGCGTGGCCGTGACCGTCGTCAGAGCGGGTGCCTCCGAGCGGTTCGACCTCCCGCTGGCGGAGGTCCGCCGCGACGTCGAGTCGCTCGACGACCGCTGCTGGGCCGAGATCGGGCTGCGGCTCCAGCTCGTATCCCCCGCCAAGGTTCAGAAGCTCCAAGCCCGCTATCGTGGCGGGATGCTCGTGACCGCCGTCCGCGACGGCGGCCCGGCGAGCGAGCAGGGCATTCAGGAGGGCGACATCCTCGTCGGACTCCATGTCTGGGAGACGATCGCCCCGGAGAACGTCGCCTACATCCTCGACAAGGCGGTCGAGGAGCACCTCAACCCGATCAAGTTCTACGTGCTCCGCGGCCGCGAGACGCTCTTCGGCCACATCGTGTCCGACACGGTCCGCCGCTGACCGCCCCGGCGTCGTCGCGGCCCCCACCCGCTTTCCCGTCGCTCGCGCAGCGGGCTTCCCCGAGCCCTCCCGGCGGCGACAATCGGGGCATGGAACTCGACTTCGTCGCGAATCTGCTCGCTCGCATTCCGCCCGATCCGCGGCTCGAGGTGCCTCCCGGCGACGACGCGGCCGTGCTCCGGCCGCCGGCTGGGCGGCGGACGGTGGTCACCGTCGACATGCTCATGGAGGGCGTCGACTTCATCCTCGGGCCCGAGTGTCCGCCGCGGCTCGTCGGCCACAAGGCGCTCGCCGTGAATCTCAGCGATCTGGCCGCGATGGCCGCCCGTCCCGAGGCGGCGGTCGTGGCCGTGTCGCTACCGCACCGTCACGGCGACACGCTCGGCCGGGGCCTGCTCGATGGCATCCTCGCACTGGCCGCGGAGCACGGCGTCACGCTTGCCGGCGGCGACACCAACTCCTGGGATGGGCCGCTCGTGATCAGTATTACGGCGCTCGGCAGCGTGCTCCCCGGCCGGGCCTGGCGCCGCGACGGCTGCCGGCCCGGCGATCTCCTCGTCGTTAGCGGATCCTGCGGCGGGAGTTTGCTTGGCCGCCATCTCGCCGTCACACCCCGATGCCGTGAGGCGGCCGCGATCGCGGAGCGGTTCGCCGTCCATGCCGCGATCGACGTCAGTGACGGCCTCTCGCTCGACGTGTCACGCCTGATGCAGGCCAGCGGTACCGGTGCGGTGCTCGATCTCGCGGCGATCCCGGTTCACTCTGATGCCGTCGCCATGGCGGCGCGTCCAGGGGACGGCCGCAGCCCGCTCGACCACGCCCTCGCCGATGGAGAGGATTTCGAACTGGTGCTGGCTTTGCCGCCGGAGGAGGCCCGGCGTCTGGTCGCCGAGGCGCCGGCCCTCGTGGGGACGCCGTTCACGATCATCGGAGAGGTCGTTGTCGGTTCAGGGATCTTCGCACGGGCTGCCGGCGGCACGCTCGCGCCGCTCGAACCGCGGGGATACATCCATGACTTCGGTGCCTGAGACCGCGGCGGCAATCCCGCCGTCCCGCGAGTTGGCCGTGGCGGTGCACGACCTGCGGGAACTCGACCTGCTCGCCGCAAGACTCGCCGCAGCCCTGCCCCGCCCCGCGTTCATCGCGATCCACGGTGATCTCGGCGCCGGCAAGACGACGTTCGTCAAGGCGGTGGCGGCCGCGGCGGGCATCGACCCGGCCGAGGTGGTGAGCCCGACGTTCGGCCTCGTGCACGAGCATGCGAGCCGCGAAATCTCGATCCTCCACGCCGACATGTATCGCTTGCACGCCCCCGACGACCTCTGGGAGATCGGCTGGCACGACGCCGTCGTCCGCGCCACCTGGGTGTTTGTCGAATGGCCGGAGCGAATCGCCGCCGCGCTGCCCGCCGACCGGCTCGACGTGACGATCAAGATCGATGCCCCCACCGCCCGCACGTTCGTCTTCCAAGCTCACGGCCCGCGGCACGATACGGTGCTCGATGCCTTGAGGGCCGCCGCTTGATGTCAGCGGTGGCTCCAAATAGCCTCGGCGACAAGTGCCTGCAGAAGATCTGTCCGCTGCTTTCGCGGCTGCGGAAGGTGGGCACCGAACGCGACAGAACCAGCAATCGCCGACTGTTCATGGATCAGTACTGCGCACTGATCCTGATGTCGCAGTTCAGCCCGGCGATCGAGAGCCTGTGCGACCTTCAGCGGGCCTGCGCCCTCGACAAGGTCCGCAAGCGGCTTGGCGTCGGCCGGGCGTCTTTGGGCTTCCTCTCGGAATCAGTGGCGATCTTCGATCCTGCGCCGCTCAAGGAGATCGCGGCTACATCAGCTACCGGCTCTGGAACGCGATCAACGCCGCGGGAAGCAGTTACGCATGCGTGGGCCGACGTGCGACGGGGTGCTCCGCTTGGTCACGAATCGGCTCGACCTCCCGGCCGAACTCAGTGCGGAGATCTATCGGCTGCGGCGGGTGATCGAGATGTTCTTCCGCACGTTCAAGCAACTGTTCGGTTGCGGGCATCTGTTCTCAAACAAGCACAACGGCGTGGAGAGCCAGGCGTACTGCGCCATGGCGGAGTCATGGATGGCGGAGCGCAGACGACTCCGAGAGAACGAAGGCCCGGAGGGCCGCAGTGAACGTCCGGCGATGGGGCACGGGAAGCCCCGAACCACGCCAGACACGGATCGCCCCCGCCTGCATCTGCTCTGCCGAACAGGATTAGAGCGCATCCAGTCGAAGTGTAGCGTCGTGTTGGCAAGCCAGGACGGGTAGGCGACGGGAGGGTCGGCACACGCTCGAAGAGCGTCGGCGATCCTGCCGCCGCGAGAATCCGAAGGACCGCGAAGCGGCGACTTTTGGCCCCACGAGCCGGCAAAACACCAAAGTCGAATGCGCTCTACCGCTGAGCAGCGAGGGGCTGCCCGTGCCCCGAGAGCCGGCGTTGCTGGCCAGCGCAGGCAGGATGCCGAAGCGCAGGCAGCATCGAGTGAGCGAAGTCCAGGATGGACGGAGCGAACGTCCGACTCTCGGGGAACGGGAAGCCCCGACCCACCACTCGGGTCCCCGACTGGCGATAGACCAAAGTCGGATGCGCTCTAACGACGTTGGCGGGTTCGCCAGCCGGGCGTTTCCGCGAGCGCCGGCTCGGCCGGCGGAATCGTGGCGGTGAGCTCCTCCTCGGCCGAGGTTGAACTTTCGTCGATCTCCGCGAGCACGACGGGCGGCGCATCAGCCACCGTCGGCGCGGCGACGACCTCATCGTCGCTCGCCTCCTCGCCGACGACCACGAGGATACTGGCCGTTTCCCCGGTCCCCATGGCCTGTTCCACAGGCCCGGCGTCGGACGGTGGATCGGCGAGTGTCGGCTCTCCGGTCCGGCGGGACGCTCCTGTCGCAGCGAGCCTGGAAACGCCGTGACCGGCGGCATGCTCGACGAGCGGCGGCCACGGGCAGGGCGCCGCACTCAGCGGCAGGATTCCCTTGCTACGGGCACGAAAATCATTTTGCGGCGACGACCCGTTGGGCACTGGCCCCGAGTAATCGTAGGGATCAGGACACATCGTGCAGCCCGACAGAACCGCGACCACCGCCGTGGCGGCGACGCGGCCACTCACCGTCGCGGCGAAGCGGCCCAAGCGATCCATGCGATCCCGACGTCCTTCCCTGGAACGGGCGGGGCCGGGTCACCCCGACACACGCCCGCCCTCGATCAGCGGCTGCTCCCCACCCCCACCACCCGCATCATTCATCGGACCGGCACGACCGGTTTCTTCAGCAAATCGCCGGACGGGGTGTCAGAGCTCGACGCCCATGTCGGTCATCATGACCTTCATGTCATCCCAGACATCGCGTTTTGCGGCCGGATTCCGTAGGAGATACGACGGGTGATAGGTACAGATCACCTTCGCGGCACCGTGCGTGAACCAGCGCTTCCGCAGCTTGCCGATCGGCTCGGTGGTCTCCAGCAGGGCATGGGATGCGGAAGTTCCGAGGCAGCAGATGTACTGGGGACCGATGATCTCTAGCTGTCGCTCGAAAAAACGGCGACAGTTGGCCACCTCGCCAGGCAGCGGCGGGCGGTTGCCGGGTGGCCGGCACTTCAGCACATTGAGGATGTAGACCTCCTCCCGCCGCAGTTTGCAGGCCTCGATGATCTTGGTGAGCAACTGGCCGGCCCGGCCCACAAACGGTTCGCCCGACGCATCCTCGTCGGCGCCGGGGGCCTCGCCGAAGAAGCAGATCCGGGCGTCGGGAGGCCCCACGCCAAACACGGTGTTGGTCCGCGTGGCGGCGAGTTCCACGCACTGCGTGCAGTCCGCCACCTGCTGATTGAGGATTCGCAACGACCGGATACGATCCGTGCCACCGCCGGGATCGGCAGCCACCGGCTCCGGCTGCCGCTCGCTCGCCGGAGTTGCGGCCGTCTGACTGCCGCGGCGGGAGGCCTTGGGAAGCTGCGTGACGCCGGCGGCTGCCAGGCTGTCCAGCCGCTGCTTCAGCGCCCGTGCATCACGTGCCGACATCGCTCGTCACCGTTGGCCGGAACAATTGGCCCACGCAAGTTCAATGCGGACCATGGTCACAGCGCCCGGCGATGCCGCTTCGGCCCACGGCCCTTGCCGAGGGTCGAGGGCGGCCGTTTGGGCTGCTCGGCCGCGGGGGCCTCCTCGGTCGGGGACGCCGCCGCCCGCTGGAAGCCGCCCGTCGGCACATGCTCCACCGGCGCCGGCTTCGGGCGGCGGTCGAAGGCCTCGAACCCCTCGATTTCGTCCCGCTTGAGAAGTCGCTCGATCCGGATTTCGATCCGCGTGAGTTGCGGTCCCTCCTCGGGGCTGACGAACGTGAAGGCGATGCCCTCTCGGCCCATGCGACCGGTGCGGCCGACACGATGGACGTAGTCGTCGCAGAACTCCGGGATGTCGTAGTTGACGATGTGCGAAACGCTCGACACGTCGATCCCACGACCGACCACGTCGGTGGCGACCAGGATCTTCACCGTCCCATCCCGAAACTGCTTCATGACGCGGTCGCGGATGCTCTGGGAGAGGTCTCCGTGGATACACGCCACGTCGTCGGAGGCGTTGCGCGAATGCCGCGACCGCCTTCGCAGGAGCTTTTCGAAGATCTTGTCGGTGCCGCGCTTCGTGCGACAGAAGACGATCACCTGCCGGGGCTGCTCCCGGTCGAGCAACCGCTCGAGGAGATCGAACTTTCGCGTCGGATCGACCGTGAAATACCGCTGCTCGATCGTCTCGACGGCGAGTTCGTTCGTCGAGAAGTCCATGATCTCGGGATCACGCATGTAGCGGGTGGCGAGCTTCTGCACGGGCGGCGGCACCGTGGCCGAAAGGAGGAGCGTCTGCCGGCTCTCGGGGCAGCGGCGGAGAATCTTCTCGATGTCGGGACGGAACCCGATGTCGAGCATTCGGTCGGCTTCGTCGAGCGTGACGATCTCGATGTCGGAGAAGGTCAACGTGCCGCGGCTCATGTGGTCGAGCACGCGGCCCGGAGTGCCGACGATGACCGCCGGGTGCTTGGCCAACTTGTCGATCTGCCCCTTGATGGGCTTGCCGCCATAGACGGCAACACAGTGGATCTTCGACCCAAACGCGAGTTTCTCGAACTCGTCCTTGACCTGCACGGCCAACTCGCGGGTGGGTACGAGCACGAGTGCCCGCGGCCCACCGCCGCGGCCCGGCTGGTGCATCCGCTCGAGAATTGGGAGCACAAACGACGCTGTCTTGCCGGTGCCCGTGCGGGCCTGACCGAGCACGTCGATCCCCTTGATCGCCCGCGGGATCAACCCCGCCTGCACGGGCGTGGGGGCGGTGTAGCCCGCCCGATCGACGGCAGCCAGCGTCTCGGCGGAGAGCCCCATCGTCCGAAAATCGCCCGTCACGAGCGGGGCAGCGGCCCCGCTGATCGCCTCGGCCGGAGCATCCGACTCGGCCGGGTGCCCTGCCCTATGGTCCATAAACACTCGTTGCCTCGTTGCTTCCTCAAAAACGTCGCCCGCATCCATCCGCAGGGCGTCAGACACCCGGTGCAGAAGTCCGCCGCAGACGATGCTGCAGGGCGGGAAAGCGGCTGGCGGCGTTCAAGAAAGCCGCCCCTTCAATGATTCAAAAGTACCACGCCCGGGCTGGTCCGGCAAACACGCCGATCAAGGGCGCGGTGTTTCACCCGCTTTTCAGAGCGGTGCAGCCAACGGGAACCGGTAGGCGGGGGAACCAGCGGCTCAGCGATCGAACAGTTTTTTGATGGCCCAGACCGTCGCGGCACGGCCGGCCCGGGCGATTGATCGCGTGAGCGGGATGTGCTTCGGGCAGACAGCCACGCAGTTTTGGGCGTTGCCGCAGACCTGGATGCCGCCCTTGGAGGTCAGTGCCTCCATCCGCTCGTCGGCGATCATGCGACCGGTTGGATGGGCGTTGAAGAGAACCGTCTGGCTGATGGCATGGGCTCCGATAAAGCCGGAATCATGGGCAGCCTTCCGTCGCGCGTCGAAGTCGGCCTCGGATTCATCATCCCGTCGGACGACCTCGATCTTCGTGTACTGTGGGCAGGCCTCGAGGCAGCAGCCGCAGCTCATGCACGTCGACAGCGGGTAGGCGTCTTCCTGCTCTTCGGGCGAGATTCGCGGTCCCGGCCCGAGGTCGTACGATCCTTCGACCGGCACCCAGGCCTCGATCTTCTCGAGGGCTCGAAACACCCGCCGCCGATCCACGACGAGGTCGCGAACCACCGGAAACTTCGACATCGGCCGCAACTCGATCTCCTCGCCATCCTCGACCACGAGTTTGTCAACGAGCGCCGAGCAGGCCATCCGCGTACGGCCATTGATCAGCATCGTGCATGAGCCGCAGACCTCTTCGAGGCAGCAGCAGTCCCAGGTCACCGGGGCCACGTGTCGGCCGTCCTGCGAGCGGGCCTGGGCAGCGATCTTCTGCAGAACGCTGATCACGTTCATGTTCGGCTCGTAGGGAACCTCGAACCGCTCCCAGTAACTCTCGCCGCCCGCGATGTCCTGCCGCAGCACGCGAACTCGGACCATCCGACTCTCGGACTCCCGGCTTTCTGCCTGGTGATCGCCGTTGTCAGCTGCCGACGCTGCAAGGTCTGCCATTGCCCCGACTGCCTTGATCATCGTTTGACCTCCGACATGGTGCCGCGGGCCGTCGCCGCGTTGCGTTGATGTGTTCCGTGCATGCTCACGTACCGGCTCCGACGGTCCGTCCGCCGGCCGATGCGGCGTGGCCCGCTGCCTCCGCCGCCCTCTCCTTCCAGACCTCCTCGATCGCGTCCGCTCCGACCAGGCCGTAGAGGCGAGGCCGCGGCGGAATCAACGACGTGTCGACGTCCTGGAAGGAAATCTCGGGGTTGCCCTCGGCATCGCACTTCGCGATCGTCGATTTGAGCCATTTTCGCGTGTTGGCCTCGAAGGCGTCGCACCACTGCTCAGCCTCGCGCCGCTTGTCGGCGGGATCGGTCGCCGCCAGGCCCGGCATGGCGAACGCCGGCTTGAAGTGGGCGCCGCGGCACTCGTCCCGCAGCAGTGCCCCCTTGAGGATCAACTTTGCCACCGGAAACATGTCACCAACCGCCTTGGTGAAGACGACGTTCTGGTTGGTCCAGTTGCCCGTGTCGGAAACGGCACACCGCTTCCACCGGTCCGCCAACTGGCAGACTTCGTCGTAGGCCGCGGCCAGTTGCTCGTTGCGGCGCACGACCGTCGCCACGCGGGTCATGATGTTGCCGAGCTGCTGGTGGAGTTCGTAGGGATTCTCGGCGCCCGACGTGCGGGCAAGCAGCTCGCGATGACGCTCCTCCTGTCGTCGGATCTCCCCCTCGAACAGCCGCGACGAATGAACAGGCCGCTGAAAATGCAGGAGAGGAGCGAGTTGGCGCCGAGGCGGTTGGCGCCGTGATACTGGTAATCGCACTCGCCGATCGCGTACAGCCCGGGAATGCTCGTCTGCTGGTTGCGGGCCGCCCCCTCCACCATGCCTCCCGAGGCGCTCCTCTCGTAGTCGACCCACAGGCCGCCCATCGAGTAGTGAACGGCCGGGAAGATCTTCATCGGCACCGTTCGCGGATCGACGCCCTGGAACTTTTCGTAGATCTCGAGGATGCCGCCGAGCTTCCGGTCGAGCGTCTCCCGCGGAATGTGCGTCAGGTCGAGGTAGACGCAGAGCCGGTCCTTCTCCACCGACAATCCGTCGGTCGTGCAGATGTCGAAGATCTCGCGAGTGGCGATATCACGCGGCACGAGATTGCCGTATTTGGGATACCGCTCCTCCAGAAAATAGGACCGCTCGGCCTCCGGGATGTCTCGCGGATCTCGAGGATCCTGTGGCTTCTTCGGCACCCAGACTCGCCCCCCCTCGCCGCGAGCGCTTTCACTCATGAGCCGCAGTTTGTCGGCGCCCGGAATCGCGGTGGGGTGCACCTGAATGAACTCGCCGTTGCCGTACCAGGCGCCGGCCCGGTACGCGCGACTGACGGCACTGCCGTTGCACACCATCGACATCGTCGAACGGCCGTAAATCAGGCCGTTGCCGCCGGTGGCGAGCACGACCGCGTCGGCAGGAAACGCGCGAAACTGCATCGTGACGAGATCCTGGCAGACCGCGCCGCGACAGCGGCCCGACTCGTCGAGCACCGGCGCGAGGAAGTCCCAAAACTCCCACTTCTTGATCTTGCCCTCGACCTCATGGCGTCGGACCTGCTCGTCGAGTGCGTAGAGGAGTTGCTGGCCCGTCGTCGCCCCGGCGAAGGCCGTCCGCTTGTAGAGCGTGCCGCCGAACCGCCGTTGGTCTCGAAATCCCTCTGACGTGCGGTTGAATGGCACGCCAAGCCGGTCCATCAGATCGATGATCCGCGGCCCCCAATCGGTCATTTCCTTGACCGGCGGCTGGTGCTGGAGGAAGTCGCCCCCGTAGACGGTGTCGTCCAAGTGTTTCCACTCGTTGTCGCCCTGCTGCCGCGTGAGGGCGTTGACGCTGTTGATTCCCCCTTGGGCACAGACGCTATGCGACCGTTTCACCGGCACGAGGCTGATGAGATCGACGCCGACGCCCAATTCCGCGAGCCGCATGGAGGCCGACAGGCCCGCCAGACCGCCGCCGACCACGAGAACCCTGGGTTGTGCCATGGCCTCCACCTTCCTGATTTTTACTTCGCCGGACTGGGAATGGGAACGGGCGTGACCGCGGCGCCCGGCACGCTCAGCACCTGCTTTTGCTTCTCCATCCACGTCTCGGCCTCGCGGGCCTTGACGACATCGAGCGACCGCATGCCACCCAGCGCCCCGAGGCCGGCGGCTGCCAGTCCGATGCCCACGACGACGCTGACCGCGTTGGCCCGTCGCATCGCGGCCGGGCTCGTCCACAGGCCCCACGTGATGCCAAGCGTCCAGAGACCGTTGGCGAAGTGAAACACGGTCGACAGGACGCCGATCGCGTACAGAATCGCGACGACGGTGGGCTTCAGCGCCTCGGCCGCCGAACTGGCCGCGTGGTGCGGATCGAACCGGCCACCGCCGAACGGCTGACCCAGCCAATGCAGCTGCATGACGTGCCACACGATGAACGCGAAGGCAATCATCCCCGTCGCCCGCTGCAGCGTGTAGCGGACATTGCCCACGTAGGCATAGGATCCGACATTCGGCATGCCGTTGGCAATGATGACGAAGCCGACCGCCGCGTGAAACAGCATCGGCAGGAAGATGAATGCCCACTCGATCGGGATCAGAAGCGGCCCCAGCGAGTGGATCATGTCCACCCGCGATTGAAACGTCCGGCCGTCGTCCCCGGCCAGGATCGACGAGTTGGTGAGCAGATGGACGACCAGGAACGCACCGACCGGAATCAGACCTGCCAGCGAGAAAAGCCGGTAGATCAGAAACTGATGGCGTTCCAGAAACGACGAAGAAGACTGACTCACGATCGGCCTCGGGAAGCGGCGCTGCCGCGGTCGGGGGGTGACGGGCCAACCCTTGAGCGGCGGCTACAGGGACAGCCTCGACGACCTGAGGGAGTATAGGTCTGGTCTGCCACGCGACAACGCCGGTCCTCGATTTGGCGGCGTGCACAACCGATTTTATACTTGAGAGGCGAGTGTTCCTGTCGGCGACGGAGGGCGGCTGGTGACGGAGTTCGACGATGAATCAGCTGAGTCACCAGCGGCACGCAACCGCGACCACGAGGTCGTGGATCACCTGCCCGACGGCGTGACGGTGCTCGAACCCGGGGCCGTGATCGGCTGGGCGAACGAACGACTCACCCGCTGGTGCGGCATCGGCGACCTCCGGGGCCGCGACTTTCTCACTGCCCTGACCGGCCAGACGATCGAACAGCGGCCGACCGAAGCGGTGACGTTCCACGAGGCGTTGCTGGCGGGCAAGGCCGCGGCGGCCATCCTCAAGGCCTCCACCACTTTCTACGCCGTTCATGCCTCGGCGGACTTCACACCCGCCGATCTCTCCAGCGGCTCAAGGACGGTCGTGACGGTCCGCGACGTGACTCACACGATCCTCGAGCAGCAGAAGCGGGCCGCGATCCATGCCGCCGGGCAGACGCTCGCCGATCTGTCTCCGGCCGAACTGGCCGACATGACGATCAGCGAGCGGATCGAACTGCTCAAGAGCAACATCATCCACTACTCAAAAGACCTCCTCCAGTTCGACGTGCTGGAGATCCGCCTCCTCGACCGGCAGACCGGCCGCCTCGAACCCCTGCTCGCCGAAGGAATGCAGCCCGAGGCGGAGGCCCGTATTCTCCACGCGCGACGGGAGCACAACGGCGTCACCGGCCATGTCGCCGCGACGGGACACAGCTATTGGTGCAGCGACACGACCAAGGATCCGCTCTACCTGGAGGGCTGCAAGGGGGCCAAGAGTTCGATCACCGTGCCCCTCATGCTGCACGACGAGGTGATCGGCACCTTCAACGTGGAGAGCCCTGAGCCGGGCGGATTCGACACGACCGACCTGCAGTTTCTGGAGATCTTCTCGCGGGACGTCGCGGCGGCGCTCAACACGCTCGAACTGCTCGTGGCCGAAAAGGCCTCGACCGCCGCCGAGAGCATCGAGGCCATCCACGGCGCAGTGGCCCTCCCGGTCGATGACATCCTCAACGACGCGGTCAGCGTCATGGAAAGGTACATCGGCCACGATGCAGACGTCGTCGAACGCCTGCAGCGGATCCTGAAAAATGCCCGAGATATCAAGCAGGTGATCCAGCGGGTCGGCGAAAAGATGGCGCCGTCGGCGGCACACACGCAGCGACGTCAGGCCGAGAAACGCCGCGAGTTGGTGGGCCGCAGAATCCTGGTCGTAGACTCCGACGAGCAGGTCCGCGCCGCGGCCCACGCCCTGCTGGAACGATCGGGGTGCACTGTGGAGACGGCCCGCGACGGCGCCGAAGCGGCCTCGATGGTGAGGGCCGGCAGTGGCGACGCCTACGACGTCATCATCTCCGATATTCGCCTGCCCGACATGAGCGGTTATCAACTCCTGCTGAGGCTTCAGGAGATCATCGATCCGGTGCCGCTCGTGCTCATGACGGGCTTTGGCTACGACCCCGGCCACTCGATCGTGAAGGCCCGCCAGGCCGGCATCGATCTCGTACTCTTCAAGCCATTCCGCGTCGACCAACTCCTCGACACCGTCGAGAAGGCGGTGCTCCGCAGACAGACGGCGCCCGTCGCCTCCACCGATCCCTCGGGCCCCGCGTAGGGCAGACGCCGTCTCGTCGGCTCGGCTTGATGGGAAATCCCCGGGACCGGTCGGGAATCCCCAACACCATCAAGAACCCGCGAGGGGCTGCCCGTGCCCCGAGAGCCGGGCTCGGCGGCCAGCGAAGGCAGGATGGCGAAGCGCAGCCGGCGTGCAGAGAGCGAAGGGCAGGGATGCCCGGAGCGAACGTCCGGCTCTCGGGGCACGGGCAGCCCCGACCCTTATCGAACCAATCCAACGCCGCCAAGAGGCCGCCCGTCTACCCCGCGCTCGCGCTTGGGGCCTCCCGAAAGGAGACTTGCCTGAGGATGTCATCCTCAGCGATCCAGCCACGTCGAATGCGGTCGCGGTGGCCCCCATTTCGCCAAGTTTGCCAGAGTTCCAGGGGCGTGACATGACCTTGACCCGTCGCGGTGGACGCAGGTACTTCTCCCTGCCCACGGTTCGTCTCCCGCACAGGATTCCGTACCCATGCCTCGTATCCGCTCCCTGCCCCAGAAGCGCGACCGTAGCCGACTCGGCGGGGTCGCGATGGCCCGCGGCGGTTTCGCCGCCGCGGTGGCAGTCATACTGACCTGGGGATGGGTCGCCGTTTCGGGCCAGGCCGAGGAACTCCCGGCCCCCTCGACCACGGCCGACGAGGCGACCGCCCGCCGGATGATCGAGGATGCCATCGATCAGGCGGCGAAACCAAGGGCTCAGCCATCGCAAAGCCCCGCCGCTGGCAGCGGCACGCCGGACAACCTCCTTCTCGCCCGGGTCTCCGCCGAGGTGGCGGCCAAACAACTCGAGGCGAAACGTCTGTCGCAGAAGTCGCCGTCGGATGCCCTCGACCTGCTCGATGCCACGGCGAAGAATCTCGACGGCCAGCCGATTCCGGAGGAAACCAAGACGCAGATGCTCCGCCGCATCGAGCGCACCCGGCGCGACATCGAGGAGGCGACGGGCAAGCGGCGTGCCGAACTGGCCCTCGACAAGCAAAACGCCCAGGTCGAGGCTCGGATCGACCGCGACCGGGCCCAGCGGGTGGAAGTGGATCAGCGGATCGCCATGCTCGTCGAGGAATACAACTCGCTCGTCGATGAGCGTCGATTTCCAGAGGCCGAGGCGATCGCGAAAAAGGCCGGACAACTCGCGCCGGACAACGCCGTCGTGAGGCAGTTGCTCGCGCAGAGCAGGATGATCCGCCGCCTCGATGCCCAAAAGTCGATCGATGGCGAACGGCAGTCGGGCTTTCTCGACGTGGCCGAGGATGTCGAGGGCTCAGCCACGCCCTTCGCCGGACCGATCAAGTTTCCCGAAACGAAGGATTGGCAAGACCTGACGAAGTCACGGACGCAGCGGCTCGCCGAGGGCCGGTCGCGGGCTACGGTCGCCGAGGTCGCGATCCACAAAAAGCTGGAGACGCCGGTCAAGCCGTCGTACCGGGAGCAGCCGCTCTCGGCGGTGATCGACGCCCTGGCCAGGCAAGCCGACGTGGCGATTCATCTCGACATGGTGGGCCTCGAACAGGAAGCGGTCCGCAGCGACACCCCCGTCACGCTCGCCCTCGACCAGTCGATCTCGCTGAAAAGCGCGCTCAAGCTGCTCCTGGAGCCGCTCCACCTGGGATACGTCGTCAAAGACGAGGTGCTGAAGGTCACCAGTCCGAGGCTCGTGAAGGGAGAGGTCTACGCGGTCACCTACCCGGTCGCCGATCTCGTGCTCCCGATCCCCAACTTCTCATCCGACGGCCTCGGCATCACGGGGGCCCTTCGCGACGGCTATTCCCAGGTGGCGTTGCGGAACAACCTCGCGGTGCAGGTCGGCCCCCCGCCTTCGGGAATCAACGCGGCACCGGCCCGCGCCGGCGGTGATGCGGCCCTCGACGCGGCCTCGCTGGCGCAGTTGCAGCTCGGAGGTGGTGGTCCTCCTGTGACCGGCTCGACGCCTTCGATCCCGTTCGGTCCGCCATCGGTCGGCGGCGGTCAGCAGAACTTCCAGCCCCTCATCGACCTGATTCAGAGCACGGTGGCCCAGGACTCTTGGGACACGACCGGCGGCCCCGGCGCGATCCGGCCGTTCGAGACGAATCTCAGCCTCGTCGTCAGCCAGACGCAGGAGGTCCACGAGGAGATCGCCAACCTCCTCGAGCAGTTGCGCCGCCTGCAGGATCTACAGGTCACGATCGAGGTCCGGTTCATCACGCTCGCCGACACCTTCTTCGAACGCATCGGCGTGGATTTCGACTTCAACATCCAGACCAATGTCCGCGATCCGCTCAACATGACGGCGATCCCGACGCAGAGCAACGGTTCGACATCGCCGTTTTCCCAGGGCATCAACGCGGCCCCCGGTGGCCGGTCGCAGACGATCGGCCTCGACAACACCGGCAATCCCGGAGTGGCCCTCTACAACTCGGGCGGCGTCGGACAGGGCACCGGTATCGGACAGGGCACGGGCATCGGACAGGGCACCGGTGTCGGTCAGGCCGGCCGAAACTTCTATTCGATCCCGTTCCGGCAGAACAGCTTCGGCAGTGCCACCGTGCCGAGTCTCCCGGGACTCCCCGATCCGGCGACGAGCGCGGCCAACTTCGGGTTCGCGATCCTCTCCGACATCGAGGCCTACTTCCTGATCCAGGCGGCCCAGGGCAACACGCGATCGAACGTCATGCAGGCTCCGAAGGTCACCCTCTTCAACGGCCAGCAGGCGTTTGTTTCCGACACGCGACAGCGGCCGTTCGTCACGGCGGTCGTGCCGGTCGTCGGCGACTTCTCCGCGGCCCAACAGCCGGTGATCACCGTTCTCAACGAGGGCACCGCCGTCAACGTTCAGGCCGTGGTCTCGAATGACCGGCGGTTCGTCCGGCTCACGCTGGTACCGTTCTTCTCCCAGATCGGTCGAGTCGAACAGTTCCAGTTCGAGGGCTCGCGATCGACCAAATCAAAGAGCAGCGACGAGAAGAGCGGCACCGACGTGAAGGTGCCCGGGGCGGACGGGCTCGTCGGGCTGACCAACGGCGTCGCCTCGAGCGGTGAACTCGAACTCCAGTCGAACGGCACCACCATCCAGCTGCCGGAGTTTCTCTTCACGACGGTGACGACGACCGTCAGCGTGCCCGACGGCGGCACGGTGCTGCTCGGCGGCATCAAACGGCTCCGTGAAGGCCGCAATGAGTTTGGCGTGCCGATCCTCTCGAAGATTCCTTACATCAACCGGCTGTTCAAGAACGTCGGCATGGCACGCACCACCGACAGCCTGATGCTGATGGTCACGCCGCGGATCATCATCCAGGAAGAAGAGGAGGAGAAAATCCTCGGCACGAGCAGGCCCTGATCCCATGATGCGATTCTGCATGATTACCGGCGCCGTTCTGGGGGCCGTGTCCGTGGCCGGAGGCGCCTTTGGGGCCCACGGGCTGAAGGCCACGCTCGATGCGACAGGCCAGGCTGCCAACTGGGAAACAGCCGCCCGCTACTGCATGTATCATGCCCTGGCCCTCCTGGCCCTCGGCCTGCTGGTCGGCCAGAGATCGTCGGCCTCGTGGATGTTTCCGGCAGCGGCGTGGTGTTTTCTGGTGGGCACGCTGATCTTCAGCGGCTGCCTGGCGGCACTTGCACTCTCGGGCGTGAAGATCCTGGGCGCCATCGTGCCCATCGGCGGTGTGCTGTTGATATTCGGCTGGCTGTTCACGGCCCTCGCGGCTGCGGCCACGAGCCAGAATCCGTAGGAGTCGCGACGCAGACGCGACTGATGATCCAACCGATTCCCGATCGTGAGGAACCGGTCGGGGGCGCGATCGCCGACGCTCGTCGCCTCCTTCGCCTCGCCGTCAGGAAGCCCCAAGCGCCAGCGCGGGGAATACGTCCACCACATCGGACGGCCCCCCGCCATCAACACGGTCGCGGCGCGTCTCCCCGTCGCTCGCGCTCCCGGCTTCCCCCGTCGAGCACCCGCGAGGGGCTGCCCGTGCCCCGAGGGCCGGCGTTGCTGGCCAGCGCAGGCAGGATGCCGAAGCGCAGGCAGCATCGAGTGAACGAAGCCCAGGATGGGCGTAGTGAACGTCCGGCTCGCGGGGCACGGGCAGCCCCGACCCGCCACTCGGGCCCCCCGCCAGGCGATGCACCAGCGTCGGATGCGGTCTAACGAGCGGCCTCGACCTCGGCCTGCGCGTCCTTCTGCTCGGCGGTGTTCTCGACCTCCGAAGCGTTTTGCTCCACCTGCTGGTCTCGCTGTTCCGCCACGTCCTCGCGCTCGGCCGCGAGCTCCTCGACCTGCTGATCGGCCTGCTCAGGTCTGCTGGCGGCGCCGAAACCGTCGTCGGCGGGCTCGGCGTCCGCTTTTTTCTCTTCCTTCGGCTCGGGCATTTCCTCGGCGGCGGGTGCGGAATCCTCCGCGGGCAGGGCCGCGCCGCTCGGCACCCGTTCGGCCTCGGACTGCCCGGTCGCGAACGGGTTTTCCTCCTCGACGGCGCCCTCGGTCACCGGACGGCGGCGGCGGAGCACGTCGGGCTCCGCCCGCTCGACGTCGAGGTAGCGCATCTGATTGCGGCGGCGATCGTCCTGCAGCACGGCGACGCGGGCTCTGACGCGGTGCCGTTCGAGCTTGAGACGGTCGCAACCCTGCACCCGCTCGAGCGAGCGAGCCACGGGCCATGACCCTGTTCCTGCGGCCTCCTTGTCAGCCCCGGCGACGAAGTCGGCCTCAGACTCGTCGAGCCTTCCCAGTTTCAGCGCCACGAGCCCGCGGAAGTAGTAGACGCGGGGATCGGACGTTCCTGCCTCGATGACCTGCGAGAGGTCGTCATAACTCCGCTGGTAATCGCCGGCGAAGTAGGCGTGTACCCCGTCGCCATAGGTGGCGGCCAGCGACACGTTTTCAATCGTCGGCACCGCTGCCGACAGCGGGCCCTGGATGCCCGCCCACGCGAGCACGGCCGTCGCCAGGAAACGCCCTGCGATGTTTCCGCGTGATTTAACGGCCTGAACGACTGCCATGATCAACCCCTCTCGGCCAACGATCTCCATCCGGCCTGCGGCCAGACCGCCATTCTTGGCTATCGACCGATTGTACCTTCCCGACCGGGGCCCACCCGTCAGCGCCGGCACAACCGCCACCACCCCACCGTTCAAGAGGGCCGCAGGGATGCGCCGTCGCCGGCCAGCCCACGGGCCAGCGCATGCCGGCGAAACGTCGGTTCGTCGAGAAAGGTGGCCGATCGCACGAGTTGCATCATCAGCGGCTGCTCCGGCCAGCCGAAGACGCCGAGCAGACGATCCAGTTCCGCGGCGGGACAGCTCCCCTTGAGATCGACGAGGAGCACTCGTCCATCCTTCTCGAAGGCGTTGCCGTCCACCTGCCACCAGGCATGGCCGCGATTCGCGGTTTCGACGCCGCGGGAACTCGTCCAGACGAACGAGCCGTCGGGCTCGGCATACAGCCGCTCCAACCCGCCGAGCCGTCGCAGCGCGTCATCGAATCCAACCGCCATAGGCGCCGAGAGCGCCGCTCTGGGCACGGCGAGCGTCGGCCAAGTGCCCCAGGCGTCGGCCAGGCTGTCGCCCGCGATCGCCTCGGCCGGTCGGGCGTGGAGCGTGATGTCGAAGGCATTCAGCGGGGCGGGTGGCATCGCGGAGACAATCATGCCGCATCGACGACCAGGCCGCCATGGTCCCACCGCTGCCGAGATGAAGGGATCGTGACCACCGGATCGTGCGATTCCCCCGACGCGATCACTTCCGCGCACACGCCCGTCTCGCCCCGTCGCACCGCCAGCACGCGCGGGCCCTGCCCCATGCGGCTCATCCCTCCCGCCCCGATGCCATGCGGGCAGGGATCGCCCTCCCAGGCGACCTGTTCCGGATGGCCGATCATCGATCCGCGCGCGCCGTCGTCACGGCCGCGCTGGCTACCGAAGGCCGCTCGCCCCGCGAGCCTGTGGACGCCCACGGGAATCACGACATCGGCATCAGCCGTCCGAAAGCCGCGGTCGAACCAGCCCGCGAGGCAGTGCAGGGCGTCGAACTCCACCTCGCAGGACGGCACGCATCGCCGCGCCTCGGCGAGCCACGCGGCCACCGCACGCCGCCACGCCTCGTCGAACGGTTCGATGCCCAGCGGCGCAGAATGTGGCCGCTGTCGCAGCCACGCGGCGATGGCACAGGGGATCTCGACGACCGGACACGCCGCGAGCGCCCGAAGGAGCGGGGCCGCCGCCCCGGCGGCAGCCCCACGACCGACCGTGGCGGCGAACCGGGCGACCAGATCGACCGCCACGCTCTCGGCGAGCGTCGGCGACCGGTCGTCAGATGCCGTCGGGGCCCGCGCGTCGCCGCGATGGCACGCCGGATCGAGGTCGTGACCGTGGCGGATCGAGACGTCGGCATTCTCCCAGCGTTCACCGATCGCGAACGGCATGCGGGTGGCATGCCGGGCGATCTCGATGAGCGCGAAGTCGCGGTCGCCGGCCAGGAGCGTCACCCGCACCGGCACGCTGACGCCGGTGCGGCCGGGACGGCCACGGCCATCGTCCGCCGGCACGGGCAGTCCGTGACGGACCCAGCGGGCCAGGGTCGCGAAAAGTCTGCGGGCGGATCGCGCCGACCTTTCGGCGATGCGGAGTCGCGTCTCGCGCGGCCTCACGCCGCCGTGCCAGGGCCGCACGTCGCCGCACCACTCGGCGGACAGGAGCCAGTCGAACGTGTCGCCGGCGACGACGAGATCAAGGCCGTCGATGGGCCGATACCCGCCGTCACGGCGAAAGCCGCCGCGAACCGCGGCCCGGTGGATCGCAGCCGGGAGCGTCGCCCGCCAGGCCGCGAAGGGCCGCAGGAGCGTGCCATCCCCGATGGCCCAGTTGGACGTGACGACGAGCATGCCTGCCTCCGCAGGTTGTCATCGACTGGCGCCATAGGCGACGTTCATTCCTCGCTGCCCCGCCGGATCAGCCGCGCAGACCTTGCGGGTCGCGTTGCCGCTGCCGATCGCGGGACCGGCAGCGAGCGACTCAGGTCTGCGGGGGCGTCACGGCTCAAGAAAACTGGTCTGGCAGCTGCGTTCGACCGTGCCGTCGAGTTCGGCGCTCGAAAGAATCGCCGAGGCGCGGCCGGTGCCACCGGAGGGGAGGCGGTAGGTGATCTCGAAAGACCGCTGGCCTCCGGGAGGAATCGCCTGGATCGGATCGAACGAGACCCGCGAGTCGTCGATCCGCACGCGGGCCACGGTCCGGTCGGAATCGAGGCGGGCCTGATCGGGCAGGAGGATGAGGAGATCAAGGCGGCCCGTGGGTTCCGTGCCGCCGTTGGTCACGGTGCAGACCAGGGTGGTCGAATCGCCGGGACGCACCGGATCGTCGAGATCGGCGAGCGAGAGCTTCAGGCCGGCTTCTGCGGGTGTCCGCACCCGCGGCCGCGGCGTTGAAGAACTGATGAGAACGCACGACTCGTCGGCAACCATCGCACCGCCGCCGAAGCCGCCGAGCACGGCGCGGACGCACGATCGGGTGGCTGGCGAGTCGCGGTAGGCGTCCGCGGGGGCCTTGGCCCGCAGGTTGATCTGACGCTTGAGCTGGCCACCCGGCTCGAGCGCCGGCAGGTTCCATGACACCTT
This sequence comes from Planctomycetia bacterium, assembly GCA_021414115.1. Taxonomy (GTDB): domain Bacteria; phylum Planctomycetota; class Planctomycetia; order Pirellulales; family UBA1268; genus QWPN01. The sequence goes on from JAIOPD010000071.1 coordinate 81,832, forward strand.
CGAAGCCACAAGATTGTAGCCATCAGACGCCTCGAGGGGCGTGAGGTGATCGTCCCACGAGAACTCGAGCGTGGTCGGCGACGCAGCACCTGCCCCCTTGTTCTTCACCGTGGCCACGTACGACACGACGCCGTCTGAGAGCGTCTCGGCGGGGCCCTCGAGATCGAGTTCGAGGGCGGCGGCAGCGGGCACCGGGATCGTGCTGGCCGCGGTCGAACGCGGCAACGGCACCGGGATCGGCGCGGTAACGGCCGCGGGCGTCGTGGCGGCAGCGAGCGGCGGCGTCGTGGCCAGCGGAGGCGGGACGGCCAGCGGAGGCGTCGCAGCAAGCGGCGGCGGGACCGCCGCGACGGTCGCGGGAGCCGCCACAGGTGCGGGCGGCGTGGCAACCCGAGGTGCTGCGGCGCTGGCCACTGGCTGCACTTCGACGCAGTGGGTGGCCCCACCGACGAATACGTGCGACTGGTCGAGAATCTCGACGCGATGGCACTGCCTGCCTGGTTCGTCGAGCAGGAAGTCGAGCGTGAGCCGCCGCGCGGTGCCCGGCATCAGGTCGATCGTGCCCTTCTGCTCGATCGGGCTCGCGGAAGCCTCGTGATGGAAGCCCTTGTCGAAGTAGTCGATAACGCGGAGGTTTTGCAGAGGCTTGCCGGAGCGGTTGACGAGCTCGACCTCGAACGACGCCCGTTCACCGACGCGACCGACAAGCGGACCGGTGACGGACACGAGCACCGGATCCTCGCCGCGCGTCGCGGATGCGCCGACGAGAACGACTACCGCAGCCGCGATCACCGCTCGTACGCGAAGCCAGCATCCCGTCATCGACACGCCTCCCGATCATGAGCCTGTAAAAAGCCTGTCACTCTCGTCGGCAAGAGGGTACCACGCCGCGCCGCAGAGGGTGAACGCCGGCTCCCGGCCGCACCGGGGCCGGTTTTTGACCGTTTTTGCCGGGAGGCTGGCTTCACGCCTCGCTGCTCGGGGCTTCCTGAGGGTGTCAAAAGCCCGGAGCGCGAGCGACGGGTAGACGGGTGGAGACCATGAACGTGGCGCGGAGCGGGTCGGGATGGCCACCCGCATACCCCGCGCTCGCGCTTGGGGCTTCCTGACGGAGACGCGCAGGCCCACGAACGACCCGCCCGCCTCCCGATCGTGAGGAGCCGGGGGTGGCACGCGCAGAAGCCGGGAATATTTGCGACTCACGAGCGATTGGCAGTCGGCCGAGCGGGTGGCCTGTAGCAAAATCCCCGGCGCCGAGCATGCCACCCCCGGCGAACCAATCCGGCACCGTCTCAGTGCCACCCGTATACCCCGCGCTTCCGCTTGGGGCTTCCTGAAGGAGGGGCGACGGGCATGCCAGCCGCGGTCTAACTCTCGGCGCGGTGCCGGACGATGTCGCCCTCGACCATGTAGACGACATCCTCGGCGATGTTCGTCGCCATGTCGGCGATCCGTTCGATGTGCTTCGAGACGGAGTTGATCCGCAGCAGGTTTTCGACGTTTTCCGGATCCTCCTTGATCCCCTGGAGCACCCGCCGCTGGATGCGCTGCCGGGCCTCGTCGACGATGTCGTCCTCCTCGCGGACCTGCCGGGCGAGCGCCGGATCACCCTTCACCACGGCGTCGAGGCACTGCCGGACCATTTCCTGCGCCTGCGTGGCCATCGTGCGGATCTCCGGGGGCAGGTCATACGGATTGCCCCCTTCCAGCTGCGTCACCCGCTTGGCGATGTTTCTGGCGAGGTCGCCCATCCGCTCGAGATCGTTGTTGATCTTGAGTGCGGCCACCACGAACCGCAGGTCGGCGGCCACCGGCTGGTAGAGGGCGAGGATCTTGAGGCACTCCTCCTCGACCTCCACCTCCATGCTGTCGATTTCCTCGTCGTTGGCCATCACCCGCTGGGCGAGCTGGACGTCACGGTTGATGAGCGCCGTGATCGACTTCGAGATGGCCTCCTCCACGAGGGTGCCCACCCGCAGAATCCGCTCCCTGAGATTTTCGAGCTGGCGTTCGATGTGTTTGGTCATGGATGTTTTGGTGCGATCAGCCGAAGCGGCCGGTCACGTAGGCCTCGGTCTCGCGGAGAACGGGCTTGGTGAAGATGTCGGGGGTGGCGCCGTATTCGATCAGCCGGCCGAGATACATGAAGGCGGTGTAGTCGCTGCTCCGGCTGGCCTGTTGCATGTTGTGGGTCACGATCAGCACGGAATAACGGCCGCGGAGCTCCTGGATCAGATCCTCCACCTTGCCCGTGGCGATCGGATCGAGCGCCGAACAGGGCTCGTCAAGGAGCAGCACCTCGGGCTCGGCGGCGATGGCCCGCGCGATGCAGAGCCGCTGCTGCTGGCCACCTGAAAGCCCAAGGGCACTGTCCTGCAGCCGGTCCTTGACCTCGTCCCAGAGGGCTGCCCCGCGGAGGCTCATTTCGCAGACCTCGTCGAGCACGCCGCGACTGGTCTCGCCGTCGATGCGGAGGGCATAGACGACGTTTTCATAGATGCTCATCGGAAAGGGATTGGGCTTCTGGAAGACCATGCCCATCCGCTTCCGCAGTTCGATCACGTCCATCCGCGGGTCATAGATCGAATCGCCGTTGAGTCGCATGTCGCCGGTGATCCGCACGCTCTGCACCAGGTCGTTGAGCCGATTCACGCTCCGCAGGAGCGTCGACTTGCCGCAGCCGCTGGGACCGACGAGCGCCGTCACCTTGTTGAGCGGGATGGGCATCGCGATCCGGTGGAGGGCCTGCTTTGCGCCGTACCAGAGATTGAAGCGGTCGATTTCGAGAACAGGCGGCTCCTTGAGTACGCCGTCGTGCACCTCGGCCTCGACCTCGAGCCCGGCGGCGACGGCGATCAGGCGATCCGGCGGGGGCTCTGTCGGACGGCCCACGGCCTCCGAACCGATGCCCTGCGACGGTCTTTCGAGCGATTGCATGCTGACCCTGCTTCCCATGGATCCCGCCGGTCGCGGCAACGGTGAATCCTACACCACGCCTGTCAGAAGTGCTGGGAAACGAACCGCCGCCGCAGCCGCGACCGCAGCCAGATCGCGGCCACGTTGAGCAGGGCGATGATCGCCACCAGCAGGAAGGTGATCGTGAACACCATCGGCCGGGCCGCCTGGCTGTTGGGGCTCTGGAAGCCGACGTCGTAGATCAGGTAGGCGAGGTGCATGAACTCGCGCTCCGGGTGGACGAACGGAAACGTGCCGTCTACCGGCAGTTCGAGCGCGAGCTTCTTCACGCCCACGAGCATCAGCGGCGCGACCTCGCCCGCGCCGCGGGCCATCGCGAGGATCAGCCCCGTCATGATCCCGGGCAGGGCTCGCGGCAGGACAATGCGCCGGATCGTCTGCCACTTGCCGGCGCCGCAGGCATATGATCCCTCCCGCATCGAGTTGGGCACCGCGGAGAGCGCCTCCTCGGTGGCCACGATCACCACCGGCAGCGTGAGCAACGCCAGCGTGAGCGACGCCCAGAGAAGCCCCCCCGTGCCGAACGTGGGCTGCCCGTCAGCCACGAGGCTCGCCTTGAAAAAGACATCGTCGATGCCGGCGCCGACGACGTAGCAGAAGAAGCCGAGCCCGAAGGCGCCGTAAACGATGCTCGGCACGCCCGCCAGGTTGTTGATCGCCACCCGGACCGCCGTGGTAATCGGGCCACGGCTGGCATATTCCCGCAGGTAGAGCGCCGCGAGCACGCCGAAGGGGGCGACGAAGAGGGCCATGATGAGGGTCATCGTCACCGTTCCCCAGATCGCGGGAAACACGCCGCCGGCGCTGTTGGCCTCGCGGGGATCGTCGCCGAGAAACTCCCCCCAGCGCGAGAAGTAAACGCCGAGGTTGCCGGCGAGCGAGAGCCGATTGGGCTGCCACGCGCGAACGATCCCGTCGAGCGGCACGGGCACGCTGCCCCCCGACGCCGTTTCAAACTCGACGGCCCACCCCGCATTCTCCCCTCTGAGCTTCGCCGTCTCCTCGTCGAGGGCCTGCTCGCGGCGGCCGATCTCCCCGGCCAGTTTTTGCTCGCGTTGCTCGGCCTCGGCCTGCCGTTCGCTGCCGGCGCCGGCATCGAGACCGGCCTGCACCACCGCGAGCCGCGCGGCACGGAGTTGCCGCTGGAGTTCGCCACGTTCGTGCTTGTCGATCCGCAGGCCGCGGAGCAGCCGACCGCGGGCGCCGGGGTGTTCCCGCCCGAAGGCCTTCCAGACCTCGGCGGCGCCTTCGGCCACGACCTGCTCACCGTGCAGCAGCCGCCGGGGGATTCCGTGGAGCCGGCCGGCATCGAGCCGCTCGACCACGGTCGCCCACTCGGGCCGCGCGATTTCGGTGATCGTGGGGTCGTCGATCCACTCGTAGTGGTTGCCGCTCGAGTCGAAGTCGCCGGTGCGGATGAGCCGCCGCGCCGGATGGCCCACAGCCGCCGCCGTGGCGGGCTCGACAGGCTCCTGCTCGGTGACCTCGCCAAGCAGCCGCCGGCCGTCGGTGAGCATCACGAGTTCCAGGGGCACGGGCCAGAAGGTCGCGAGCCCTCGCCAGGCGATGAACGAGAGCAGCCCGACGATCATCGCGATCGCCAGCGCCAGCGACGAGGCCGTGAGCCACACCCACGGCTCGCCGTGGGCGGTGAGGTTGGCGTGCCCGGAGCGGGCGCGGCGCGGAGGGCCTTTAGAGTTCATAGGCCCTCTTCCGAAATCGCTGCCGCACGAGTTCGGCCACCGTGTTGACCACGAACGTGATCCCGAAGAGCGTCAGCGCCGCGAGAAAGAGGACTCGATAGTGCGCCGACCCCCGGGCCGCCTCGGGAAGCTCCGTGGCGATCGCCGCCGAGAGCGTCTGAAAGCCGTTGAAGAGATTCCAGCTGACCAGCGGCGTGTTGCCAGCCGCCATCAAGACGATCATCGTCTCGCCCACCGCGCGGCCGAGCCCGATCATCACGGCGGAGAACAGGCCGCTGGCGGCCGCGGGCACGATGACGCGAACCGCCGTCTGCCAAGGGGTCGCCCCGGCACCGAGCGAGGCACTGCGGAGATGATCGGGCACGCTCGAGAGCGCGTCGTCGGCGATCGTGAAGATCAGCGGAATGATCGCGAAACTCATGCCGATGGCGACGATCAACGCGTTGCGCTGCACGTAGGTCCCGAAGATTCCGCCACGGGTGTCGAACCGCAGCGAGTCGAGCAACACCGCAACCGCGGCCGCAAACGCCACGGTCGCGACCACGCCGCAGAGGAAGGCGACGAGCGAGGCCGTCGCCGCACGACGATGGGTCCAGCCGCCGCTCACCCGACGCAGCCACGGATTCACGATCCGACCCACGAACACGGTGGAGGCAATCGCGGCCAGCGGCAGACTGGCGAGCACCCAGCCCCCGAAGCCGCTGCCGCCACGACCGTCGAGCCAGCCGGTGATGTCGCCACCAAACAGGAACCGCTCGGCAGCCGGAGCCAGCACCCGCGACAACGCCACGCCGATCGGCAGGGCCCCGAAGGCGACCGCCGCGAGCCGCCAGCCGGCGAGCCGGGTCCGCGATCCTGACGGCAGGAGTTGCCAGAGGTGCGCCGAGAGCAGGATCACGACAGGGACCACGAAAAACCCGGTCACGAGCGGCATCAGCGACCGCTCGATCACGGGGGCGAACACCAGCCCGGCCATGAACCCGAGGACCACGCTCGGCAGGCTCGCCATCATCTCGATCGTGGGCTTGATGCGGGCCTTCCACCGGGCATGCATGAACTGGCTGGCATAGATCGCGGCGAGGATGGCGATCGGCGTGGCAAAGAGCATCGAGTAGAGCGTGGCCTTGAGCGTGCCGAAGATCAGGGGCAAGAGACCAAACTTCGACTCGAACGCCTCGTGGCCGGTGGTTTCCCACGCATGCGAGCCGCCGGCGTAGTTTTCGTACCACACCGGTGCGAGCAGTGTTCGCGCCGAGATCTCCGGGTAGCCCGTGTCGATGGACCAGACTGCGAGGCTGCCGCGGCCGCTGGCGAGCAGGCGGTTCTCCCGGGATGAAATGCAGAGCCGATCGGCCACGATCGACGGCACCGCGTCGTCGGCCGCCCGCGGGGTCGGCGGCTCGAACACCTGGGATCCGGCGGTCGACTGCAGGAGGCGGACGCCCCCCGCCGCATCGGATACGGCGAACAGTCGCGACCGGGGCGAGGCGGCGATCGTCGTGATCGCGGCCGCCTCGTCGGCCCGCCGCGGCTCGAACGAGCGGGCGATGGCCATGCGGAGCCCGTCGGCGGCCCCCTTGGCGGTGTCCGCCGCGTCGCCGCCGGCAGCCAGACCACGGGTGGCGAACATGATCCGCACCTGCCCGCGAGAATCACCGACCGCGAGCGTCGTCCCGCCGAAGAGCCGCTCGACGGCCGTCGCCTCCGCGTCGCCCGGTGCGGCATCGAACGACTCCATGAGCACAGGCGAGTTGATGTCGCGGATCAGATAGCGGTGGGCGTCTCCGCTCGCCGCGATCACGAAAAGCTGGTCGCCGAGCGCCGACGTGCGGATGAATCGGGCCTTGAACCCAGCCGGTGGCTCGATCGATACGCCCTGCGGTGTACTCGTGACCTTGCCGGTGAGCATGTTCCGCTTCGACGTCACGGTCTCGACGCGGATCTGGCCGGTGTCATCGACGGCGGCCACCAGCGGCCCACCCGCAAGCGACACCACGTCGATGTCCACGACGGGCCCGCCGAGCGGCAGGGCTGGCGCTGGCCCCAGTTCGGTGACGAGCGACACGCGGGAGAATCGGTCGCCCGGTAACCGCACCACGAGCGATCCGTCGATCCTCACGGCCTCGCCTGGTTTTTTGGGAAGCTGATCCGGCTGCAGTTCTTCGGCGGGCTGGTAGGCGGAGTCGAGGCCGATGCGGCCGGTGCGAAACGAACCGTCTGTGAAACCGACCGCAGCGAGCATGCCGCCGGGCGGCACGCGAACGGCCGAACTGCCCTCGAGCCCGGTGTCGGCAGCGGACTTCTCGAGGAGCGGTTTGCCGTCGGTGAGGCCCACGACGGTGATGCCTCCTGCGTCGCCTTGATCGCCGCGGAGCAGCCAGGCCACCGCCCCGGATTCATCGGCACCGAGTGCTGCGGCGCGATCGGCGGCCAGCGGCGCGACACGGTCGAGCGACCCGGTTGCACCCTTGAAGAGCGGGGCGGCAACGGCGACCAGAAACACCCCCACCGCGAGCACGGCCGCGATCGTGCCGATTCCGCCGAGCGTGATCACGGCACGGGCGATCGAGTCGGAGGCCTTGACCCAAGGATGGGTTTTGCGTCGCCGCAGCCGACCGGTGAATGTGGACTTGGCCTGCATGCGACCGAAGCGTGTGCGGTGTGCTCGACCCGGCCCGCGCCAGGCCACGGTGCCGGGGGATCACTCGATCCCGACGTCCTTCATGGCCTGCTCGACGACGGCCACCGGGAGCGGCAGGTAGCCGTCCTTCTTCACGTCGCTCTGCCCCGAGCCGCTGAGCACGTAGCGGAGAAACTCCCGTCGGAGCGGATCGAGCGGCGCGGCGGGCTTACGGTTGACGCTGAGATACAGAAACCGAGCGAGCGGGTAGTCGCCCGAGTAGGCATTCGCGGCCACGGGCTCGACCACCGCGGTGTCGGACTTGGAAGCGAGAGGCACGGCCCGCACGTCGGCGGTCTTGTATCCAATGCCGCTGTAGCCGATGCCGAACTTGTCGCTTGCGATCGCCTGCACGACGGCCGAACTCCCCGGCTGCTCCTTCACGGTCGGCTTGAAGTCTCCCTTGAAGAGGGCGAACTCCTTGAAGTAGCCGTAGGTGCCGCTGGTCGCATTGCGGCCATAGAGGCTGATCGGTTTGTCCTTCCATTCGCCCTCGAGTCCGAGGTCGCCCCAGGTGCGAATGTCGGCGGCCGCGCCGCCGGTGCGATTCTTGGAGAAAATCGCATCGACCTGCTGCAGCGTCAGCGACTTCAGCGGGTTATCGCGATGGACGAAGACTGCCAGCATGTCGAGCGCCACTGGTACGACGGTCGGCGGGTAGCCGTGCTTCGCCTTGAAGGCGTCAATCTCGGCGGGCTTCCAGTCGCGGCTCATGGGGCCGAAACTGCAGGTGCCCTCGGCGAGCGCCGGCGGCGCCGAGGCCGAGCCCTTGCCCTCGATGCCCTCGCGGACGCTGGGATAGAACTTTTTGAATCCCTCGGCCCAGAGGGCCACGAGATTGTTCATCGTGTCGGAACCGACGCACTTCAGCGACCCGGCGACTTCGCCCGCCGCCTTCTTGTAGGCGGGCAAGGAGGAGTCGATCTCCTGGGCCCAGGCGCCCGGAATCGCGAGTGCCGCGACCACGCACGCGACCATCGCCCCACGCCACATCAGTTGCCGCACCATGCCATCGCCTCCCAAGGCATCGATCGTCCGCGCCAAGGGTTTGGCGTCAGATCGTGGAATCTCCTTCGACTGCGTCTCTATAACGGCGCATTGTGAGCCTTTTGTGAGTCGCCGCCAGCCCCGGGGGAATCAGCGGGGATTCACTGTCTCCGACCGTCGGCGGCGGGCCGCACGGGGGCAAACCCGCGACGCATCGTGTTTTCGGTGACGGTCCGGGGAACCACGAACTGCTGGAGGTAGTCGGCCCCCCCCGTCTTGCTGCCAATGCCCGACATCCGATATCCGCCGAACGGCTGCCGGTGGACGAGGGCGCCGGTGATGCCCCGGTTGAGGTAGATGTTGCCGGCCTCGAGCGTGGTGCGGGCCAGCGCGAGCCGCGCCGGACTGCGGGAGAAGACGCCTGCCGTGAGCGCGTAGGGCGTGTCGTTGGCCAACGCGATCGCATGGTCGAAATCCCGGGCCCGCAGCACCGCGAGCACGGGCCCGAAAATCTCGTCCTGACCGAGCGGGCCGACGGGATCGACATCGGCGAACACGTGCGGGCCGACGAACCAGCCTTGGTCGCCGAGGCCGGCCACCTCGACGGCGATCACCTCGCGGGCCGTGCGGCGGCCGACGTCGATGAACGACCGCACGCGAGTGAGGGCCTCCTCGTCGACGAGCGGGCCGATCCGCGTCCCAGGATCGACGGCGGGGCCGACGTGGAGGCTGCCCACCGCGCCAGCGAGCCGCGCGACGAAGGCGTCGTGCACGCGGTCGAGCACGATCACCCGTGAGCAGGCGGAGCACTTCTGTCCTTGGAAGCCGAAGGCGCTCTGCGCGACCGCGACGACCGCCTCGTCGAGGTCGGCATCGTCGTCGACGATGATCGAGTTTTTGCCCCCCATCTCCGCGATCACGCGTTTCACGAGGCGGGCCTCCCCACCGGTGGCTTCGGCGGCGAGCCGGTTGATCGCGAGGCCGACGGCGCGGGAGCCGGTAAACGCCACGAGGGCCGTGTCGCGGTGGGACACGAGCACGGGGCCCACCACCTCGCCCCGCCCGGGCAGGAACGCGAGCGCCGCCGGCGGGATGCCGGCAGCAAGCAGGATCTCGTGGAGCTGCTTCGCGACGAGCGACGCCTGCTCGGCCGGCTTCATCACGACCGTGTTACCGGTGACGAGCGCGGCCGTCGTCATGCCCGCGAGGATCGCCAGCGGGAAGTTCCAGGGCGCGATCACCACGGCCACGCCTCGCGAGAGGTGGTTCGTCGCATTCTCCTCGCCCGGCACGTTCACGCGGCGCGGCTCGAAAAGCACGGTCGCCTGCCGCGCGTAGTACTCGCAGAAGTCGATCGCCTCGGCGACGTCGGCATCGGCCTCCCGCCATGGCTTGCCGACCTCGAACACCTGCGTGGCGGCGAGTTCCCACTTTCGTGCCCGCATGATCGACGCGGCGGCCCGGAGGATCTCCGCCCGCCGCCCGACGTCCGTGGCCCGCCACGCCGGGAGGGCTTCACGGGCCACCGTCAGCGCGCGGACGGCGTCATCCACGGACGCCAGGGAGACTTCGGCGACGGTCTGCCTGCGGTCCGAGGGATTTTCACGAATCGAGCGGTCCGCGGTTTCAACGGTCCGGCCGTCGATGACGACCGGAACGCGGGACGGCCGCTCCGCGAGCGTCGTGCCGAAGCGGACGACCGCCCGCTGCAGCGCGTCCCGATTGGCCTCGACCGAGAAGTCGGCGAGCGGCTCGTTGGCGAATTCTGCGGCGGCCCCTCCGCACGTCGCTGCCGGCGCCGACGACGGGGCCACATGCGGCGTTGGGGCCGCCAACAACACCTCGGCCTCGACCTGCTGGATGAATCCGGCCCTCAGGAACGACTCGTTGGATGAGTTTTCAAGGAGCCGGCGGACGAGGTAGGCCATTCCGGGCACCAGTTCTCCATACGGCATGTAGACCCGCATCCGCCAGCCGGCCTTCGTGACCGCCTCCTTCTCGGCGTCTCCCATGCCGTAGAGCATCTGCATCTCGACGGTACGCCGATCGAGCCCGAGGTGCTCCGCGACCGCCATGCCATGGGCGAGCGACCGCAGGTTGTGGCTGCCGAGCGCGGGCCGCAGCAGGTCGGCATGTTCCATCGCGAACGTCGTGGCGGCCTCGTAGCAGGCGTCGGTCTGCCACTTTTCCTCCCAAACAGGGATCGGCCAGCCGGCGGCGCGGGCGTGGATCGTCTCGTAGTCCCAGTAGGCTCCCTTCACGAGCCGCACGCAGACGGGAGTGCCGCGGCCGCGCGCCCAGGCGGCGAGCGCCGGCAGATCGCGGGTGGACTCGTGAAGGTAGCACTGCACCACGATGCCGCAGTGTGGCCACTCACGAAACTCGTCTTCCATGGCGATCTGCTTGAAGATGGAGAGTGTGAGGTCTTTCGTGGCGTGGCTCTCCATGTCGACGTGGATCTGCGCGGCCGAGTCGCGGGCGAGCCGCCAGAGCGGCCGCAGTCGGGCGAGCACCCGCTCGGTCGTGCCCGCAGGATCGATCGCGTCGAATCGGCTGTCGAGCGCCGAGAGTTTGAGCGAGACGTTCACGCGGGGCAGCGGGGTGGGTCGGTCATACGCCGGGGGGCCGTCATCGACAAGTGGATCGTGAGGCCAGGCTGCGGCCTGCGCTGGAAGTTCGGTGAGCAGCCGTGCGTAGGCGGTCGCATAGGCGTCGGCCTCGGCCTCGCTCGTCACCGTCTCGCCGAGAAGGTCGAGCGTGAAGCCGCGGTGCCGGCGGCGCTCCGCGAGGGCGGCCCGTGCGGCCTCGGTCGGCGTGGTGCCGGCAATGAATCGCTTGGCCTGCGCGAGCATGGCGGCACGGACGGCCCGGGCGGCGAGGGGCGCGAGGACTCGGGTGCGTGACGCCTTGAGCGCCATGCCGAGGCCCGCAGGCATGCGATCGATGACCTCGTCGTCGATGTATTCGCGGAGGTGGCGGTCAACGGCGGCAGGATCGTCGAGCATCGGCATGCAGTCGACGAGCCGAAAGAGGCGAACCTTCAACTCGTCGTCCGCCGTGGCCCACTCGCCCGCCTGTTCGGCCCAGTATTCGGGCGACATGACCGAAGGCCGGGCAGCGAGGGCCGCCGCAAGGAGCTCGCGACCGATCGCTTGGACGCGGGTCTCGATCCGTGCCCGATCGGCCGGCGTCAGACGACTGGGCAGGAACGGGGCCGGCCCGTCGGAACCTGCGGTGCCGAGCTGAATGGTTGCGTTTGTCATGGCGGCCTCCCTCGTGATGCAAGCCTATCCCTAGAAAGCATTTGCGTCACGCCTAGGCCCTGCAAAAAGGGCCTTCGCCAGACGTTTCCCGGAGGCACTTGGTAGACTCTCGCCCATCAAGCGGATCCTCAGCGGTCCGCCATCCCTCCGCATCACGCACCCGTGACCCACCAGGCAGGACAGGCCCTCGACAGGCTGACGACGACCCTCGAGGCCCACGGCCCAGTCGTGTTGCCCGCTTTGCTGCTTTGTGATTTCGGTCACTTGGCCCACGAGGTCGAGCGGCTCGAATCGGCCGGAGCGGTGGCCCTCCATCTCGACGTCATGGACGGCCAGTTCGTGCCCCAGTTGACGTACGGGCAGGTGGTCATCGAAGCGGTTCGCAAGGCTACGCGGGTGCCGATCGAGACGCATCTCATGGTGGAGGATCCGGAGCGTGTCATCGAGCTCTATGCAAAACTCGGATCGGACATCGTCACGATTCACATCGAAGCCTTGAGCGACCCGCGACGGGCGCTCGAGACGCTGTCGTCGCTCGGCTGCCGGGCTCATTTGGCGATCAGCCCAGGCACGCCGGTCGAACGACTCGAACCGTATCTCGATGCCTGCGACGGGGTGCTCGTCATGAGCGTCGAACCCGGTTACGGCGGCCAGCGGTTCAATCCCGTCGCCTTGGAGAAGCTCGCCTGGCTCGCGGCGGCCCGCAGCCGGCGAAATGCGTCGTTCCGCCTCGGCGTGGACGGCGGCATCTCGACCGAAACCATCGGCCTGGTCGCTGCGGCTGGGGCCGAGTTGATCGTGGCTGGCAGCGCCGTGATCCGTTCGGCCGACTACGGCCGGGCGCTCACCGAACTCGAAGCCCTGGCTCGCGCCGCGGCCTGAAATCCCTGACCCCGGAGAACTGCCGACCCGTGCCCGACCATCTGATCGTGATTCGTTCAGCCGCCACCGACTACGACCTCCAGGAGAGGATCCGCGGCACACTCGACCTGCCGCTCGCGGCGGAAGGCATTTCGGCAGCGATGCGTGCCGGCGAACGGCTGGCGGCCGATCCACCTCAGGCTCTTTACGCCTCGACGGACGAGTGCGCCGCTGAAACCGCTCGCCTCGTCGGCCTTGCCTGCGGCATCAAGCCGCGGCAGGTGGCGAACCTGGGCAACCTCGATCTGGGGCTCTGGCAGGGCAAACTCGTGGACGAGATCCGCGAGAAGCAGCCGCGGCTCTATCGCCAGTGGCAGGACAACCCGTGGTCAGTCGCACCGCCGGAAGGCGAACTTCTGGAGGAGGCTTGCGAGCGGGCCGAGACCGTGGTCGAAAAACTCTTCAAGCGGCATCCGGCCGGCCGCATCGCCCTGGTGGTGCCGCAGCCGCTCGACGCGATCGTCCGCTGGCTCGTGTCAGGTCGCTCGATGGGCGACCTCTGGAGCTTCGATCTGGCTGCCGACCTCATCGATCAACTCCCCGTCGCCGCCCAGTGGCAGCCGTCACGCCCCGGCGTGCCCCTGGCCCCGCCGACAGGGGCGTCTGCCTCGCACCCGTTTGTTTCCCGCTGAAAGCGGCGCAGCACCGCTCCCGGCAAACGCGATAAACTCGATGACCCTGGCAGGCTGGCACTGCCGCACCGTTTTCCCAAGTTCATCTTCCGCCGGTCCCGAGCATGGAACGCCGCCGCCCATCAGCGATCGCCTCCTCCGCAGCCGTGCAGACGGCCGCGCCGCAGAACTCGGCTCCGCGGCAGCCGGCGGTGGCCGAGCCCGCAGCCACGAATGGCCCTTCTGCACGCGGTCCAGCACCGCGGCCCAAGCGGGGCGTTCCCGAGGGCCTGTGGCTGAAGTGCGACGGCTGTGGAGCCACGATCTACCGCAAGGAGGCGGAGGAGCTTCTTAACGTCTGCCCGCAGTGCGGCTTCCACTGGTACGTCTCGGCCGCCACGCGCATGGAGCAACTGCTCGATGCCGGCACGTTCGAGGAGTGCGATGCCGATCTCAAGCCGACCGACCCGCTCGGGTTTCGCGACAAGAAGCCCTATGCCGACCGGATCGTGTCGGAGCAGAAGCGAACCGGTCTCAAGGACGCGGCCCTGACCGGCACGGGCATGATTCGTGCCCGCCGCGTGGCCTGCGGGGTGACCGACTCGTCGTTCATCATGGGCAGCATGGGGAGCGTGGTGGGTGAACGGCTCGCGCGGCTCGTGGAGCGGGCCACGGCGGGCAAACTGCCGCTGATCATCATCAGCGCATCGGGCGGCGGCGCGCGGATGCACGAGGGCATCTTGTCGCTCATGCAGATGGCGAAGGTATCGGCGGCCCTGGCCCGCTATTCGCAGGCGGGTGGCCTCTTCATCTCGGTGCTCACCAATCCCACCATGGGCGGCGTGGCGGCGAGCTTCGCCTCGCTGGGCGACCTCTGCTTCGCGGAGCCGCGAGCCCTGATCGGGTTCGCCGGTCCGCGGACGATCAAGGCGACGATCCGCGTGGAACTGCCGAAGGGATTCCAGACGAGCGAGTTTCTCCTCGAGCACGGCTTCATCGACCGGATCGTGCCGCGGAAGGATCTCAAGAGCGAGATCGCCCGAGCGATCGACTACTGCGGCGGCTGAATCTTCCCGCTGCGGACCGAAGCGATCCGCGACACGTGATGGTGACCGTATTCCCCGCGCTTGCGGTTGGGGCTTCCTGACGGAGAGCCATGGCAATCGGGGGAGCGAGCAGGTCACTCGTCGCGGGATCAGGCCGGCGGCGTGATCGCGTCGATCTTCGCGGCCAGCACGAAGTCGTTTTCCGAGAGACCGCCGATCGCGTGCGTGTGAATCTCGATCCACACGCGGCGATAGCCCTCGAGATGCAGATCAGGGTGATGCTGCTCGCGCTCGGCGAGCGCCGCGACGTTGTTGAGCATCTTGATGGCCGCCCGGAAGTCGGCGAGCGTCCAGTCGCGGCGGATCCGCGTACCGTCGTGCGTCAGCCGCCAGCCGGCGAGCCCCGCCACTTGGGCCTCCGCATCCGCCACCGAGTATCGGGCGACGCCCCCTTCGCAGGGAACGCACTTCTTCGCGGCGAGGTGGGCCGCCGACTGCGGCGGGAGGGGATCGCTCATGGTGTCGTCAGTATCGCCCCTCGAATCCGGCAAATCCACCGTGCACGATCGTGCTCGATCCGGCCGCGATTCCCGAGAGCGACGTCGGCGACGTGATATCGGTGGGCCACTGGCCGTCGGCCTGGGCGATGTTGCCCACGCCCACGACGCGGTAGCCCATCCACAGGCTCCACTGGTCGGTCACGTCCCAGGCCACGGCCGTGTCGACCGAACCCAGCCATGAGAAGACACCGAGCGTCGAATGGACCTGCGATGGCGAACCGTCCGCGGTGAAGGTGCCGTAGGTCCCGTTGGTGCGCACGAGCGAACTCGTGTTGGTGATCGAGTTGCCGCCCACCATGAACTTGGGCACGATGTTGAGCCTCACCATCGGCAAAACCCGCCAGTCGAACTTGGCGCCGACCTGGGCGCCGTAGATGTTATTGTTCGTCGCGACGTCGAAGTCGAGTCCGCCGAGCGACGGGTCGCCTGTGCCGTTCTGAAGCGTGAGCGTGTCGCCCACTTGGAAGAAGCGGAAGCCGGCCAGCCACATCAGGTTCACGGCCCGCTCCCGTGGCAGGAACTCGGGCCGATCCCAGAGCGAATAGACCCAGTTGATCTCGATGTCGTTGACGACGTCGGAGCGGTTGATCTGCTGGGCCGTGGCCCCCGTCAGAAACGTTGCCGCCGGCAGCCCCGCCACCGTCACGCCCGACGCCTGCGGAATGGCGTCGATCGCGCCGGCGCCCGACGTCACGCTGCTCGACGTGCCGATGTTGTAGACACCCCAGTAGATGGCCTCGACGGCGTGCTGCTGCCGCATCCCGAACCACCGGCCCAGATGCAGATCGATGCCGCCGGGCCAGTTCGCCGCCGCATCGGCCGTCGTGAGTTGCGTGCCGCCAAGCGGCCGCATCGTGGCGGTCCCCGCCGGCAGCGTGCGGGTCATCACCAGGCCACTGGCGCCGGCGAACCATCGTGGCCACGACTTGGCGAGGCCCGAGCCGATGCCCACGGGCATCGCCGCGAAGGTGTCGCGATCGAGCGGGTCGGCGACGTACATCGGCGACGGGAGCGTCGTGTCGGGGCCGCTGTCGGCCATCATCACCGCCTGGTCAACGGTGGCATCGGTCGGCTCCTCCGCGAACGAGGGCCCGATCACCGCGCACGCCGCCGACACGGCCGCCCAGAGCATGGGGCGAACCGATACACCGCGTCGCTCGAGGGTCTCGGACTGTCGCATGGCACCGCCAATCAGAACGAACGGATCTGCCTCTCTGCCGGCAGGCTCGGGGCGGCGGAGAGTCAGATAAATGGTGCCCGACCGTCAATCCCTGTTTCTTGCCCACCTTCGAATAAAACACCGACTAAACTCTTCTTCTCAGCAGCCCCTCGCCGGGCCAGCCCGTTCCTCCCACGACATTCCGGCAAACTGCGCAGAATGCGAAAGCGACGATCGCAACGACGAGCCGGCGCGGCCGACCGCGATCGCGTACTCGCGTGGCTCGATGGCCGCATCAACTACGAGCGGGTGCCGGCAAAGGGGCGGCAGGAGGCGGCCTTCGGCCTCACCCGCATGCGGCGACTGCTGGCCAGGCTCGGCGACCCACACCTGCACTATCCGGTCGCCCACGTGGCTGGAACCAAGGGCAAGGGTTCGACGGTGGCGATGCTCGCCGCCATCCTCGAGGAGTCGGGCCACCGTGTGGGCCGGTACATGTCGCCTCACGTGCATACCCTCGAGGAACGGATCTCGATCGATGGCGATTCGATCTCCCGGACCGATCTCGTGGCGGCGTTCGAGGAGGTCATTCCGGCCGTCGATGCCCTCGACGATGCCGCCCGCCGCCGTGGACGGGAGGGACTGACCTGGTTCGAGGTGGTCACCGCCGTCGCAATGCTGCACTTCGCCCGGAGTCAGGTCGACGTCGCCGTGCTCGAAACCGGCCTCGGTGGCAGGCTCGACGCGACGAACGTGTCGCATCCGCTCGTCACGGTCATCACGAGTATCAGCCTCGATCACATGAAACTGCTTGGTCCCACGATCACCAAGATCGCCGGCGAGAAGGCCGGGATCATCAAGCGTGGCTGCCCGGTGATCTCGGGAGTCATGCAGCCGACGGCTCGCCGTGTGATCGCCGACACGGCCGCCCGCCGCCGCGCGCCACTGCTGCAACTCGGCCGCGACTTCACCGTCCGCTACCATCCCCCAGCGACTCCCGCCGAGGCCCTCTGCGGGGCGTCGTTCGAGATCGCCCCACCGCATGCCGCTGCCACGGAGCGTCTCACATCTTCCATGCCTGGCCGGCACCAGGCCGACAACGCGGCACTCGCGGTGGTGGCCGCATTGCAGCTCGACGCCCGCGGGGTTCACACGCCGCGGCAGGCCGTCGCCCGCGGCCTCTCTCGGGCACGGCTGCCGGCCCGCATCGAGACCGCGGGACAGCGGCCACTCGTGATCGTCGATGCCGCCCACAACGTCGCCTCCATGGAGTCGCTGCTGGAGACGCTTCGCCCCGTGCTGGCCGCGCATCGGCGGCGGGCCCTCGTCTTCGCCGCCAGCGGCGACAAGCAAGTCGAGAAGATGCTCGGCACCGCAACCGGGCTCTTCGAGCATGTCATCCTCACCCGCTATCTCCGCAATCCACGGGCTGCATCGCTCGACCGCCTGCGGGCCGCATGCCACCAGGCACGGCTGCCACGACCGGAGGCGGCAGCGTCTCCCTCCGAGGCGCTGGCGCTGGCCCGCTCACGCGTCGGGCCGGGCGGAATGATCGTCGTCGCGGGGAGTTTTTTCCTCGCCGCCGAAGTCGGGATCGAGGGGCGTGACCGGGCCTGACAGACCGTCGATCGCACGGGCAAGAATCGGATCGATCTCGCGCGGCAGGCCGCGCGGTGCGGGCGGCAGGCCGCCGCCCGCTGAAACCGGCCCGGAGGCATCCCGAAACCGCCGCCATGCGTGGAGCCGCGTGACCGCCTCCGCGGGAGGCGCGACTTCGTAGCCGGGATCCGGCGAGACGCCCCACGCACCGTCGTCATCATCGCCGCTCCGGCGGTGGATGTTGACCCGACTCGGCCGCAGATACTCCGACGTGGTCAGTTTCAGAAGCCCCCGGTCATCGGACAACGGCAGGATCGCCTGCACGGTCCCCTTGCCGAAGGTCCGGCTACCGATGATGGCGGCCCGCCCCGCATCCTGCAGGCATCCAGCGACGATCTCGGCCGCGCTGGCGGTCAGGCCGTCGACGAGCACCATCAGCGGAACATCGGGAAGGGTGGTGCCGGGGCTCGCGCGGCGTGTGTCGAGGGAAGCGGCTTCGGCCGACGAGCCGCTCGTGCGGCGGCCACGCGTGTGAACGATCACTCCCTCGTCCAGAAAGAGGTCGCAGACATCCACGGCCGCCGACAGCAGCCCCCCCGGATTTCCGCGCAGGTCGAGCACCAGTCCACGAACGATCCCCGTGGCGGCGATCGCATCGGTCGCGGCCTTCAGTTCCCCCGCCGTTCGCTCGCCGAACGTCGTGATCCGGACCAGCGCGATGCCCGGAGCCCCCTCGATCATCCACTCCCAGCCGCCATCCGGTAGCCGCCGATCGCCGAGCACGCTCTCCGTCTTGATCACTTCGCGGACGAGCGTGACGTCACGCCGTTCGCCGTCGTCCCGGGCCCCCGCTTCCGGGTCGAGCGTCGGCGGCCACGGGGCGGCGGGTCGCACGATCCCGAGGACCACGGTCTCCCCGATCGTGCCCCGCAACCGTCCGACGATCTCGCGCAGTACGACGCCGGCGGTCGGCTTGCCATCGATCTGCTCGATGCGATCACCCGCCCGGACACCGGCCCGCCAGGCCGGCGAATCGACGACGGGCGTGGCCACGATCGGTTCGCGGGTCGCCTCGTCGATCATGAGTTCGAGCCCCACGCCGCCAAACTTCTGGTCGAGCGCCGCCTCCAGGTCCCTGCGGTCCTCGCCACGGATGTAGGCCGAATGCTCGTCAAGCTCCGACATCGCGGCATCCACCGCGGCATCGAGGAGCTGGCCGTGATCGACGCGCTCGAGGTACGAAGCGTCGATGTGCGCGAGCACTTCGCCGAAGCGACGGCCGGCCGCCGACTGCTCCCGGACCACAAAGGCCGCGAGGCAGGTGAAGCAGATCACGACGAGCAGGACGAAGTTGCGGTTGGGCACGGGGCGGGTGATTCAGTGGACTCTGCGGGCCATGGCGGCCGCGGGCTCGAAGGAACTGGAGTCGTCGAAACAAAAGCCCTTGGGGATGACGGTCACGCCTGCAGGCGAGACTGTCAAGCCCCGGGCGGCATCCTGCTCGGGATCGACACCGACCGTCACCCCCGGCGGAATGCGGACGTCCTTGTCGACGATCGCCCGGTGAACCACGGCGTGGCGGCCGATGTCGACACCCTCGGACACGATGCTCTCGTCGATTCTCGCGAAACTGTTGACTCGTACGCCGGGCCCGATGATCGAGCGGCTCACGCGGCCGCCCGAGATGATGGCTCCGGGGCAGACGAGGCTATCGGTCGCCTCGCCCCGCCGGGCGGCGGGCCCTTCTTCCGCGAACACGAACTTGGGCGGCGGGTAGGCGGGATGGTGGGTGCGGATCGGCCAGTGCTCGTCGTAGAGATTGAGCTGCGGGTCGACCTCGACGAGATCCATGTTGGCCTCGTAGTAGGCGTCGACGGTGCCCACGTCGCGCCAGTAGGCCTCGCGCTTGCGGTTCTCATCGCGGAACGGAAAGACGTGCACCGCATGAGTGTGGATGATCCGGGGCAGCAGGTCATGGCCGAAGTCGTGGCGGCTCTGGCCGTCGCCGGCGTCGAGGCGGAGCTGCTCGAGGAGAAAATCGGACCTGAAGCAGTAGATGCCCATCGAGGCGAGGCACATCCCGGGGCTGCCGGGCAGCGGCGGCGGATCCTCGACCTTCTCGTGAAACTGCCGCACCCGCGAAGAGCCATCGACCTCCATCGTGCCGAAGTCGCCGGCCATTTCGCGGGCGACCGGCAGGCCGGCGATCGTCACATCGGCACCGCTCTCCTCGTGTGCTTCGATCAGCGACTGGTAGTTCATCTTGTAGATGTGGTCGCCGGCGAGGACGACCACCAGTCGTGGCGCCGCCATCTCGAGCGAATAGATGTTTTGGTAGACGGCGTCGGCAGTGCCGAGATACCAGTGGTCGTCGACCCGCTGCTGGGGCGGGAGCACGTCGAGAAACTCGCCGAGGTCGCGACAGAAGAGCCGGTGCCATCCGAGATTCAGGTGGCGATCGAGACTCCGGGCCTTGTACTGCGTCAGCACGAGCAGTCGCCGCAGGCCGCTGTTGAGACAGTTGGAAAGCGCGAAGTCGATGATCCGGTAGGTGCCGCCGAACGGCACGGCGGGCTTGGCGCGGTCGCGGGTGAGCGGGTCGAGCCGTGCGCCACGGCCGCCGGCCAACACCACGGCCACCACGTCTCGCATGCGGGTCAGATCGACGTCTCGAGAACGCATCGCAGAGCCTATTACAGGAACCCGCCTCGGATGTGCATGACTATACGGCCGCCGTCCAATCCAGGACGACTCGGGACCGCTTCCCAAGAACCCCGCACCCTGACGACCCAGGCCCGCGGCGGCGGGGAATCCCGGAAATCAGCGGCCCAAAGCGATCTGGCAGGTGAGACGGGCATTCCTTAGCATCCTCCGCCCCGCGTGCCAGTTGTCCGACTGGAACGACCGTCGGTGCCAGCATCCGGATGCTGGCACCGTTCCCTGAGGAAGAAGTGCCATGGCTAGCCGCTCCAAGCATTCAAGCCGCTCGGACCGGGATTCCGACTCGATGGAGGCGCTCAAGCCCCTCGTCGTTCTCGTGCTCTTCGGCACCATTCTCTACGGCGCGTATTCCGTGGTGCAGAAGGGTCCCTCGAGCACGACCGAGGATCCCGCCGCTCACGCAGCGATCGCGCCGGCCTTCACGCCCCCCGCGGTGGACCTGACGACTGCGGCCACTCCCGCGCCGCCCGCTGCTCCGCCGTTGATCGCTCCCCCGCCCGCTGCTCCTCCCCTGATCGCTCCGCCTGTCGCCGTGGCGGCGACTCCTGGAGTGGCGGTTCCCGTGGCCGCGCCTCCTGTTGCCGCGCCGACTCCGCTCGCCGCGAGCGCGGCATTTCCGCCCACAGCCTCGATGCCGGCGCCGAACGATCCCCTTGCGGCCGCCATGCCGGCGCCGCCGACGATGCCCCCGCCGCCACCCTTGCCGGCCCAAGCGCCTGCCGCCGCGCCGCTCGAGACGGCGGCCATCGCTGCGGCTGCCGCAGGAGCCGGGGCGGCACTCGGCGCCGCAGCCGGTGACGAACCGGCCCGGATGTCGCCCGCGGCGCCTACCTACCTCACCGCAGAATCGGCACCGCCCCCCTTGCAGGCTCCTGCGGCAACGGTGACACCCGATCCCACGCCTGCCGGTAATGCCTTCGATCGCCCCGACCGATTCGCGACGCTCTCGACGGCGGCTCCCGTCACGCCGGCATCGCTGCCTCCAGGCACGCTCGCGCCGCCATCATCCGCGGCGACCGGCTCATCTGCCGCCTTCGCGACGGCCTGGGCAGACGCCCATGAGAAACTCGGCGCCGGCCGCTACGGCGAAGCGCTCGCCGCGCTCTCCGTGTGGTACGACGATCCATCGCTCGGTCTCGAGGAGAGCCAGCGTCTCGAGGATCTGCTCGGCCAGCTCGCGGGAACGGTCATCTACTCGCAGCAGGATTTGCTGCTCCCGCCCCATGTCGTCGCGGCAGGAGAGACGCTCCCGGCGATCGCCGCTCCGCTTGGCGTGTCGTGGGAGCTGCTCGGCAAGATCAACGGCATCATGGATCCGCAGCGGCTCACCCCGGGCGAACACGTGAAGGTCATCCGCGGTCCGTTCGACGCCGTCGTCAGCGTCTCGCGGCGGCGGCTGAGCCTCCAACTCGGCGGCAACTACGCGGGGAGCTTCCCCGTGGTGATCGGCCGCCAGTTCCTCGGCCGCGTGGGCGGTTCGATCCCGGTCGTCGAGGTGCGCCGCGGCTCCGGTCGCGACGTGCAGTCCGCGGCGGCTACGAGTCCCGAACTCACCTCCACGAAGGCGTCGATCCTGTTGGGCGAAGGATTCGTGATCGAAGCCGTCGAAGATCCGGGCGTGGTCAGCGACAGCTCTCCCGCCACGAGTCTTGTCGTGTCGGTCCGCGATCTCGACGAGCTCCTCGACATCCTCGGCCCCGGCGCGCGGGTGCTCGTCCGGCAGTGACTGCGGCCCCGCGGCCCGTCACGCCCAGAGGTTCACCGGGTATTCCCCGGCCTCCACGAGTGCCGCGATGCTCCGCTGCACGATCGCCTTGTCTTCACTGTAGGTGGCGCCAAACCACGACGCCGTCGTCCGCAGCACCTCGCAGGTCGCCTGCCCCGACTTCACGAGCTGGCCGACCGACATCGGGATGTAACACTCGCTCTTCTGCTCGGCGGCGTGCGTGGCGAGAAATTCGCGAAAGCAGCCGTCGAGTTGGCCGAACACGTGCGGCGTGAAGCCCCACATGTTCATCGACACCGGTTCCTTGCCCGTGAGCACGGTCACGCCCGCAGGGCCGCCATCCTCGGCGCCGGCGGCTGTCCGGCGGACCTGCGTCAGCTCCCGAATGTCGGTGAGGAAGCCCCGGTCGTCGGTCTGACACACGCCCCGCGCGACCGTGCCGTGTTCGGAGAGCGTGTTCTCGAGCGTGAAGCCGACCATGCAGTAGGCCGACGATTCGACGGTCAGATTCGCCAGCCTTCCGCCCAGCACGGCGAAGGAATCACGGCCGTAAAAATCATCGGCGTTGATCATGGCGAACGGCGTGGCAATGGCGTCCTTGCCGCAGAGGACCGCGTGGGTCGTGCCCCAGGGCTTCGTGCGGCCTGCGGGCAGCGTGAAGCCCGCGGGCAGCATGTCGAGCGTCTGAAAGACGCAGTCGGCATCGATCCGGCCGGTGAACCGGCTCAGCACCCGGTCGCGAAAATCACGCTCGAAGTCGGGCCGGATCACGAACACGACCCGGCCGAACCCCGCGCGGGCGGCATCGAACACGGAGTAGTCGAGGATCGTCTCCCCCGACGGGCCCATCGGGTCGATCTGCTTGAGGCCGCCGTACCGGCTGCCCATGCCGGCGGCGAGGATCATGAGTGTCGGTTTCATGCGGCGAAAGATAGCACAAGCGGTCCGGCCCTTTGAAACCGCATCCGATTTTGGTGGATCGCCTGACGCGGGCCCGAGTGGTGGGTCGGGGCTGCCCGTGCCCCGCGAGCCGGACGTTCGCGTCGGGCATCCTGCCCGCCGCTCACTCGGACGCCGCCTGCGCTTCGCCATCCTGGCTGCGATTGGCGGCATACGCCGGCTCTCGGGGCACGGGCAGCCCCTCGCGGGTTCTCGGTTGGGTCCGTTGCTGCTGGGGAAGCCCGGAGCGCGAGCGACGGGTATCCGGGTCGTGACCCTGGCCAGCGGCGGGGAGCCGTTTGAGGTTGAGGACGGAGCTCTCGCGGAGAAGCTTCTTCACTAGATCGCGTCTGAAATAGGCCTAGCGCCCTCTGCGCAGGATGGGTAGCGTGGGCACCTGCAAGGAGGTGTCCATGAAGCCGTATTCAAAAGAGTTCCGCGGCGAGGTGCCGGCGGCCTGCGATCGCGGTCGTGGGACGCGCGAGGTTGCCACGCACTTCAACGGCAGCGAGTCGTAGGTTCGCCTCGTCAAACAGGAGCGTCGCGAACTCAACAAGATTGCGCCGTGCCTGACGCGACGGCGCACGCCCTCATGGGCGGCAAGATCGCCGAGGCTCCTCGAGCGTGCGCTGATCCCCGTCAGGAAGCCCCAAGCGCCAGCGCGGGGAATATGTCCTCCACGTCGAACGGCTCCCCGCCATCAACACGGTCGCGTCGCGTTTACCCGTCGCTCGCGCTCCGGGCTTCCCCAGCAACCGGCACCATCGAGTACCCGCGAGGGGCTGCCCGTGCCCCGAGAGCCGGCGTTGCTGGCCAGCGTAGGCAGGATGCCGAAGCGCAGGCAGCATCGAGTGAGTGAAGCCCAGGATGGGCGGAACGAACGTCGGGCTCTCGGGGCACGGGCAGCCCCGACCCACCACTCGGGCCCCCTTTAGGCGACAAACCAAAATCGGATGCGCTCTAGCACTGCGGGCCCGCGGCGCGTGTGCGCCGCGGGCCCGTTCGTGTCGTGCGTGGGCCCCTGGTGGACCGCTCACACCCTGATTCGCGCCGGCCGACTTTGAGGCACGGTCGCGGCGATTCGCTCAGCGGCTTAGCGCACCGCCTCCTGTAGCATCTTCGAGTTGGGGATCGAGTGCCGCGACACGCCGCCGCCATCGCGGGTCTCGATGATCGTGGCCACCGGCCCCACTTCGCGGACCGTGCCCTCGAAGCCGGCCACGCTCACCGTGTCTCCGGCCTGGAGACGCTGGCGGACGTAGTAGCCCGACAAGATGCCCGACATCACGTCGCGGCCGCCGAGGCCGAAGGCGAGGGCGAAACCCGCGGCGAGACCAGCTGAGCCGATCAGGATCAACTTCTCGAGCAGGGCGAACTGGATGCCGAGCTGGTTGAAGGCCGCGATGAAGGTCAGGATCGAGAGCACCCAGTAGCAGCCGCCGGCCAGATACTCGGCGTATGACAGCCCGACACGGTCGGCACTCGTCGCCACCACGCCGCGGACGAAGGTCGCCGCCAACAGGCCCACCACCACCACCACGGTCGCCACGAGCACCTTCGGGATGTAGTTCACGACCTCTTTCATCGCGAGCGAGACGCTCTCGAGTCCGAGGATGCTGAACGCCGCCATCACGAACACGCTCATCAGCAGCCAGAACGTCAGGCCGCCGACGATCGCCGGCACCGCGCGGCGGATGCCCACGTCGTGCATGCTCTGCGCCAGGCCGCTCTTCTCGGCCGCCGTCTGCAGGCCGATCTTCTCGCTGATCACGGTGATCAGGCCGCCGATCCAGCGGGCCAGCACGTAGCCCACGACGAGCACCACCACCATCGCCACCAGTTTCGGGGCGATCAGGATCACCTGGCTCCATGCCTGCGTGAAGCTGTCCACGAGCGCCTGCCGCGACACGTTCACCGTTTCGCGAGCCGTCTCGGCGGCGGTCTGCCCGAATACCACGAAGTCCGTCATCTCATGCTCCTTTGTTGCCGCAACCGTCCCTCATGGACGATCGCGGCGACCCCTGCGGGAATTGTCTCGTTGGCCCGCAACCCAACCCATCCCGCCGGCAGCCGTGCCGGCGTGTGTCTTGTGTCATCGCGCGTCGCCGCGCGTTCCCCCGTGCCTTGTCGCTTTCGGCCACGAACCCGTCACCGTGTAGTGCACCGCGGCGAACAGGGCGGCGGCCATGTGCATGACGGCCCAGCCCGTCGCGCCAAGCGCGAACTCGATCACGTGCACGATCAGGAGCCGCGGGTTCAGCTTCCGCCGCACCCCCGCCGTGAACGTCCGCTGAGCCGGCACCGGCGGCACCGCCACGTCAGCCAGTTGGTCGAGCAGGTCCATGCACCACGCCCCTCGAGGCCCCGGTTGTCGGCACCCCGCCGACGCCGTTTGGCCTCACTCCATCTGTTGCCGCCGCCGCCCGCCGTGTCACACGAATTTTTTGAAGCCGTGTTTTCCCGCGGATTTCGCGGCCGCGGCTCTCCCGTCGGGAAGCCCCAAGCGCGATCGCTGGGTATACGCCCTCCACCCCAACTCGCTCCGCAGCGCCTCCGCACGATTCACCCGCTTACCCGTCGCTCGCGCTCCGGGCTTCCCGAGCACCCAAGGCCACCGCTCGCTAATCGCCGAGCATGCGGCCGGCTTTGGTGGCGAGCCGTTCACGAATCCGGCTGATCCGCATCCGCAGGGCGCCGGACGTCGTGCCGAACATCTCCGCGAGCTCGTCGTAGTCGTGATTCTCCGCGAACCGCATCAGCACGAGGGCGCGTTCCTCCTCGTCGAGCTGCTCGAGCACCTTCTGCGCGTCGTGCGCGGCGTCGACCGCCTGGCTCGGCGACGCCTGCGGATCCGCGTGTGTCTCCGCGAGGCCACACTCGCCGCCCGACTCCGGCGATTCACGCCGGCGCCGACGGGTCCGCGACCGTCGCAGCGTCAGGCAGGTGCGGATCGCCACGCCGTGGAGCCATGTCGAGTAGCGGCTGCGACCGGCGAACTTGCCGCGTTCGAAAAACAGCCGCACGAACACCTCCTGGGCCGCGTCCTCCGCGTCGTGCTCGGTGCCCATCAACCGCCAGCAGACCCGCCACACCCGCTCCCGAAACCGGTCCATGAGCGCCGTAAACGCGACGCCGTCGGACCCCTCGCGGGCGGCCTGCGCCGCGAGTTCCTCGTCGCTCATCTCGTCGGTGCGGGGGGCGCCTGAAGCATCCACGCGGCTCGTCCCTCGCAGCGAGGGGCTCCCTATCCTCGGAGCGCCGCGGCGGCGCGGGCGATCGCCGCGTCGGCCAGGGCGCTGTCGCAGGCCTCGGCCACGATGCGCACGATCGGCTCGGTGTTGCTCGCGCGGACGAGCAGCCAACCACCGGTCCAGTCGAGCCGCAGGCCGTCGAGGTGACTCGCCGTGGCCTCCGGAAACGCTCGCTCGATCCGGCCAAGGCCGGCGGCCAGGGCGGGACCGCGGAGATCGGGCGAGAGATCGATCTTCGTCTTGACCATCACCATGCTCGGCAGGGCCGCGGCGAGGCTCTCGATCGTCTCCGTGCCGGCAGCCAGCCGGTCGAGCACGAGGGCCATCCCCACGAAACTGTCGCGGACGAGCACCACTCGCGGATCGATCACGCCGCCGTTGCCCTCGCCACCGAGCACGGCCCCGCAGGCGAGCATCTCATCGACGACGTTGGCCTCGCCCACCTTCGACACGCGGCAGGTCACGCCGTGCCGCGCCGCGATCGCGGCCGTCATGCCGCTCGTCGAGCAGTTCACGACGACCGGGCCGGGCGTCTTCGCGAGCACGCCTTCGACCGCCAGCGCGAGCGTCGCCTCCTCGCCGATATACCGTCCGTCGGCCGTGGCGATCGCGAGCCGATCGGCGTCGGGATCCTGAAAGAAGCCGACGTCGGCTGAGTGCCGCCTGATCAGCGGGAGCAGCCCGGCGAGGTTGGCGGCCGTGGGCTCGGGCTCGTGCGCGAACAGGCCGTCGGGAGTGCCCCCTTCGATCACGATCTCGCAGCCGAGATGCTCGAGAAGCGGCCGCGCCACGCGACTGCCGGCGCCATGACCACTGTCGAGCCAGACCCGGGGCCGACGGCGACGGATCGCCCCGACATCGACGATCGCGGCGACCAGCCGCACATGGGCGGCCGTGCCATCCCACGACGTCGTGCGGCCGCAGGCCGCTCCTGCCGAAATCGGCGGGAGGCCCGGTGGCAGTGCTTCGTAGTGCGTGAGCACCTCGCGGCCGGCGGCCGCCGTGAGCACCCGACCGGCGGAGGAAAAGAGTTTGAGGCCGTTGTAGCGGGCGGGATTGTGGCTCGCCGAGATCTGGATGCCCCCCGCGGCCCCGCGGTCGCGGACCACGATCCCGATCGTGGGCGTGGCCGCCAGGCCGCAGTCGATGACATCGCGGCCGAGCCGCGTGAGATGGTCGGCGAGGGCGAAGGCGAGTGCCGGGCCGCTCTGCCGGCCGTCACGGCCGATGACGATCGGCCCCGGCGGCAGCGTGGCGGCGAAGGCGTGGACGTAGCGAACGGCCACGTCGGTCGTGAGCGACGCGGCCACGACGCCCCGCAGGCCCGACACGCTCACGATCAACGGCTCGTCGGGAAAGGTTGGGTGGCTCATGGGGGCCGCAGTATAAAGTTCCGCACCCCCAGCCCTGAAACCCGCCCTGCCCCGGAGCCCCGTCATGCCCCCGCCGTCCGCCGCCGACGTCGCCCGACTTCTCGACTCGATCGCCGCCGCTCGTGCCGCCGGCACGATCACGGAGCACTCGGCCGCGACGATGCGGGACTGGCTCACGCAGCCGCGATATGCGGAATTCACCGCGGAACTGGCGAGTCGGATCGACCGCGGGCTCTGGAAGGAACTCGACGACGTCTACTGGACCGTGATCCCGTTCGGCACCGGCGGCCGCCGCGGGATGATGTATCCGGTCGGTTCCAACGCCATCAACGACCGGACGATCGGCGAGAGCGCCCAGGGGCTTGCCGACCATGTGCGGAGCACGCTTCCCGCAGGCGAGACGCCGACCTGCGCGATCGCCTATGACACCCGGCACCGCTCGGAGCACTTCGCGAAGCTCTGCACCGAGGTGCTGCTGGCCGCCGGCTTCAAGGTGTATTTCCTGAGAGGTGTGCGCAGCACGCCCGAGCTCTCGTTCGCGGTGCGTTTTACGAAGAGCACCTGCGGCATCATGGTGACCGCAAGCCACAACCCGCCCACCGACAACGCCGTGAAGGTCTACTGGGAGGGGGGCGTGCAGGTGCTACCGCCGCACGATCGAGGGATCATCGACCGCGTGATGAAGGTCGACACGATCCACCGGGAGTCGTTCGAGTCAGGAGTGGCCAGCGGCCGCGTGCAGTTCGTGGAGCAAGAGATCGACCCCGCGTTCGTGAAGGCGGTGCTTCTGCAATCGGCCGCCGGCCCGCGCGACATCTCCATTCTTTACACCCCGCTCCACGGTGTGGGCGCGACGGCCGTGGTGCCGGTGCTCACCGGGGCGGGCTTCGAGCGGCTGCGGCTCTACGGCCCGCACGAGACGCCCGACGGCGACTTCCCCAACGTGCCCGGCCACGTGGCCAACCCGGAAAACCCGGCCGTGCTCGGCGGGCCGATCGAGGAGGCCAAGGCCCGCGGCGACGACCTCGTGCTGGCGAGCGACCCAGACTGCGACCGGCTCGGCGCCGCGGCGCCGCTCACGCGGCAGCCTGGTGCCGGCTGGAGCACGTTCACGGGCAACCAGCTCTGCGGCCTGCTCTGCGAGCAGGCGATCGCGGGCCGCCGGGCCCGCGGCGAATCGACGCCGGGCGACTACGTGGTGACCACGATCGTGACCAGCGGACTGGTGCGCCGGGTGGCCGAGTCGCACGGCCTGAAGGTCGACGACACGCAGCTCGTGGGCTTCAAATGGATCTGCTCGGCGATCGACGGGCATGGGCCGGCGGGCTTCGTGTTCGGCACGGAGGAGTCGCACGGCTACCTCGCCGGCACGCATGTTCGCGACAAGGACGCCGCCGTGGCCGCGTTGCTCATGGCCGAACAGACGGCGGCCCTCAAGGCCGAGGGCCGCACGCCGCACGAAAAACTCGACGAACTCTTCACGCAGCATGGCTGCCATCAGGAGCGGCAGATCAACGTGATGCTGCCGGGGGCCACGGGCATGGAACGCATGCAGGAGATCATGGCGGCCCTGCGGGCCACGCCGCCCAAGTCGTTCGGCGGGCTCGACGTGGCCCGCACCCGCGATCAGGCGAGCCTGCGCACCTGGACCCCGAGCTCGACTCCCGCGGCTTACGCGGGAGTGCCGAGCGACGTGGTGCTGTTTGACCTCGCCGGGCCGGGGGCCGGAGTGCTGTTGCCCGACGGCCGGTTTCCGCCGCTCGGCAACGCGGTGGCGGCGCGACCCTCGGGCACGGAGCCCAAGATCAAGTTTTATCTCTTCGCCTACGCGCCGCCGGGCAGCGCGGCCGCCCTTCCCGCGACGAAGCAGCTGCTCCACGAGCGGCTCGACGCGATCGAAAAAGATTTACGGGCGATCGTCGGCGTGTGACGCGGGCTGGATGTCGACCGCGAGCGAACCCTTGTCGTCGGCGAGACTTCCCGGCGGTTCGTTGAGCTTGACGTAGAGCGGTCCGTCGGTGACGGCCGTGAGGGTAGCCCGGGCACCGTCGCCGAGGATCATGAACCTCGGCCTGCCGCCATCCGCAGGCCGATCGACCCACTGCGCGGCGAGCAGGCGGCCCAGCGGGCGGCCGCGGTACCAGTCGAGCGAGATGCCGTCGGCCTCGCTTTCGATCGTGGCGTCTTTCATCGAGCCGATCGTGCACCGGCCGGTCGCCAGAAGGTCGTATCGGCGGCCTTTCGCCAGCGCGAAGCCGGCATTTTGCCAGCCGCGGCCGGCGGCGACATCGATCCGCTGCTTCGATTCGAGCGCCGAGCCGGCCGACCAGTCGATCGCTGACCGCGCGAAGTCGTAGCCGTAATCGAGGTCGTCGATGAAGGCCTCGAAATCGCGGGCGGCGCGCGGGGGATCGTAGCCGGGGAGGGCCGCGAGCCGCGTGTTGAACTCCGCGTCGAGCGTGCCGCGTTCGAGCTCGCGGAAGGCCGTGGCATACGCGGGATGACCCGCGAACATGGCGACGGCGGCCCAGCTCGACGCGTAGTCGGCGATCCGTGTGTGGTGGCCGGGGGGCGTGGCCAGCACGTCGGCGAGTGCGGGCGCCGTGCCCGCGGCATGCACGTCGCGAAGATTCTCGATGCGGCCGAGTTGCTCGACGTCCGTGGCACGATCCGGCATCGGTGTCGGGACATACCGGCCGGCATTCCCAACCCCTTCGAGGCGGTGCGTGGCGAGATACTCCGCGATTCCCTCGTTGTACCACGTGGGAGTCGCCAGGCTGCGGACGGTGAGCGTGAAGGCATGCACGCCCTCGTGCAGGAGCAGGTGCCGGCGATAGGCGGAGTTGGACTGGTCCATCAGCCAGAAACGGTTGCGATCGCAGAATCCGTTGACGAACTCGGGAATCGCATCGGGGAGCAGGCCCGCGGTGCGGAATCGCTCGCGATCGACGACCAGGCAGCCAAACGCCCGCCACGTGCGGAGCGATTCGGGTGGGAGCCGATAGTGACGACACCAGGCCGCGAACGCTTCGTCGAAGACCCGCGGTAGGTCGTCCACGCCGTCGCCGTCACGCGCTGGCCGGTCGGTCGCCAGGACCAGGTGGGTGGATTCGAGTACGCGAAGCCCGGCCCGTCGCGCCGTCATCTTCAGCGGCTCCACCGCCACGAGGTCGCTGGCCTGGGCGAGCGCGGATGCCAGCGCGGCCGCGGTGATGGCGGCTTGGACGGCGATCACGACGAGATTCACTCCACGCATTTCCCCCAGTTCACCCAGCCGCCGCCGAACCGGCAAGGCGAACCGTGGCTTGGCGGGGCAAGGTGATGGATTGGGCCGGAATGTCCGATCGCAGTGAACGGGGAGTCGGTGCTACAAGCCCGTCTCGCCAGGAGGGCGGACGCCGTGCGGCAGGGAAGCCGAGAACGTGCCGGTGCGCGACGCTGCGGAATCATCGCAGCGGTGTGCGTCGTCGTTGCATCATCGCCGCCTGAAGCGGGAGCACAGACGCCCTCCGACGAGGCGAAGGTCAGCGCTTGGGCCAGCGGAGGAACATCGACCACGACGACGCCCGCCGACAAGGACGGCAAGCCAGGTGCGGGCGTCGCACCCGTTGGGGCGATTCCATTTTGGCAGGCCCCCGCGACGCCGCAGGCCGTCGTGCAGGGCGGGGCGATTCCGCCTGGCTGGCAGCCGCAGGCCGTGCCCTACCAGGGCATCGGGCCCGACGGGAGGCCGATGACGATGTACATCGCGCCGACGTACGTGTTTACCTATCAATCGGGGCCGCCCGTGCTCGCCGCGCCCACGGTCAATCGCAGTCAGGCATACGGCGCGCCGCAGCAGCCCTATCCGCCTGGATGGAACTTCGCGACCAGCGGCGCGCAGCCGGTGACCCCGACGCTCCCGCCGGCGACCGTCGCGCGGTACCAGCCGACTCCTTATCAGTTTCCGACCGACTCACGGGCGCTCACCGGCACACCGGTCGCGCCGCCGGCGGGCGTGCCCGCGCCGCCGCCACAGACATGGGGAACGGCTCCACCCGCGCCGCAGCCGCCGACGCAGTGGGGGGCGTCCGACGCCGCGCCGGCGGCCGCAGCGCCGTCATCAGGCGACTGGGTGACGGTCGTACCGCCGGCTGTTGCGGGCGCCGCGTTGGCCGCCGGGGCGACGGCAGCAGACACGCCGTCGTCGGAGCCGCAGATGGCGGCGCTGCCGCCTCCCGTCACGCCGGTGCCAGCGCCGTCTTCGATTCCCGCGCAGCCGGTCAGTTCGAGTGGCATGTCGTCACCGCCGTCCGCGAGTCGCGCGGCCAACTCGCATCTCTGGCGGGTGGTGGGCGTGAGCGACGGCGACACGGTGACCTGCCTCGACGAAAACAACCAGCAGCAGAAGGTCCGGTTGGCGGAGATCGACGCTCCCGAGATCGGGCAGGACTACGGCAAGAACTCGCGGGAGGCGCTCGCCGGCATGGTGTTCGGCAAGACCGTCGAGGTGGTCGATGACGGCCGCGACCGCTATGGCCGCTGGATCGGCCACCTGTCCGTCGATGGAATGGACGTCAATCGGCAGATGGTGGCCACGGGCAATGCCTGGCACTACGCCGCCTATTCGACCGACCAGAACCTCGCGGCCCTCCAGGCCCAGGCCCAATCGCAACGGATCGGCCTCTGGTCGCAGCCCAATCCGACGTCGCCGTGGGACTACCGCGCGAGCGGCAAGTAGCACTTGGCCGAGCGAGCCTTGAAAGAAGCCGTCTCTGAATCGCGGGCGTCGGCCAGCCGGCAGCGCTGGGTGATCTGTGCCGTCCTGTTTTTCGCCGCGGCGATCAACTACATCGACCGGCAGGTGATCGGGATTCTCAAGCCAACGCTCCAGGACGAGTTTCACTTCAGTGAACGCGACTACGCGGCCATCGTGTTCAGCTTCCAGGCCGCCTACGCCGTGGGGCTGCTGCTGGCCGGCCGGATCATCGACCGAATCGGGGTGCGGATCGGTTTTGCGCTGGCCGTCGTCGTCTGGAGCGTGGGGGCCGCGGTGCATGCGTGCGCCGACTGGCTGCCGTGGCTAAAACTGCCGACGGTGTCGATCGACCCGCCCGCGGTGACCCTGCTGGGCGGAGCCGCGGCGGGCCTGGCGTTGGCCCGGCTCGTGCTCGGCATCGGCGAGGCCGGCAACTTCCCCGCCTCCATCAAGACCGTGGCGGAATGGTTTCCCAAACGCGAGCGGGCCTTCGCGACTGGCATCTTCAACTCCGGCACGAACATCGGAGCGCTCATCACGCCATTGGTGGTTCCCTGGATCACGCTGCAGTTCGGCTGGCAGTGGGCCTTCGTGGTCACCGGCCTGCTCGGGTTCGCCTGGGTCGGGTGGTGGTGGCTGGCCTATGCACCGCCCGAACGACACCCCCGGGTGAATGCCGCCGAACTGGCCATCATCCAGTCCGATCCGCCCGAGTCGTCCGAGCGGGTGGCCTGGAGCAGCCTGCTGCCGCACCGACAGACCTGGGCCTTCGCACTCGGCAAGTTTCTCACCGATCCGATCTGGTGGCTGTATCTCTTCTGGGTGCCCGACTTTCTCAAGCGAAATCACGGGCTCGACCTGAAGACGATGGGGCTCCCGCTGATCGTGATTTACCTCGTGGCTGACATCGGCAGCATCGGCGGCGGCTGGCTCTCGTCGCACCTCATGCAGCGCGGCTGGTCGACGAACGCGGCCCGAAAAACGGCGATGCTCGTCAGCGCTCTGGCCGTGGTGCCGATGCTCTTTGCGGCGCAGGCCAAGAGCCTCTGGGTGGCGGTGGGCCTGGTGTCGCTCGCGGCGGCGGCTCACCAGGGCTGGTCAGCCAACCTCTTTACACTGGCGTCTGACATGTTTCCAAAGCGGGCCGTCGGGTCGGTGGTCGGCATCGGTGGAATGGCCGGATCGGTGGGCGGGATGCTGATCGCGCTCGTCGTCGGCGCCATCCTGGAGAAGACCGGCAGCTACGTGCCGATCTTCGTGATCGCGGCACTGGCCTACTTGGTGGCGCTCACCGTGATCCAACTCCTCGTTCCCAGGCTCGAGCCAGCCACGATCGAGCCCAGGTGATTTTCCCCGGGGCAATCCGTGGGCCGCGGCATCGGGTGCTCGGGAAGCCCGGAGCGCGAGCGACGGGTATCCGCGCGGCGATCAGTGGTGATGATGCGGAGCGGGCTGAGGTGGAGGGCGGAGTCCCATCGCTTCCGCTCCGGGCTTCCTGGCGGAGACTCGCCGGTTCAGCGATTGCCGCGATGAATCAACCGAGGTTCAACACCAGAGCGGGCGAAGGGACTCGAACCCTCGACATCCAGCTTGGGAAGCAGCGGAGACGTAGTTCTAAGTCCAGCAGCCAAAGCACTTGCGGCTCGTCGACGCAAGCGTTGTACCGCTCGTTGTACCAGCTCTGAGGCCGGGGCGTCCGCCGGGAAGAGGCAGGCCTGCCGCGAAGCTCCTGTACTGGATCACAATCGGGCGGGCACTGTCGGGCCAGCAGGTCAGCTAGAAGTCGCGGGCCTCGCCGAGCAACTCGCGGCACTTCCCCCCGAAGTACTCGCTGCCCTTCAGGTCCTGTTCAGCGGCCTGCCCCGGAGGAAATGATCGATGCATACGGCTGCCGCTAGCTCTTGGACCGTCTACATCCTCCGCTGCCGCGACGGCTCGCTCTACACCGGCATCACGAACGATCTACCAAAGCGACTGAAGGCCCACGCCGCCGGGAAGGCGTCGAGCTACACCCGCAGCAGGCTCCCCGTGCGGCTGGCCTACCAGGAGCCCCAGCCGACCAAGTCCCGAGCCCTGAAGCGGGAGGTGGCGATCAAGATGCTCCCGCGATCCCAAAAGCTCGACCTGCTCACCCGGGGCCCCTAAAGCTCATTGATTTCAATGAGCTTCAACGCTCAGAGCCCGACTGCCCAAATCCGCTCTCGGCGCTGATCCCAGCCCCGGCGAGGACGACGACCCGCGGTATGCAGGCCGACTACCGCTCCATCTCCGCCCTGGCAGCCCGCAGGTGCTTGGCGTCGTCGGAACCGAACGCGTCGAGTCCGTCGTCGCTGGAGTCCATGACGGCCGCGTCGGCTTTCATCTCCTGGAGTGCCTGCCGAAATTGCTGCCGGACCGAGTTGCACCCCGCCGTGAAGACGGCCAGGACGCAGACGGCGACGGCTAGGGATCGAGCGGGGTTCATTGAGAGGAAGCTAGGCTCGTGCACACCGGCCGGTCAACGGCTATAGCCTGCGGCGTTCCCCACGGCGTTGGTCTGGCTCGGCGTCGCGATCTTGTGGCTCTTCAAGGCGTTCTGACACGCGCCCCGCATGCCAGACGCTTTCGATCGCTATCAAGGGCCGGTAGAACCTTTGAATTGGCTGCGCTGCCCTTTCACACTCATCCCCGCCCATGCCCGCCCCAATCCCCCTCCTCATCGCCTGCCCCACGGAACTCGTCCGGGCGGGCCTACGGGCGATGCTAACTGGCTCGCCCGTGAAGATCGTCGCCGAAGCCGAAACCGCGTCCAGCACCATCACGCTCGCCAAGAAGCACAAGCCCACCGTCGTGCTGCTCGACGCGGCCATCCCGGGCGGCGACGCGTTCGAGCTGATCAAGAAATTGGCCAAGACCCTGCCAGCCACCAAGTGCATCCTGCTGTCAGCCCTCGACAATCCGACCTACATGGCCCGGGCTCACGCGATCGGGGCCGCGAACTGCCTGCTCATGGGGTTCAGCCAGCGAGAACTCATCACGGCCATCGAGAGCGCCGCGGCAGGAAAGGCACCTTCGGGAGTGACACCATTCGCAAAGGTCGCGGCAGCGATGGGACTACGCGACCCTCAGGCTGCTCGAACCAATGGCCTGACGCCACGGGAAGGCCAAGTTCTTTCCCACGTCGCCTACGGTCTTTCCAATGACGAACTCGCTCGTGCCCTCGGCATCAGCATCGAGACCGTGAAGGAGCACGTCCAAAAAATCCGTAGCAAGATCGCCGCGAAGGATCGAACGCACGCTGCGGTCTGGGCGGTCAAAGCTGGGGTGGTGTAGGGTCGCACAATGGGCTTCATGGTCTCGGGTCGCTGTTCGTGCGGGTACGCTGCCAAAGGCCTTATGGTTGGCGTCGGCATGCGTGACCCCCGGGGCACATGGCTGGCGCCATGTATCTGCCGGAAGTGCCATCAGGCCGTCTCGGCAAACGTGCAGGCCAAGACCCTGAAATGCCCCAAGTGCAAAGCCAAAGGGGTCGAGCCGTATGTGGACCCCGACGCTGGCAAGGAAGAGGGCGAAGAGTACCCCAGTTGTGCTGCTTCGGAGCCGCTCTTTGACTCCGGGTTCGAATGCCCGGCCTGCGCCAAGAAGAGCCTGAAGTTCGAGTTTGCCGGGATGTGGGACTAACCAGAGGAGCCAGCAATGACCGCGACCAAACTCCCCCTGCTCTTGGCTGTGCTTCTCATGCAGGCGGTCGCGGAAAAGGCCCTCGTGCCGCTTCTGGATTTTGCTGGCCCCGAGGCGGCTGAGAAGTGGCAGGCCGTGAACGATGGCGTGATGGGCGGCGTTTCAGACGGCCGGTTCAAGATCACTCCCGAGGAAACCCTGGAGTTCTTCGGCACGCTCTCGCTGGAAAACAACGGGGGCTTTGCGTCTGTTCGGACCAAGCCCACGGAACTCGGCGTCAAGGCCGGGGATACGCTCGTCGTCCGAGTGAAAGGTGATGGCCGTGAGTACGTGCTGAACCTCTACACGAAGAGCCGCCGGATGGCTTTCTCGTACAGGGCGCCGCTACCGACCACGAAAGACGAATGGCGGGAGGTCGAGATCCCGCTGGCAGACTTCATTCCCACGGCCTTCGGCAGGCGCGTTCAGGGCATGGGGCCAGTCGAGCCGGACCAGATCAACGGGTTGGGCTTCATGCTCAGTGATAAGAAGCCGGGAAAGTTCCAGATGCAGGTCGAATGGGTGAAGGTGGTGCGGGCCGAGAAATAATCCCGGCCAGCAGCCCTCCGAATGCCCCCGGCCGCTAGTTCAGGCTGGGGTCTGAATCTGAATCATCGTCGAGATCCGGGTCGTCGCTCTCTTCACCAAGACCGTCAGTGGGGTCGAAGCACCGTCCGGCTGAATCCACGCAGAACGTGTAGGCCATCTCGAACGGCTCTGTGTCCGGGCCGAAGATGGTTTTCTTCACGATGCAGTCTTCACACTGGAAGACCGGCAACTCGTAGTCCCCGACAGAGACCACGCCCTCGCACTTGAGGAGCCGTGAGCATTTCGGGCAGTGGTAGACGTCGATCATGCGGGTTCTGATCTCCCCTCAACAGCCCGCAACAGGGCAGCCAGTGATTCCGGATCAGCAAGGCGATGATCGCGGCCGCCTTCGATAAGGCTCGTCTTGGCCAGTCCGGAGTTCGCCACCAGCTCGAGCGAGTCCTCGAACGGCACCACGTCGTCAGCCCGGGAGTGAAGAATCTGGGTGCCGGGCTTCACGCTCTTGGCCGTCCCCCACTTCTTCCACGCCGGGCAGATCAAGACGAGCCGGGCCGATCCAGACTCCAGATTCACAGCCACTGCTCCCCCACGGCTTGAACCAACCACGACTTCGGGCTGGTGCTGGTCGAAGGCTGCTTGGGCCGTTGTGAGCGCCGCCTCGAAATCATCGTGGTCCAGTGCCGGCTCGATAACCTCGTGGCCGTGCGACTTCAGGTACGTCGGCTTTACGCCCCCGACCACCGAATTCCAACCGTGCAGATACAGGACTTTCATTCGTAGGCCGCCTGTTTCTCAGCCATGGCAGCTAGGCACCGCGGGCAATACCACGGCGCCGGAGTCTTCACGGGCTTCGGGCTGCGTTTTCGGCATTTGGCACAGAGGTATCTCTTGCCTTTTACCGCCGTCTTGGGCCGGTATCTCTTGCCGGTACGCGGGATGTTCTTGGGCATGCTTTTCTCCGGCTACCTGACGAGCACAGCCGCGACAGCGATTCCAGCCAGCTCTATCACCCAGAAGATCAGCACCACCAAGCACCCGCGCGTCGTCCGGTTATAGACCCGGTTGTAGGCGGCTTTCCTCGGGTTCGTCAGCCAGCCCCAGCCTCTCGGTGCCTTGAGCCCGAGACCGTGCCGAACATATCGCTTCAGGCTCGTTCTGGCCGAGAGGCGTTTTTTCAGCGACGGGACTCTGAAGCCGAATCGGACCATATCGCAGTCACCTAGGATGCCACTGGGTCTACATGCTCTTTACCGGTCAGTTCGAACTCCTCTCGCGTGCGTTCGATGAAGCCTGCGACGACTTCACGATGACGACGATCTGGAATCAGGTGCATCAACGCCGGATAGTGCGCCTTGAACCACGCCCCGATAGCAGCTTTCTCGTTGCGCCTGACGTGCCCAGATAGACACATCACCAGTCGTCGCCATAGTCGAGCGTTGAACTGCGCAGGCCGGACCTCAGCAACACGTCCGGCAAGTCGATAGCCGACGTCGCGATAGCCCCGCTGCATCGACCCACTCCTCGCCATACAACACCACCCGCGCACGTAGCTGGGGAAGCCATCGACCGTGGCATAACCCGCTCGCAATCTCCGCCGCCTCGTTGCCGCCATTGAAAACCAATGCCAAAGGATGGCGTCAGGCTACACCCCCTACACCGCGGGGGCCAAGAGGGGGGCGGTCAGTTATGCGAGCAAAATCACGCCTTCCAGAAGTTCACGATCAACGCCCTTTTCAAGGGCAGAAACGAGACACGCCCCAAGGTTGTCTCTCCGGTCTGGTTCAATTCGCGAACCGGATTACCCCGGCAACACCCCGACGGAGGCCCCAATGAACGGTCCCGCGAAGAACAGACTGCATGACTATGAAGCTGGCTGGCTGACGCTGCACCTAGATATGGGCGTTGCGGAGAAGAAAGAACTCCGTGAGGACCAGAACTAGGTCGCGCAGCAGCCGATCGACGTCACGGACGAGCGGCGGGGAACGACGGACGGAGCGGAAGCAGAGAACGAAACCACGGCAAAACGATGGATTGTGATTCCTCCCCGCAGTCATGGCATGCCCCCTATTACGAGGGCACTCTGAGGCCTACGATAATCGGACTGAAACCAAATAGGCTCACGCACCGGGTGCGGTATTTGGATTTCAACAAAACATCTTCGAAAGGCTCTGCTTGTGAAGGTTGATCTGGTCTTCGCTGCGAAGGGCACGACCATCCCGACGGATCACGCCTACCAGTTGTACGCGGCCCTAAGTTCGTTGGTTCCTGCGTTTCATTCTGCAGAGTCACTGCTCCGATTTTCTCCGATCTCAGGCATAGGGCAGCCTGATGGCACGCTTCAATTAGGTCCGCACTCCTGTTTGCGGGTGCGGCTGCCGGCCGAACAAGTACGAGTCGCCTTGCCGCTGGCGGGGAAGCGGTTTGATATCGCCGGGTCGTGGGTTCGGTTAGGCGTGCCCGCGATCCGCACGCTTGAGACGGCTCCAGCGGTAGTCGCCCGAATGGTCACCTTCAAGAACGCCGATACGCCAGAACAATTCCTGATCACAGCCCGTGCCAAATTGGCTGAGCTCGGTGTGGCTGGCGAACCGAGCCTCCCCATCCATCTGGAAGGTAAGCGAGCGGGCGAGCCGAAGCGCCGGATCATCCGCATCAAGGGCGTGTCGATCGTGGGCTACTCGCTGCTGGTGGGCGAGTTGACCGCGGCGCACTCGCTGGTACTCCAGGAGCAAGGTCTTGGCGGCCGTACCCATCTTGGCTGTGGGTTTTTTTCACCCGTAAAGGCCGGGGCCAATAAATGACCCTCGACCCAAAACACCTGTGGGCGAAAAGCAAACGGGATGACGAACCGGAACGACCTTCCATGAGGTTGCTCCAGCATTTGAAGGACGTTCATGCCGCGGCCGGCAGTGTGCTGGAAGCGACAGCCAATGATCAACTGCGAGCCTTAGGACTCGACCCATCCCACTATGGCGCTCGCTTTCGCCGCTGTGTGCAACTCGCTGCCGCCACCCATGACCTCGGGAAAGCCAACGATCACTTTCAGGGGATGCTGCGTGGCAGCCGGGATGTAAGGGAGAATCCGCAGGGAATGCGTCACGAGTGGGTGACAGTACTCGTGCTTCAGAGGCTCAAGGAGTGGCTCCTCCCGGTCATTGATGGAAGTGAGGTTGATTTCTCCATTGTTGAGTGGGCAGTCGCCGGCCACCACCCAGCACATGACCACGCGAGTCCACCGGAGTCCGTCCCGACAGGAGGTGGAAGTGGGCCAGAGATGACGCTTCTCTGCGGACATCCAGACTTCTCGGCAATCCTGGATTGGCTCGGTGATGTATTTGGGCTGCCAAGCCCCCCGCAGTTCGAGGACATCGAGCGGGACCTGTCAGGGAGCACCGGCGTTTTTGAGAGCGAGATCCTGCCATGGAAGCGAAAGACCAACCGCCTTTGGAATCGGCTGGCGGAATCGCCTGATTCAAAACTCGTTGCCGCCGTAAAGAACTGCGTGGTCGCAGCGGATATAGCCGGTTCTGCGCTACCCAAAGCACGCCCCCATGATCGGGACCGCTGGTCCTGGATTGATGGAGTTTTCCAGGACCGTCCTCAACTGGGCGATCTTCAGGCAGTAGTGGACCACCGCCTCGGGATAAACAAACCACGTGAATTCCAGCAGCGTGTCGCGGACTCAACCGCACGGGTCACGCTTGTAAAGGCCGGGTGTGGGGGGGGGAAGACGCTAGCCGCTTACTTGTGGGCGGCGAAGAACTACCCAACTCATCGGTTGTACTTCTGTTACCCCACGACAGGCACCGCCACTGAAGGGTTTCGCGACTACCTGTTTGACGAGGCCGAGCAGACACCACGTGTTGGGGCAGACCTGTTCCACGGGAGAGCGGACGTCGACTTTGAAATCGTCCTCGGCGCTGAGCGGGACATCGACGACGAGGAGGTCCGGCTGGAGTGTCTGCGGGCATGGCGGACGCCGGTGGTGGCCTGCACGGTCGATACTGTGCTCGGTGTGATGCAAGTGAATCGTCGCGGGCTTTTCAGTTGGCCGGCGCTCGCCCAGTCAGCTTTTGTATTCGATGAAATCCACGCGTATGACGACGCTCTGTTTGGAGTGCTGCTTCGCTTTCTCAAGGACGTAAGCGGCGTGCCGGTGTTGCTGATGACGGCGAGTCTGCCCGAGTACCGGGAGGCCGCGCTGCGAAATGTGTTGGGCCGCCTCGATCCGATTCCGGGCGAGAGCGATCTTGAGCAGTTGCCTCGCTATCACAAGCATCAACTCGCAGGCATCAATCCGGCCGAGGTTGTACGCCACACGCTTGACATGGGCGGCAAGGTGCTCTGGGTGTGCAACACGGTTGGCCGAGTGATGGATGCTGCCAAGCGGATGGTGGACCACTTTCCGCTCATCTACCACAGCCGATTCAAATACGAAGACCGCGTTGAGCGGCACCGCGACGTCATCGCTGCGTTTCGAAAAGAGGGACCGGCGCAAGCAATTTGTTCCCAGGTCGCGGAAATGTCGCTTGATTTGTCAGCGGATTTGCTCGTCACCGATCTCGCACCGGTGCCGGCGATCATTCAGCGGCTTGGTCGCTTAAACCGGCGGGCAAAGCCAGGCGACCCAACAAAGCCGTTCGTGGTCATCGAACCTGATGGGCCTCTGCCATACACCCAGAAAGAGTTGGATGCAGCGAGGGAATGGCTTAAACGATTGGACAAC
Source organism: Planctomycetia bacterium (assembly GCA_021414115.1). Classification (GTDB taxonomy): domain Bacteria; phylum Planctomycetota; class Planctomycetia; order Pirellulales; family UBA1268; genus QWPN01. The sequence continues at coordinate 123,059 of JAIOPD010000071.1, forward strand.
GACGGGATTGCACAATCTCAGTTGGTCGATCGATGGAAACAGCCGGAGACTCCGTCAGTGAGGCCGGGTGGCAGCGCGTGGCTCGATGGCGGCCCTGTGACAGTGCCAAGGGAATTGCGCGCCCCCTCCGTCGGCATCAGCGTACTCATGGCTGAGGACGTGCCGCGCGTGAGGGCGTGTCCAAGAGGCCTGCCGCGCTTTGTGCTGCCGATGCCCGTCCCGCCGCGAGGATGGCAGGCGTGGCCTCGAGAACACGGTCTGCCGATCGCCCCGGCGGGAGCAATCAATTACGACCCGAAAGTTGGTGCCGAATGGCAAAAGTCTTGAAGTCGCCTGCGCCTGATCGGCTCACGATGCGATTATTTGACCCCGGCATGTCGATGCTGCATCGGGCCGGGCTGGGAGGGTTGGCATGTTCACTCAGGGCGATGGAGTCTCAGTTTCCCAAAGGGAAGTGTCCATGGCTCATAGAACCACATGCCGTGACATTGGACTTCGGTGATCCGAGTAAAGCCGGAAAATACCTACGACGACTTTTTGAGTGTTCGTTCACCGTAGGGAAGAAAGACGGGCTGATCCGCCTGCCGGGTCAATATGCCATTGAACCCAGCGTTGCTGTGTTGGCTGACCTGCAATCTGGACTTACCCTCACCTTCCTTCAGCACGGCAAGGTTCGTCAGCTGGCGAAGGAGCCAACTGCGGTTAGCTACGCCCCCGAGGGAGACGACGCCCCGCTGATCGTTGAGTATCGCAAGTGTTCGGGTTTCAAGCATCAGGAGGGCTGGAAAGTCTTCGTGGAGCGGGACGGCACCCTGACCCGCAAACAGCTGCGGGTCGATGGTCCCATCAATCCTGGTGCCGTCGTGCGACACGTTGCCTTTACCAGCCACACAGCGGCCGAAGACCCCCCGGAGCGCATGCTGCCACTGTACTTCGCCCCAGTCGGGTGTTTGACATTGTCGGTCAACCGCGGGGTCGCCGCGTTGCTCGTGCCGGAGGTGGATGACCTGACGTCGTTTGTGGAAGACCGCCCGAGCCTTACGCCCACGACCGCCCGTGAATGCCAAATAGCCAACGCCGCTGATGCGGTGCTCCAGGCTCAGTTGCGAGTGCGCGGCAGGAAAACGGCGAAGGGATTGGACGTTCCGGGATGCTACGCCATGACGTTTCAGCCGACGATATGGTCCACCCAACAGAAGTCGCGGGTCGCAACTGTTCACGTTCCCAGAGTGCCACCGGACGACCCAATGCTCGATCGGTTTCAACGAGCATGGGACCGACTGCCGAACCGTGTGGTGACCCGTACCATCAAGGAACACAGCGGTAAGGGCAAATCGAAAAAAACAACCGAACGACAGCAATCATTCCGCGCAGACAGCGTTGTTCGGCCGCTGGTCGCAGAGAATCTGGCGCTCGGTCGCCGGTGGTACGCAGGGTTCCATAGGTTGATGACAAAGGCTAATCCAGCCACAGACAAACCTTTTCGGGATTCCATCCAGTTTGAGCGCAAAGGGCTACATGACATGATCTCTGACAAGAAAATGTGGGACGAGGCCGGGGAGCAGTTCGTCGTCCAGGCAGTCCACGAAGCCATAGCCAGCCGGCTCGGCCAAATCCGGGCTGAGACGGATGGCGAAAGCTCCAAGCCGCTTTCCCAGGCGACAAAAAACCGTTGGCAGCGTTTCCGCGAGAAACTTCGCCTCGATCTGGCGGGGGCAAAAACCGAGGCCCATGTTCGGTTCGCGCTTGCCGATCTGTTTAGCCGCGGCAACGTCAACCGTGTACTTCGCGAACACTGGGCAACCGTGCTGCCGGTAGTCCGCAAAGATTGGCAGCTTGCCCGTGACCTCGGACTGCTTGCCTTGGCCAGTTATTCCGGTCGTGGCACGAATGATTCGGCCGACATCCCAAACAACCCCCAGGAGTGATCATCCATGAGTCTGCATGTGTTCGCCAACGTCGTCACCCCCTTCGGCACGGCCGCAAATAACCGTGCCGAGACTGAGGGAAACATCACAACCCTTCAGAAACTCATCTGGCAAGGAGATACGCACAGCACCGTCAGTGCTGAAGCCATTCGGTTTGCCCTGCGCCGCCGGCTCGCGGAGGCGGAGCCGACCAACCGTGTGTGGGATGAGGCGGCTCGTGCCAATGTGTGGGACGATCACCAGTTCAAAGGGTGGGCGACAGAGAAGGGGAAAACGTTCATTGACGACGACCTGCTTGGCTACATGATCGCCGAAGCTGCGAAGGAGGAGGGCGGCAACGATGGGAAGGGCAAGGCGACCGTCCGGCGAGCAGTTCTCGAGGTTACGCGGGCCGTGTCGCTCACACCTTGGGCCGGCGATGTGACCTTCAACGCCGCTTCTCCGGGAGCTACGCCATCTGCTCAGAAGAAGGGCAGCAATCCTGTGCCCTACGGTACCGAGGTGCATGCAACCCGGTATCAGTACGGCATCGCGATGACTCCGGAGCGATTGCATGAGAAAAGCCGAGCAGCCAAGGCTCTTCATGCGCTCTGCGGCCTACACACCGTCGCAGGCAACCACGGCAGGTTTCTTTTCGATTTCTCGCCGGAAGTGGTGGTCATACGAATCACCCAAGACCCGGCTCCGCGGCTCTTGTACTGCTTTGGAACGCACGACGATGGAAAGACGGTGCACGCGAAAACCCTGATCGATCGGCTTGTCTCGGAAGACATCAGGGCCGAGGAGCTGATTGTTGGGATGGCGGATACGGGATCGACACTAGCGGCTGATCTAAAAGAGAAGGGCGTGACCGTGCTGGGGGTGATGAAAGCCTGCGAAAGAGCGGTTGTGGAAATCAACAAGCACCTCGGAATCGGTCCCAAGGAGTGACCCCATGCTTGGTGTGTACGTGACGGTGCCTGTCGCTTGCTTCCGCAAAGGACTGGCCAGGGAATACCTGGAAACCGATCCACTTCCTCCACCAGCGACCTGCTACGGATTCCTGCTATCGCTTGTTGGCGAGACCGACCGGAATAAGTACATCGACTGTCGGGTTGCGCCCGTGTTGTTGAGCAAGCCTCCGACAAGCACGGTTTTGCGGACTGTCTGGAGAGTGAAACAGACGCCGCTCGGCTCACCGGGGAATACCCGTCCTGACTACCAGCAATTGCTGACCAACGTTGAGTTGGCCATCTGGCTGGCGTCGTCAACGGACCTAGAGGACAGGGTGACAAATGCGTTGTCCAACCCGGGTTCCACTGTGCGGTTTGGCGGCTTGTCTCTGGGCGAGAGTACGCACATGGTTGATGAAGTGTCCCTGCTCGATCGAGTGCGGGCGCGTTTGCCCGCAACCGGGCATGCATTCCTCGAACGGGAAGACAAAAAAGGCCGTCTCAGTATGCCCGTGTGGGTCGACCACGTAGGATCGGCTGGCAGTCGATATGTGACTGGCGACTTAGAATTGGGGCCCCTCGTCGCGCCTGCTCTCGATCGCATGCCGCGAATCTCGCCGGTCTGAGACATGAACTATGCCCCCGCCGCCTGCTGGCAACTCACACCAGCCGCCCGTACGAGTTATGGCGTTACACGCGCTGGCCTACTGCAGGCGGCTCTTCTACCTCGAAGAGGTGGAGGAAATCCGTGTTGCTGACAGCCGGGTCTTCGCCGGTCGTCACCTGCATACCGCTCTAGAAGCCAACGAAGAAGGGGAATCCGTCTCACTGGAACTGGCCTCCGATAGTCTGGGGCTTGTCGGCAAGACAGACTGCATTCGCCGTAGGGACGGGTCGTACTTGCCTTATGAGCACAAGCGCGGCAGGCCCGCGCGCGCAGCCGACAACAGCCCTCAGCCGTGGCCGTCAGACCGCCTGCAAATCATCGCGTATGCGGTATTACTGGAAGAGGCTTTCAACCAGCCAATCACTGAGGGCCGCATACGCTATCACGCGGCAAACGTAACCGCCCGAGTATCTATCGACACACAAGCTCGGTCTGACCTTGAGAATGCCATAGCGGATGCCCAGCAGCTTCGCGAGACGGTGGACCGGCCGCCGATAACCGACAACCCTCGTCTATGCGAGAAATGTTCGCTCGCTCCGGTCTGCCTGCCTGAGGAAGTGCGGCATGATCGGGAGCCTGAGCGTGATCCATTACGCCTGTTCCCGCCTGATCGAGACGGTACGACCCTCCATGTCGTCGGACATGGCACGAACGTCGGTGTCTCAGCCGATGCGATTGTGCTAAAGAAACAAGATGGTTCGAAGACCAAACTTCCCGCCCGAGGAGTAGAGTCGGTTTTGCTCCACGGGTTCAATCAGATCAGCACGCAGGCAATCCGTAAGTGCGTCGAGCACGGCATCGGCGTTCACTGGTTGAGTGCGAGTGGTTATCACACTGCGAGTTTGGTGCCAACCGCTGGGCAGGTGCAGCGACGGATTCGACAGTACCAGGCACTCACTGCCGAAGAGACCTGCCTTCGACTCTCCCGGAAGTTGGCGGCCGCCAAGGTCGAAGGTCAGTACCGTTACTTGATGCGGGCCAGCCGCGGTGACGACGAAACCAGATCGACGATTCAACGGTCGCTGAACGGCATACAGCCTTTGCTGGCCGATGTCCACAACTGCCCGTCCCGTGACACGCTCCGCGGTTTGGAGGGGTCGGCTGCCGCACATTATTTCACTGCGATCCGCCAGTTGCTCGGCAGACAAGTCCATGCCGATCTTCGAGCTACCGACCGTTCGCGCCGCCCGCCAAGGGATCGATTCAACGCCCTGCTGAGCTACGGATACGGCCTTCTGCACACAGCTGTGATGCGCGCTGTACTCGCGTCTGGGTTGGAGCCGGCCATTGGATTCTTCCACACCCCCCGGAGCGCCGCCTACCCGCTCGTACTTGACGTGATGGAGCTCTTCCGAGTCTCACTATGGGACATGCCGCTGGTGGGGTCGCTAAACCGCGGGCAGTGGGACCCAGACGCCGACTTCGTTGTCACCGCTGCCAAGACATGGCTGAGTGAGGTGGGACGGACGAAGGCTATCGGGCTTTTCGAGGACCGGCTTCAGGAGACCTGGAAGCACCCGGTGTTGAACTACTCGCTCAGCTACGCACGCAGCATAGAACTGGAGGCAAGGCTGCTGGAGAAAGAATGGACGGGCGAGCCGGGACTGTTTGCCCGAAGCCGCCTCAGATGAATCAACCAGAGGGGTGCTCATGCCCGACGCCAAATGGTGGCTCGTATGCTATGACGTGCGTGACGACAAGCGATTGCGAAAGTGCGCACAACATATGGAGGGATACGGCAACCGACTTCAGTACTCGGTGTTCCGCTGTTGGCTGACACCGCTTCAAGTGGAGCGGTTGCGATGGGAACTTACGAAGAAGCTGGCCGTTGAAGACGAGGTGCTCTTCATTCCGTTGTGCGACCGATGCGTGAGCGGTGTAGCAGGAATTTTCGCCCGTGATCGCCCAACTGAGTGGGCCGAACAGCCGCCCCGCCATACAGTTGTATGAAACAATCATGCACCTCTCGCTGTTCGACCGACTAACTCCGGAAAAGCAACGCAACCCCTTCCACAGCAAGGGGGGTCGCCATGTGCCGATCCTCTCAGACGCATGAACGGCGGGAATCCGCGGGCTGGTCGTTGGAAAAGGTTGTGGCCGGGGCGGAGTCGGCCATCGTTCCGTGCCCATTAACAGATGCTTGAAAGTAGTCGATTTTCTGCCCACGAAAGCAAGGACTTTAGAGGTGGGCTATGAATCGATCAGTGACGCCCCCGGGCGTTGAGCACACAACTATGGCCGGGGCCGCAACCAGGCGTACGACATGAATCGATCAGTGACGCCCCCGGGCGTTGAGCACGACGGCATCACGCTCACCGACGCGGAGCGGGAGGCATGAATCGATCAGTGACGCCCCCGGGCGTTGAGCACATCGGTGTCTTGTAGGGCTGGTATTTCGGCTTCCAGATGAATCGATCAGTGACGCCCCCGGGCGTTGAGCACCCGAGTCGCTTGGCAAGCCTGTAGCCAGTGACCTATGAATCGATCAGTGACGCCCCCGGGCGTTGAGCACGCGTCAGCGTGGACGACCGCCGCGGTCGGCATCCAATGAATCGATCAGTGACGCCCCCGGGCGTTGAGCACGTCAGGGCCATCGGCTGCACGCTTTCAGCTCCAGATGAATCGATCAGTGACGCCCCCGGGCGTTGAGCACTTCAACGATTCAACGCACCACCCCGATCGCGGCATATGAATCGATCAGTGACGCCCCCGGGCGTTGAGCACAACGGCGTGCCGAACTTGGCCGCGAACGTGGTCACATGAATCGATCAGTGACGCCCCCGGGCGTTGAGCACAAACGCCCCGGCTGGCGATCCTCCGGCGGTTGCCCGATGAATCGATCAGTGACGCCCCCGGGCGTTGAGCACTCGCTTGACCTATGTCAACTTGCCGAGATCGGCTGATGAATCGATCAGTGACGCCCCCGGGCGTTGAGCACTTGAGCACGCCCCAGCGGGCAACGTCGGCCCCTGTATGAATCGATCAGTGACGCCCCCGGGCGTTGAGCACTCGCGGACTGTGATCCCCTCGCGCTGGAGCAGGGTATGAATCGATCAGTGACGCCCCCGGGCGTTGAGCACTGTGGGAGCGAGCCGGCGGAACTACTAGCGTTCCGGATGAATCGATCAGTGACGCCCCCGGGCGTTGAGCACATCGGGCCGGCGAAGGTCGAGGCGCCACGGGTCTCATGAATCGATCAGTGACGCCCCCGGGCGTTGAGCACATGAAATCCCGCGTCTCCGTCCGCACCGCCTGGCCGATGAATCGATCAGTGACGCCCCCGGGCGTTGAGCACTCGCCGTTGAGCAGAAGGGCCGATAGCTTCGCGTCATGAATCGATCAGTGACGCCCCCGGGCGTTGAGCACCTGCGGCCTCCTCGGCGGTCCGTTCGTCGGGACGGATGAATCGATCAGTGACGCCCCCGGGCGTTGAGCACAGCCAACCACCGCTGACTGACGCCTACCTCACGCCCCCGGGCGTTGAGCACACGCAAAATCCACGCGGCTACCCACTGGCTGACGAATGAATCGATCAGTGACGCCCCCGGGCGTTGAGCACGCGATCCTGTGGCGATGGCTGACGGCAATCCTCACCATGAATCGATCAGTGACGCCCCCGGGCGTTGAGCACATCTGCGCCCAGTCGGCGACCGTGAGGGGCTCGCGATGAATCGATCAGTGACGCCCCCGGGCGTTGAGCACTGGTTCAAGGCCAAGGGCGGCGACACTGAGGCCCGATGAATCGATCAGTGACGCCCCCGGGCGTTGAGCACACCGGACGATTGAGCTTTGCCGCTACACGATCCGCATGAATCGATCAGTGACGCCCCCGGGCGTTGAGCACACGGTTCGGCCGCACGTCCTCGTCGTGTGCCCGCAGGATGAATCGATCAGTGACGCCCCCGGGCGTTGAGCACTCAAGAACGACGGCGACGGTCTGCGGAGCGTCTCGCATGAATCGATCAGTGACGCCCCCGGGCGTTGAGCACAGCAGCGAGCAATTCGGCGCGACGCCGTCCGAGATATGAATCGATCAGTGACGCCCCCGGGCGTTGAGCACCCGGGCCTGATTCGGGCACACAACCTGCCCGAGCGAATGAATCGATCAGTGACGCCCCCGGGCGTTGAGCACAGATACCACGCCGTGCCGTCACGCGCGATGGCACAATGAATCGATCAGTGACGCCCCCGGGCGTTGAGCACCCGCCTGCGGTGAAGCACACCTCCAAGCTGATCACGTCATATCCACGGTTCTTCTAAAGCTGTCTCGCCACCTAAATCCCCGCCCTTCAACGACCATCTTCAGTGAATGGAAAAATAGCCACCAGCAGGTCGAGCGCACTCTCCGTCTTTAGCCGCTGAGTTCTTCAGCCGCCCAAAGTCTTTTCCTCGACTGTGGTCCTCGCATGCAACTAGGGGACCTACCCACATACGGATGCACGTCACAGTGATTCCGATTTTCTAGTCCCGCTACCCCCCGAGTTCTGAGCCTCCTGAGCATATCTACCGCTACACGATCGGCTCGAGGCTCTGTCAGATGTTCAACTCCAACGCCATCAAGCGCACGGCCGCCAAGATTACGCCACATGACAAGCTGGTCGCGTGTTTCAGCACATCGGGCCAGTGGGATCCGACCGCAACGAAAGTCCCAGTACCGGACATGCAGGGCCAGATCGAGACGGCCAAGGCCCAAGGCGGTGTCGTCCGAATCGCAGTCCCGGGAATGTGCGCACCGTATGTGTTTCCGCACCTGCCCATGATCGCCGGCACGAGCCCACGATCTGGCTGGCGGTGCACTATTCGGGAAATGAATGAGACGGGGCTACGCCACCCCCACCGCCTGATAGGCTCCCAGCACCTCGTCGCTGAAACACGTGAACACGACCTGCGTGACTCTAGTCTCACCGGCGAGATGTTCTCGGACTGTTTTCACGGCAATATCCGTGGCGACTTGCAGCGGGAACCCGAATATCCCGGTGCTAATCGCTGGGAACGCGATACTCCGGCAGTCGTGCTCGTCGGCAAGCTTCAGAGCTGAGCGATACGCAGAGGCCAGTAGGTCTTCTTCGCCTTGACCTCCGCCGTGCCAGACGGGGCCTACGGCGTGAATGATGAATCTGGCCGGCAGGAGAAACCCGGGCCTAATCCGGGCTTCGTCGGTTGTGCACGGGGCGAGTTTCCGACAGGCGTCTTGAAGCCCCGGCCCAGCTGCTCGAAAGATCGCCCCGCAGACGCCACCGCCTTGGGCCAGATGCTCATTGGCCGCGTTGACGATGGCGTCTACGTCGAGCGTCGTGATGTCCGCGATGAGCGCCGTGAGTTGTGGTTCGCTCCAAACCATCTCCCGTGCGTCCTTGCTGATATCTACAAAAAGCCGATTTGGCGGGCATATTCCCTGAAGGACGTTCTGCCATCAGGGCTTTGGGGCGGCGTTCTTCGTCAGGATATCAAAGCCTCCCCTGCACTCGGCTGTCACAATGCAAATCCACGTCACGCTGATTCCCATCTCCAGCACCGACCAGCCCCCTCCCAGCCCCGATCCGCCCGAGTACGTCTACCACTACACGACGGGCTTGAAACTCAGGCAGATCATCAACTCGGGACACATCCGGCCCACGACTGCCCAAATCGAGCCCCACGAGAAACCCGTCGCGTGGTTCAGCACATCTAGCCAGTGGGAGCCGACCGCCACGAAAGTCCCAGTACCGGGCATGCAGGGCCAGATCGAGACGGCCAAGGCCCAAGGCGGTCTCGTCAGGATCACGGTCCCTGGTACCTGTGCCCCGTACGTCTTTCCGCAACTTCCGCTGATCGCCGGCACGAGCCCAACTGCTTGTATTGGCTTGCTTCTGGCCGGCCTCGAACTCGGCAGCGAACCGGACACGTGGAGATTCACGCCCACGCCGGTCCCGACTGCCTTGTTTCACGACGTCGAGTTCTACGACTTCGCCAGCGACAGGTGGATGGCCATTGATCTGGCCGAACTCTCCTGCCGCAACTGATTCCCAACTCCCTCTCTCAAAAGGAGCCCCCATGACCATCGTCGGGGTGATTCTGTCCATCTTGGCCGCGGGCTTGGCGTTCTTGCTCGCCCGCGAAACCAAGCTCCGTCGGGCCCTTCAGGCTCTCTGCACCCGGCTCCTGGCCCGGCTCGTCGACACCCAACGCCGGCACTTTTCCGCTCATTCCGCAACCAACCGATCCCGTCCCCGCAGGAGATGACTGACCTATGAATGCCTTGACCGGTTTTCTGGGCACGCTGTTCTGGGCCCTGCTCGCTCTCGCCCAGTTCGTGGCGGGCCTCCTAATGCGGGTGTTCATGGTCGTGCTCTGGCTGTGCTGGCCGCTTCTGATCATGGGCTTCCTGATCGCCACGGCCCAGTCTGCCGAAGCAGGCTGGTTCTCTTGGCTCTGGGGCTCTGATACGGAGCAGCTCGAACACTCACTGGAGGTCGCCCAGGAAGCCGCCCGGGTCGCGAGCCAGGCTGCCGAGGCACAGGCCCGGCACGCGGCGGCCCAAGCAGACCAGAACTCAAAGCTGGCGGAAACACTTGGCCAGCTATCGAGCGAGCGGAGCAACCTCGCCGACCATCTGCATGCCTTGATGGAATTCGGCCTGAAGGATTCGCAGTGGGCCGCGGCGATCAATGCCAGCGGGCCCCTGTTGGTCTGCATCACGGCGATCATCGTGGCCGGCTTGGCTCTCTGGCTCGTTGGTCGACCTGGAGAGAGCCAGCAGTCGGCGAAGCTAGCCGAGACCGTGGACCTGCTCATGGAAGAGATCGCCGTCTACAGGTCCGCGGACGACAGGCAGAACTACGGTTCCAGGCGGCTGTTGGGGCCGCGGGCTGCAAATCACACGACAGCCCTTGCACGGTTCGCGATTCCGGTGGGCCACGATCCCGAAGAGCCGACCTGGGAAGACGAGTTGCCTCCGGACGACGCTGACCCGGATGAGTCGCAACCAGCCAGCGACTCCGGACCGCTGCCGTTCTGACGCCCGAGCCCCTGAAGACCAGCCTCGGACCATGAATTCAATCCCCGCTCTATGACAACAAAAAGGAGACCCCGGCCTTGAGCCACATCGTCGAGATCAAAACTGAAATACGGGACGAGGCGGCGGTGAAAGCCGCCTGTGCCCGCCTGAATCTCTCCCAGCCCGAACACAAGACCGTCCGGCTGTACAACGCCACCGCGACCGGCCTGTGCGTCCAGCTTCCCCAATGGCAATACCCCGTCGTGTGCAACCTCCAGACCGGCCAAGTGAGCTACGACAACTTCAACGGCCACTGGGGCGAGCAGAAGCACCTGAACGCGTTCCTGCAGGGCTACGCCGTCGAGAAGGCCAAGATCGAGGCCCGCAAGAAGGGCCACTCGGTCACTGAGAGCCAGCTGCAGGACGGCTCGATCCGTGTCACCGTTCGTGTGGGAGGTGCCGCCTGATGAGCACCCCCACCAGCACCAGCGAGAAGAAGATCGAGATCACGGTCTCGCCCGAGGGCACTGTGAGCATCAAGACCTCGGGATTCACCGGCGGCTCCTGCCGGGGTGCCACGCGGGACATCGAGCGGGCCCTTGGCGTATCCGGCCGCGAGAGCCTGCTGCCCGAGTTCTACAACCAGACCGGGGCCGGCGAGCAGCTCCGGCAGGGCCACTAAGGGCGGGCTCCACGGCGGCGGCGAATTCACCGCCGCCATGAATCTGGGCGTGGATGGCGGAAATGGACTCGTTTCCGCCATCTATCCCAGCCCGGCCCGGCCGCCACCACCTCCCCACCCCAGGATTCAGAAGTCTATGCCCACCCCCAACACTCCAGCAGACCCCGGCGACGAGTTCCGGCAGATCATTGCCCAGTTCCGTCAGGCTGAGCAGGCACGCATGGACGACGCCAAGAAGCGGCTGCGGACCCAGGTTCTTCCCCGGCTCGTACAGCAACGGGTCGCCAACATTGAGGCGGCCTACAGCGGCTTCGGTGACTCGGGGGCGATCGACGGGCTCCAGTTTCGAGACGCAGCCGGACAACGAGTGGACCGAACGACCCTGCCCCTGGAGGTCATCGAGCAACTGGAAAACTGCATTTACGAGTTCCTGCCGGCCGGCTTCGAGATCAACGACGGCGGCCAAGGGTCCGTGCTGATCGAGACCCTGACGGCCAAGGTCACGATCCAGCATCAGAACTACACCGAGCCCCGCGACAGCACCCGGGAGTTCACGCTCTGATGGCACATCCCTATCACCACGCTGTGTCGTCGGCCAAGAAATACGGCGGCGAGCCAGACGAATACATCCGGCTGCACGAATGGCTCGACGGCAGCAAGGCCCACCTGGCTGACTTCCGGCACCGTGCGCTACGGCATCACAGCGAGGGCATCTTCATGCTGGAGGCCCTGTTTGGCGCCACCATCACGCTCTCGACCGGCAGGGTTGTCCCAGTCCGAGTCATCGGCGAGCAGCACGTCCTCGAAGACCTCGGCCGGATTCCCACTGTGGCTGACTGGCTGGGAAAGATTCAGCCCGAGCGTTGGATGTTGGGGAAAAACAGTGGGGAGCAGGCATGAGCCTGCTCCCCACTCCATCAACCCGCACTCGATGACCGACTCCGACGGCTCTATCTCCAGCGGCGACTCGTGCCTCGCGTAAAAGATTCAAACTTCTTCAACCCCTCCTTTAGATAATGCGCGAGGTGGCTCTTGCTGCTCATATAGTCACCAGCGTGGTCGGCGCTGCCGCGGGCATCGCTCAATAAGCTCGCAATGCTCGAAGCAGTCAGTCGTATGTCATGCTGCCCGGCAAACATCACCTTGATGAAAAGCGTCCGATCCTCGAATCGCTGCTCGTCGATGAACGCCTTCAACTTACGAGTCTCCGGAGTTGGCAAGTGATTCGACATATCTGAGCCGAATTCGGGCATCCAGCATGCGTTAACCTCGCTCCTTGGACGCCGCCTTGCCCGGGCAGCTTCGGCGAGATCGGCGGCCTCCGCCAGCGCAATCACCTCACAGACAAGTATCGCTTGGGTGTCCGTAATTGCACCCGGCGCGAGGGGCAGCGGGAAACTGCTGACGCGTCGCGGTGCGTGCGGGACGCGGCCCGCCGTGCCGTCGTCCTTCTGATCTTCACGGTTCTTCTCCTTGGGTTTCCAGCCGTTCATGTTCGGTTCCTTGTACGAAAGCATGTGATATTGATGCGGCCACGTGGACGCACCCTCCGCCCGAAACTTACCGGTCACGGGCGGCGATTACTCTCCGCGAAAACGCAGAGATCCTCGGTCACACACTGACGGCCGCATTTTCCCCAGCGGAGACAGACGATCGCGGCCAGGGCGAGCGCCGGCCCCCAACCGGCATTTCCCACACGACTTTCTCCTTCTGGGCGGATCTGCGCCACGACCGTGAAGGCTGTGAGGATTCTATTTCGTCATCATCGGCGGCCCGGTATTCGTCGTCGTCCCCCGATTCGCTGTCGTTTCCACCAGGATGGTCATCACCGTCGCCGTCGCCGTCGCCACGGCCGTCGCCGCCCTCCCCTCCAGCGCTCTCGTCGCTGTCGTCTTCACCGTCCTGGTCTGCGACTTCCCAATCTTTGAGGGCCGTATTCCAACGATGGAGATCGGCTGGCACGCCTTGGTCACCGACGGCCATTTTCAGGCAGGCCTGCACCACGCAGGCCGCAACATGAAACCCACGGGCACGAGCGGCCTCTAACTGCTTCAACATCAGCTCCATGCGGATGACAGTGTGAGCACACCCGTAGCCGACGACTCTGAAAAGAGCCAAGGGGAGCAGTTGCACAACCGCTCCCCTTGGCGACGAACACGGAAAGGGCTTCTTCACTCAAAGCCGGCGTATTGCCGACCCTGCCAGTCCGCCCGCTGGGACTCGACGTATTCGGCATAGGCTTGGGCTTCGAGGAGGTCACCACTGGGCGGATCGCCGGCATCGGCCCCAGGATCACCGTCGTCGTCGTCACGGTCTTCGTCGCCGTCGTCGCGACCACCGCCGTCATCGGAATCGTCATCAGGCTCGTCGTCCTCGGCATCACGGTCGTCATCATCGGCGTCCGCCACCGATTTCCAATCATTCGTCCGGGGGTCCCAAACAAAATCGCTTGGATTTCGCCTGTACGCCGCAAAGTCTTCTTCGCTCATGGACGCCATCTTGATGCACGCCTTCACGACGCCGGGGGGAACATGCACGCCCCGCTGTTCAGCAAGTTCCACACATTGCTGCACGGAGTCAATCGACTCCTGCTCGCACCCTTCGTTGAACTGCCACCAGACGTCTAGCGTCGAGGCGAGCTGCCGGCTACACACGGCATGTTGTGTGACGCACTCGATCTCAAAGGCGTCCGCGGGCATCGGCCATTCCTCGCCGTAGAGCGCCTCCAAAGGCACCGGCTGAAGGCGTCCACTCCGACCTTGCGGGCATCGGCACGCATCACCGTCTAGGTTCTCGATCACGAACGGAAGACGCGATTTGGTGCCATGCCTTTCGATGCGATCCACATCACTCCATTCGAACGGTTGCTGACTCGCTCGACAGGCATAACGCCACTCCTGTTGGGTCGGCGATCTCACGCTGCCCAGCTCAAGCGTTTCCAAGCACTGCACAAGCAGCCACTCGTGTTCACGGCTGACGTCGTAGACCACCCAGCGACCACCTTCCCCTGCTGGCTCGGGGTTCTTCTGATTTTCTGGCTGAAACACAGGATCGCTCCTTAACAACACGCACTTTTAAACCCCGCAGTTCTTCGCACCCACGCGGATGCACTGCGGTCTCAGCAACGGTAGCGGGAGCCAACACGAAAGGCTCTCCGCGAAAACGAACAGACCTGAGGCGATGTTCCCAGGGGCGTCCCTTCTGTGTCGGTCGCATTCTTTCCGAAACCCGGGCCACCCCTTCGGCGATCAGCCCGACCGCCGTTTCCACCTCTCAGCCACCACAACACATACATGGAGAGCTCATGCCTAAGAACACTCCGTCTGCAAACCGACAACCACCCGTTCCGCCTTCTCTTCCGTCGCTCGCCACCCGCCTCCACGAACTCATCTCGGCCTGCTTCACCGGACTGTGGGTCCAGACGAACGAGCCCTCCGAAGCCACCCGCGACCTGACGACCCTATGCCGCACCGAAGGCTGGCGGCTCGGCACCTGGGACTGCGACCGCGGCATGACGTTCCCGCTGGAGCCAGTCCAGATGCCCGGGGTGACCGATGCCCAAGATCCGCTCGCCGTCATCCGGGCGCTGCCGCAGGTCGCCAACGGCTCCGGGACGACCCTCGTGGTCTTCGAGAGCCTGCACCGGTTCCTCGGGGCCACGGAGATCATCCAGGCCCTCGCCCGGCAGATTCATGCGGGCAAGAACAGCCGGTGCTTCATCGTGGTGCTCGCGCCGATCGTCCAGATCCCCGCGGAACTGGACAAGCTCTTCACGGTCGTCGATCGCGAGCTGCCCGGCCGTGCGCAACTGGAGGAGATCGCCCGCGGGGTTGCTACGCAGGACGGCGAACTGCCCGAGGGCGACGAACTGGCCCGCGTGATCGAGGCTGCCGCAGGGCTCACCGCCAGCGAGGCCGAGAACGCCTACAGCCTGGCCCTGGTTCGGCACGGCAAGCTGGAGCCCGAGACGCTCTGGGAACTGAAGAGCCAACAGCTAAAAAAGAGCGGGCTCGTTTCCCTTCACAGGGGCACCGAGTCGTTCGACCAGCTCGGGGGCTTGGAGAACCTCAAGGCGTTTTGCCTGCGGGCCATGCGCCGCCAGAGCGAAGGCACCGTCAGCAACAGGCCCCGCGGCGTCCTACTGCTCTCTCCTCCCGGCTGCGGCAAATCCCAGTTCGCGAAGGCACTGGGCAATGAGACCGGCAGGCCCACAGTCGTGCTCGATGTCGGGAACCTGCTGGGAAGTCTCGTGGGTCAGTCGGAGAGCAACGTCCGTGCAGCCCTCAAGTTGGCCGACGCGATGGCCCCGTGTGTCCTGTTCTGCGACGAGATCGAGAAGGCACTGGCTGGGGCGACGAGTTCGGGCCAGACAGATTCCGGCGTCACAGCCCGCGTGTTCGGCTCGCTGCTCACGTGGCTGAACGATCATGACTCGGACGTCTTCTTCGTCGGCACCTGCAATGACGCCTCGAAGTTGCCGCCAGAGTTCGCAAGGGCCGAGAGGTTCGACGGCGTGTTCTTCGTCGATCTCCCCGGCCGTGACCAGAAGGACGGTATCTGGTCGATCTATCAGCGGCACTACGGGCTGGACGCGAAGCAGGCCCGGCCGGACGACGCCAACTGGACTGGGGCCGAGATCAAGTCGTGCTGCAGGCTGGCGTCACTCTTGGACGTACCGCTCGTTCAGGCCGCGCAGAACGTCGTACCCGTGGCTGTCACTGCGGGCGACAAGATCGAGAGCCTGCGGCAGTGGGCTTCCGGTCGGTGCCTCTCGGCGGATCGGGCGGGGGTGTATTCGCGGGTGGAAAGTGGCAGTGGCGGTCGAGTCAGGCGGGTGGTGAGGGAGCCGGGGGTGAATTGACCGCCGCTCTATTCGTCCCATTCACACAGGTAGCCCTCAACAAATCCAGCGACATCTGGTTGAGCGATTCTTCCGCCCGTGTCTCCTCGCGTAGTAGCGAGAAACTTGTTATCACCGCCTTTACCGGCTGGAACAGGCGAAGCAACTCCAGTCGTCCAGACCCAGCGACCATCTACTTCGCGCCCGCCAAGCCAACTTCGCTTTCCGACTCGAAGCGAATACAGAAACTCAAACTCCTCCGGCGTTTCTCCGCACGCCAGATAGCCCCCCACTTCTCGACATTGCTGCTGCGCTTCCGACCACGAGATAGAGCCCGGCATGGCATAGAACTTGTAGTGGTGCCCGGTCTTGGGCCACTTGGTTGCATCAGCCGGAATTACAGGCTTGGGCCGAGGTCGCGGCGTACGAATGATTGCATGCTCTGCTAGCTGCCCGTCCAGTTGTTGCGATTCTCGTCTTACTGCTTCAGCACGCTTGTCGTTTCCCTGTCTGACGTAGTCTCGCTCAACATCGCGGTACTCAGACAGCAACTTGTTTTTCGCACGAGTCAGGTCGCGCTTTGCCTGCTCCACGGCACCCTTCAAAAGTTGCAGCGTCGGCATTTCCCCTCTCTGTAGCGACGCCTCAGCAGCCTCAATTGACTTCTTAAGGTCGAGGTCGCCTCTTCCTTGTGCCGTCGCAAGTTTTCCTTGGATGTACTCAGCGAGAGACTTGGTCTCTTTTTCTACGGACTCGTTGTAGACGGCTACCGCTTTGTCGAGTCGCTCTTGCAGCGGATCTCCTTGTGCTGAAGCCTCGGCCCCGATTAAGGCAACTAAGGTCACAGCCATTGCGCACAGAGACCGCAAAGTCATCGCGTTTCACTCCTTGTTCGATCCGTTCGTTAGCCGACAAACCGCCACCTAGGGTACCCCTCCGTATAGCGAGCGTCCACCTCGGGATACAGCCATCTGGGACTAGCCGTTTCACTCCTTCACCCAGCAGGAATCACATGTCCGCAGCAACCACCACCGAGCCCACAACCGGCCAGAGCACATCTCGCCGGACCACAACTCAGCCCACCAATACGCCCGTCACCCAGACCACCCCCAACGCCACCCAGAGGCTCCGCACCACCATGGCCGCCGTGAAACTCGCCTTCACGTGGCTGGGCGTCCGTAAGACTCTCGCCCCGGAGCAGCGAACTACGGCAGCCCGAGCGTTTCATGCCGACCGGGAACTTCTCTCGGCCAGCAAACTCATCCTCGACCTCAAACATCCCGCCTACCGTGCCGTTGCTGCCGTTCGCTCGGAAGCCTCGTCGTACTGGCGCACGGTCACGCTGCCGTTTCCTGAGGCTGGCATTCGGCTTCTTCCGCAGAACTCGCTCGGGCTGTTCGCGACCACCATGCAGACGTACCGCGAGCGTCTTCAGGAAGCGGCCCGAGAACTTGCCAGCCAGTACGACACGATCAAGAGTGAAGCAGAACGCAGACTCGGCACGCTCTTCAACGCCAGCGACTATCCCAGCACGCTCGACGGCTTGTTCGATATGGAATGGAGCGTGGTCCCGATTGAGCCGCCGAATTATCTCGTGGCCGTGAACCCCGAAGTATTCCAGCAAGAGCAAGCCCGAGTCCGTGAGCGATTCGAGAGTGCTGTCGAGTTGGCCGAGCAGGCTTTCGCCACGGAACTCCAGCGGCTCACGGCTCATCTCGCTGAAAGGCTCACGGGCCTACACGACGGCCAGCCGAAGGTCTTTCGTGATTCGGCCACCGCTATGTGGAGAGCTTCAACGGGAGGCGTTCGACATGCTGCTCGAGGCCAAGGTGCTCATCGAGCGGTGGCGGCAGGCCTACAACTCTGTCCGGCCGCACAGCGCGTTGGGGTAAAGGCCCCCGACTCCCGATGCGCGGCAGCCCTTTGTGGTTGCCGCGGCTTAGCCTCGGCAACCGCACAGGGCTGGTCTGCCGGAGGGCAAAACCCTAACTTAAAAACCGGCGTCATTCATGGGGACAGGTCAGCTGCCAGTGGATGGAGGCTACGTCGGGCTGGCATGACTTCGGCAGGTGATTTGTGCGGCACGTCAGGGAGCGGTGGCTGTCGAATGGCCCGCCGCCCGCAGCTTCGCCAGGAGGAATTCGACGGCCCGCGGCGGCGGCCCCGGGTGATCCTGGCGCACGATGCACTCGACGCCGTCGGCGGCACACTCGGCCCGCACGGCGCGAGCGTGCTTGATCGAATGCACGACGTGGCTGCGGGTAGTCGGCACCGCGGCCGTCTCGGGGCTGTCGAGCAAGAGCGGCGGGTCGTCTGCGGTGATCCAGCGGAGCATGTCACACTCCTCCCTGATCGCCCGGCCACGGTCGGACTCGAGCGACTCGATCGACGGCAGGTGGTAAAACCGGGCCGCCTCCGCGTCGCTATCGCGGACGACCGCCGAGAAGTCGCCGAGGAACGACTCCCACCGAGAGAAGTTGTAGGTCGCCTGCGTGGCATAGCACACGGCGCACATCGGCCGCGTCGACTCCCGCAGGACAGGATCCGAGGCGGCCGGGTCGGCCAGGTCGTCCCGCGTCGCGAGCCAAAGCGCGGTGCCCGCGCCGGCGGAGCCGCCCATGATCGCGACCCGCGTCGGATCGAGCCGCCACTCGTCCGCATGCGCCCGCAGGAACTGCACGGCGCGGCCGCACTGCCGCAGGACGTCCTGGATCGGCATTGAGTCGACAAACGGGTAGTTGATCGCCGCGCAGGCGACGCCCTTGTCGAGCAGCTCGCGGGTGACGTCGTTCGTCGCCCACTGCCGCTTATCACCCTGCTTGAACCCGCCGCCATGAATGAGCACCACCAGCGGTGTTGGGCTCGCGGCCCGCTGCGGCAGATAGAGGTCGAGTCGGCAACGCTCGTGCGGGCCGTACGCCACGTCGGCGACGTCGGCAGCGAGAGCGTTTGCCCTCCCTGCGTCGGGCGTCCGCAGGGCCTCGGCCGCGGTCATGCCCCGCTTCGCGAGGAATGCCTGCCCTTCCTTCATCGTGAGCACGCCGTCGCCGTCGGCATCCGCCTCTGGATACCGCTTCAGTCCCTCCCGTAGCCGCGGATCGTCCTTGGTCGTCTGCGCATGGCCGACGGGGGCGGCGCAGATCGAAGTCGCGAGACACCACGCCCAGAGTGCTTTGCACCGGCCCATGCGTCACTACTACCCCTTCCGCTGAGCCGTGGTCGTCGCCATCATGGCGGCAACCCGTGCCCGCATCGGTCCCGAGTGTACCGCAGGCTCCGCGTCGCCGGCGACTGGTCAGACCTGGAGCAGTCTCGTAAAAGGTATAGCCCGGTCAATGGCATCTCCGCTACGGTTTCGCGGCTGACGGACGGCTCGTGAGCGGCAGGATCGGCCCTCTCGGCCGTCCAGGGGCAGGTCACCGGAGCGTTCCTCAACGCCCTGTGGTGGCGATTTCGTGGCATCAGCGCAGACCGTCTCCCAGTCCGCCGATCCCGGGGCTTCGGCGCCTTGCGTCCGGCACTGGTCAGAGGCTGTGGATGTCGATCACGGGCAGTTCGTCGGGCGACGCCTGCATTTCGTCGCGGTCGTCATGGGCCTGCACGAGATCACCCCAGTCGGTGGGCGGGCCACGGGCGGGAGAAACGGGCGGCAATGCAACGCCTTGCTGGTTGGACCGAGGGACTGTCTTCAACCTCCACACCCATGCCGGCCTAATTCCGCACTCTTGCGGACCCACATCGGCGCCACTGCGGAACCGGTTCAATTTTTCTAGTAGTTCTTTCTCTTCTTCATTCTTCTATCTACCTATGGGGTATGCCTAACAGCCCCATCCCTCCGCTCGATAGAAGCCTGCCCGTTCGTCCAGAGTTTTCGACCCCGATTCCGGCTTTTTCTGGCAGGCGGCTCCATGGTCGCCTCGGTGGCTGATCGGGCTTCCCAGCGCCCCAAAACAGTCACTAGCCAAGGGTTTTTCCCAGCCCGAGCCGCCATCAGTCTGGCAGCAGTCTTGGCGACCGGGCCTTCCATCCAACCTTCAAGGAGATCCCGCGCACCGATGTCCACAGCAACCACCACATCCCACGACACCGGCCAGACCAGTTCTCGCCGGACCACAACTCAGCCCACCAACAACCCGACAACCCAACTCGAACGCAACGCCGCCCAGAGGCTCCGCACCACGATGGCAGCGGTGAAACTCGCATTCACGTGGCTCGGCGTCAGAAAGACCCTCGCCCCGGAGCAACGAACGACAGCCGCCCGGGCGTTCCATGCGGATCGGGAACTGCTCACGGCCAGCAAACTCATCCTCGACACCAAGAACCCCGCCTATCGTGCCGTGGCTGCCGTCAGGTCGGAAGCATCGGGCTACTGGCGGACTGTGACGCTACCGTTCCCCGAGGCTGGCATTCGGCTCCTTCCGCAGGCATTGCTCGGCACGTTCGCCAGCACGATGCAGACGTACCGCGAGAGGCTCCAAGAGGCCGCCCGGGAACTCAGCAGCCAGTACGACACGATCAAGTCGGAAGCCCAGCGGCGTCTCGGCACGCTCTTCAACGCCAGCGACTATCCCAGCACGCTCGACGGCTTGTTTGACCTCGAAGTCTCGTATCCGACCATCGAACCGCCTGCGTATCTCGTGAGTCTGCACCCCGACGTGTACCAGCAAGAGCAAGCCCGGGTGCGTGAGCGGTTCGAGAGTGCCGTCGAACTGGCCGAGCAGGCTTTCGCCACGGAACTCCAGCGGCTCACGGCCCACCTCGCTGAACGACTGACGGGCCTGCACGACGGCCAGCCCAAGGTGTTTCGTGATTCAGCCGTCGAGAACCTTCGGGAATTCTTCGAGCGGTTCCGGCGGTTGAACATTCGGTCTAGTCCCGAGTTGGATGCCCTCGTCGAACAAGCCCAGCAGACGATCAATGGCGTCGAGCCGCAGACGCTGAGAGATTCCAACAGGCTCCGGCAGATGGTGGCCCGGGACTTCGAGCAGATTCAGGCCAGTGTTGGAGAGATGCTCGTGGATCGGCCCCGCAGGAACATTCTCAGGCGCGGCGGGGTGGGAGGGGCCGTATGACCAGCGAGATGGAGTTGGTGGTGGATGCTGGGGGTGATGTTCGATGTGTGTATGGTGAGGAGTTGGACCTGCGGGAACTCGGGAAGTTGCAGATCACCCGGGCGAGCCATGTTGAGCCAGATAGGGACGGCTTCTGGTGGGCGGATATGGGGCCTGTTGATGGGCCTGTCTTGGGGCCGTACAGGAACCGGACGGAAGCGTTGCAGGCGGAGAGGGGGTGGCTGATGGCCTGATGCTCGCCACGAGTAACTGCAAGCTTTGCCGCCTTTGCCCCAGCGAGGCTGTCGCGAGGCCAGTGTTTAGTGCTAGACTTTTCCAGACCATACGGCTGTCATCTCGTTTCGCACCCCCACAGATCATGAAATATGACGGCGGACTTTCACATCAGGGCCTAAGGTGCGACTATGCGCAATCTCGCACGAACTGTGGCAGTGACCATGTCGATCGGGTTGGCTACTTCCCAGTCTTCGCCACCGCTATTTGCGGATACGAGCGACGCACACATGCTCACAGTAGATGTCGCGAGACATCTACTAAAGGCTGAGCTTGCCCTTGGTGCCCTTTGGCCACTGCCTTACTCCACGATCGCGAATGACGCGAGCATCTTGCTAGCGAAGCATAAGCATGACATCTACCTCAATGGGCTGACGACGCTATCCGACAAGGCAGCCGAAGCGCTGGCCAAGCATGAGCACGGCCTGTCCCTTGACGGGCTGCCTGAGATCTCAGATCGGGCCGCTGTTTGGCTGGCGAAGCACAAGGGTCGGTTCCTAAGCCTCAATGGCCTAACTGTGCTTTCAGAGAAGGCGGTTGACGCATTTGCGAAGCACGAGGGCGACTGGCTAAGCCTGAACGGGCTGACCACGCTGTCGGACAAGGCCATTTCGCAGCTAGCAACGCACAAGGGCCGATTGACTCTCGATGGGATAGCATCGCTCTCAGGCCATGCTGCAGAATCGCTGGCTCAGCGCAAACACTATTTAACCCTTCGTGGAGTGAAGACGCTTACTCACGAGGCGGCAAAAGCATTGGCAAAGCACAAAGAGGGTTTGCACCTAGATGGACTAACAATGCTCTCGACCGAGTCGGCCGAGCAACTAGCCAAGCACGAGGGCACAACTCTTTCCCTAAATGGCCTAATCACGCTTACAGTTGAAACCGCGGAAGCATTAGCCACTCATAAAGGTAGC
The DNA here is from genome assembly GCA_021414115.1 of Planctomycetia bacterium. GTDB lineage: Bacteria > Planctomycetota > Planctomycetia > Pirellulales > UBA1268 > QWPN01. The sequence goes on from JAIOPD010000071.1 coordinate 145,346, forward strand.
GAACGGAACGGCAAGTGGCATAGCAACCTGGAGTTACGTCAGCTAAGAACCCTCTCGGATGATGCAGCCGCCGCTTTGGCCAAGCACAGGGGTGCTCTGAACCTTTGTAGCTTGACCATGCTCTCGGACGAGGCGGCAAAGGCGCTGGCGCAGCATGAGGGGGCGTTGTTCCTCAGCGGCCTAACTACGCTCTCTGACGAGGCTGCCAAGGCGCTAGGGCAGCACAAAGACTGGCTGTCCCTCCGCGGCGTAACCGCGCTCTCTACCGAGGCGGCTAAGGCGCTAGCACAACACAAGGGCAGGCTGGACTTTGGCCGGTTGAACACGCTTTCTGACGAAGGGGCCGCCGCATTGAGAGCAAACGCTGAAATCGACCTGCCTCTTAAGTATCGCCGCTGAAGCCACTTGTCCTCCATTAACGTCGTCCGAGCTTCTCGCTGAGTCCTGCGAGCCGACTCACGGGTGCGGAGCTGAGTGATCACAAAACACCGGCCTGCTATTAGCTGCTTCATCACGTGTGAGGCGTTATTCGCTTTAGCGCCGCGAACTCGGAACGCAGTTTGTCCGCAAGAATACGGAATTCTACATCTTAGGAGACCAGCTCCCCCACGCAATTTGGGTTCTAAGGCACCAGATACACCGGCGATTCTCCTCGTAGGTCTCGTACTCCGTTTTTATTTCTCCAGTTTTCCAGCATGGCCGACTTCCCATCCGGCCCAAAGGTCAGCTTCCACTCGCGGAAGTCATTCGGCGGATCTGTCGTCGACCAGTACTTGATAGTGATGCACCGCGATCCCTCGTCCCTCGCCAACACCTCCCAGCGGTACGACTCGTCGACGTTCCCGCCATCTGTGACAAGCACTTTGCCACCTGCGTCGAATTGCCAAATGACGCCCCGACTCAGCCCGTCTCTTTTGGTCCATCGTCCGCCGAGCAAGAGAGACTCGACCGCGCTTGCCTTTTCTAAAGACGGTGTTGCTGTTTCCGCAGGTCGCATCGTGACTGAATCACGGTCTTCATCAGCAGGGGTTACACTTGAGAAGACGCCTCCGCCCATACTATCCCACCATGCGTGGGCCACAACGCCTACACCAACTGCGATGAGAAACGGTCGGACAACTGCTGCCAAAGGTGGCGGGACCGTTGCGAGCAGCCGTCGCGTCACGGCCCCAGCGATGTACAGCGGACGGCGATCCGGCATCTTGACCTCAAAGTCTCCCGCACCACTACCTGATGACGCCGCAGCGACAATCGTTCGTCGCTGGCCAATCTGCGGCAAGGACGACAAGCTTTTTCTGGATGAACACATGAACGCTGCGACTGCGCCCAATACGGCAATGGCCGCTGTCGATACCACGCTAATGACAAACCCACCGCCACCGCTGGAAATATCACGAGGCTCCTTCGCAGCATCGACAAAACGGATTGCGGAACGTGCTGCTTCCGTCGTGGCGTTGTTCAATTCGTTCAAGGTGCGATCGTTCGGCTGAGTTGTGTAGGCAGCCATCGCATGATCCGCAGCCGCTTGTGCTGCATTACTCCGTGAGTGAAGTGCTTTTAGGCCCGCTTCCTGCTGGCTTGCGCCATGGGAGGAAAAGGCGTACACGATTAGAAATGCAACGCAGCCACCAATGCACGCCCCCAGAGCCTGTCCTAACCATTGGCCATTCGGCTGCCCCGCAGGGTGATATGTTGCACGGCAGTACTTGGGACTAGAAAGGGTCGCGAGGACTCCGTGCGTTGCCGCACGAAACGTTCTCTCGATCTCGGATTCTCGCTTAGTGGCCCTGCCATCGGCGTTCACTAGCGCGTCGAGAGACTCTAGCAAGGCGGTCGCTACATCGCGGTCGCAGCTAACGAATAAACGGGCTGCAAGGTCCCTCGCGTAGAGACTGGTCCCCTTCTCGTGAATTGTTTTGGATAGCTCTATCACGGCTGGCCTAATCTGCTCCGGCGAGGTGGGGAATCCGGCCTTCGTCAGAGCTTCTGCGATGACCGTGATCTCTCGCCCGCTAACCCGGCCATCTGCCGCGACAACGCAGCACATTGCTTTGAGAAGCAGGTCTTTGTCGCTGTCGGTGAGTGTCATTTGCGCTAGTGATCCTTAGAGATGAGTCACTCAATACGTGGCCTTGGACGCTTTACTCTTCGAATGACTGCATTTTGGCGATTTACGGCTTTGACTCAACCGAAGCGGCAAAGAGTTCGCTCTTAAGCCCCGCATCTCCGAGTACATCCCTGAGTATCGCCCTTGCACCTTCGTTGCCACATGCCGCTGCTGAAATCATGAGCGGGATAGCCTCTAGCCGTCCGAGATCCTTGTGGCTCTCGATCAGGACTGACTCCCATGCGACGGCGCTAATGTCCCGATGCTTAAGCGCGTCGTCGAGAAAAAGTATAGCTGGCTCAAGCAGTACGCCTATGTGGTACGGCACATCGTCAACCGTTTCAGGAAATATGTGGCGTAGTTGATAACCTCCTTCCGTCCACGTTCTGGAGTCAGGGTCTTTGTGCCATGCGGAAATGGTGTCCTGTCTGTCAATGCAAGCCTGTTGCAATGCGTCGATGATCTCGGGATGGTTGTCGTACAAGAAGCCTTGGATGTCGTGAAATGCCTCGTGGGCTAGCGTCCCCTCGTCTCTGCCGGAGCGAATGTCAATCTTGTCTTTCGTGCCGAATTGTTCGAGCGATTTGTCCACAAATCGCTTGAGACCGCAGTACTCGTCCTCGGGCAGCGTGTCGCGGACCTTTTCGAGACGACGCCGGAGAGGTTTATAAGGAAGCCCGCCTGAGAACCCAGCACGTCCGTCGTAAATTGGATCGTCGGGCGTTTCTTTGAATCCGATCGCTGACGAGCCGTTACTCGTCACGATACAGATTGGCTCCGGTTTCCCGTCGCGGCCTTTTAGAAAGCCGTCTTGAGTCAAGAAGTCCTGTGGCAATAGCCCCGCCAGCACACGTTTGTATTCGTCCAGTGCGGCAGCCGGGTTCTTGTAGAACCCTGAACGACGCCGATTGGCGCTACGTCTCCACGCGAGAGCCAGCAGCAGAACAAGCAGCGGAACAAGCGACCACGTAACAAATCGGGGCAGCCCCAACAGCACAAGCAGGATCAGTGCTATGGCAATCGGGAACATTGGCATAGCAATAAGGAGCAGCGGCGGCAGCACGCATAACGCAGCTACCAACGCAAACGTTCCAAGCCCTGAAAGCGCCGACTGCCGTTCCTGACGCAACTTCCGCACAAGGCGAAGGCGTGCCTTGGTGGTCGTCGCCTCACACCACGATGGTTGTGACGCTGATGCCTTGGCCTCGCCTTGTGTCGATGTCTTCATGAGGTGATGGGGATCGGCAGGTTCGTCGCTTTATGCACCACGAGACTACGGCCCTACAACTACAGCGGTAGGGCAAAGCGCCCCCTTGCGGTGACCAGAATATCCGCTGCGGAGGGGGTACGGCTAGCGCACAAGCTAATGTGAGTGGTTCGGCTCTAGCCGCCCGCCCACCAGCCGACCAACACTGATCATCTTTTTGCCTCTTACCCGCACCGGGTCGTTCCCGCGGGCGGCTTTTTCGTCCTCCCGCCCGCCCCTCTGGCTGCCGGGCGCTTTTCCCTTCTTCCGGCTCGCTGCGTTGGCGGCCGGTGTCCCTGTGTGTTTCCCAGATTCTCACTTTCCCACTTTTCAGGAGATCGAGAACCCATGAGTGACTCTGACCTGTTCGCCGCCGTGGCCCATGTCACCGGCGAGGATTCCCAAGAGATCCGGCGCCGGGGCTTTACTCTGACCGGCCCCGAAGATTCTGGTTCCAATCCAGAGCCGGAGTGCATGCTCGACCTGATCGACCTCCCGGAAACGGGCACGGTCGACTGGGATGCCCTCGGCTTTGGCTGCCGCGAGCCGTTCTATACGAGCACGCTGAAGGCCCGGCGCAAGCCCAAGGCCGGCGTGAAGAAGCAGGCGGCCCGAGCGGCGTGACCTGCTGACCGGCTCGAAGATTCCGCGCGATCCCATAAGTGACGGGCGTGGAGTGTGGTGGAGGTGCCCAAGCCTTCCTGCACCCACGCCCGTCGCTTTTCTATTTGCAACAAATTCAACGGGCTGGACGGTGGCGGTGAAATCGACGCCGCCATCCTGCCGCCCGTAATCCAACCCAAGAAAGACTCAACCCATGTTGAAACTCCACGCAGGCGTCTCCAAGAAAGTCGGCCTGCCAAACTTCTCCAGCGCCTCAGCCTCCTGCACCATCGAGGCCGAACTCGATTCCAGCCTGCTCCAAGACCACGAGGGCTTTCAGGTCGTCGTTCGCCGGGCCTACCAGTCGTGCGAGCAGGCCGTGCAGGACCAGATCGCTCGGCTGACCAGCGACGGCACCGATAACCTCAATCAGCCGCAGGAAGTGATCGAGGTGCGCACCAGCCCGACGATCAGCGGCGCACGGATCACGACCAACGGTGCCGACCAGCCCGTGACCAACCGTACCGTCTTCCGTGACGCCCCCAGCCCCCGTCCCGCCACGGCTTCGCAGGTGAAAGCCATCCGGGCCATTGCCGCTCGCCGAAAGATCGACCTCGTGGGGCTGCTCCGGGAACGCTTCGGCCTCACAACCGCGGATGAACTCGGCATCCGGCAGGCTTCGGCTCTGATCGATGAACTCAAAGGCGACGAGCCGACCAACGGGCATGCGAACGCCAACGGGGCATACGCGGTGACTGGGGGTGCTCGATGATCGCCGGGGTGGAAGGAACCCTGCTGCCGGTGCTCACGCCCGCTAGCACCAATCCCGCCAATGAGGTCGCCAAGAAACTCACCGGGCGGGACTACGTGAGTTGGTCGGCCCTCTCCACGTTCCGGACCTGCCCGCTGAAATACAAGTTCCGGTACATCGACGGCCTGCCAGAAGAGTCCGTCTCCAGCGCCCTCGTCTTCGGCACCGGGATTCATTCAGCGGTCGAGCAGCACTACCAAGCTCTACTGTCTGGCGATCCCAAGCCCGACCTCGATGCCTTGCTGTTCGCTTATCGGAGTGCATGGCTGCCGCACGACCCGGAGGCGATCCAGTTCGGCAGCACGGAAACACGGGCTTCGCTGGACGCTCTGGCCTCGCGGATGCTTGCGGCGTTCCTGAACAGCCCTGCGGCGAGCGTTCAGGGGCGGGTGCTTGGCGTCGAGGAGGAAATTCGGGGCACGTTGATCGAGGGCGTGCCGGATTTGTACGGGAGGGTTGATCTGCTGACCGAGGATGCCGACACGCTTGTTGTGACCGACATCAAGACCAGCCGCGGGAAATGGAGTCAGGAGCAGGTCGAGGACAGTGGCGAGCAACTCCTGCTGTACTCGCACTTGGCTTCGGAGATCGCACCCGGAAAGAAGATCGCGACCAGATTCTTGGTCCTGACGAAGACCAAGGAGCCGGTCATCGAGGAGCACACCCGCGAGGTCGAGCCAGCCTCCGTGAAACGCACCTTGGTAGGCGTGGAGCGGGTCTGGAGGGCGATCGAGTCGGGCGTGTTCTATCCGGCGCCGTCTACCGTCTCGTGCTCGTCATGCGGCTATCGGGCTGCGTGTCGGGCGTGGGCGGGCTGATGGGCTGGAGGAAAGGGCGGTCGGGGTTGAAACACACCCTGGCCGCTTTTTCTTAGGTGTCACGGCCCATATATTGATCGGCCATCGAACTCAAAACGAAGTCGCGTTGCATTAACTACCTTCTTTGACCGAAACGATCGACACCCGCATTTCCAAATTAACTTCTGCAACTCACTTTTAGTCTCCTCGAAGACTTCGATAAGGACCTCGCCGTGAAACGACTACTCGCGAAGCTCCTGTGTTGTACCGTCGCCCTATCAATGTGCGAGCCATTGAACGCACAGACTCTCGATGGATTCCGTCGTATGGAGTGGGGTGATCCTCCGACGCCCGATTTCATCGTTGCTGAAAAACCTGCCTTAACTAAGCATGCTGAAAAACTGATTCGACCACAGGCGGTTCCCTACACACGCAAAGAAGACAAGCTGAGCGTCGGCCCTTTGCAAGTCGAATCGATTCACTATTGGTTCTTCGAAAACAAATTAAGGGCAGTAACTCTCACACTAACCGCAAAAAACAGGTCTGGGGATTGGCACGAAGTGCTTTCCAAGGCTTACGGAAACGACCATCAGGTGCCGATGAGCATAGACGCCCGCGGATTCGGAGGGTTTTGGGCGCCCAATGACAGTGTCACCTGGGTCTACCTTGATAGGCCACTACTCAATGATGAGCCGGCGACGCAGGTCACGATTCTTGACTCACGTGACTTCAAACGACAGCAGCAGGAGAAAGCTGAACAAGAAGGCGCGAAACTTAAAGGTGTCGAAAAGGACTTCTGATCCGCTCGGGCCGTGCACATGACGCGATGTTTAGTTGCTCTCGCGTCGTGGAGTCGCCCGCTCGGCGTGCTGGCGAGTCCCGCGCGTGAATATGTGGCCTTTGGGTCTTAACAGACTGCGGACAACCTATTCCTGGGGCCTCCGCACCAAGAGCGGCTAATCAGGATTCTCGACGCGGCGCGTGTCTTTTCGTTCAACGGAGTGGCGGATGTTTCCCGCCGCCTCTATGCGATCAAATTGTCGCCTCGTGAGCCCGCGCACTTTAAAAATATGGGTCTTCAGCAGAATCTGTGGGTAACAACGGGTTTTGAGTGCGCTTTGGCACGACCTTCGAGAGGTGCGGGAAGCCGCGCGGTCACCGCCCAGTGCTGCAGGCCCGCCGTGCATCGAGGCGTGAGCGATATCAGGCAAGG
>JAIOPD010000066.1 GCA_021414115.1 Planctomycetia bacterium
GAGATCGAGGGCATCGGCCCGGCGAAGTTCCGCAGCCTCAAGCCGCTGCTGCGGATCGACGCGACCGAACCAGCGGAGCGTCCGGCTCCACCCACGCCCTGACCGGCAACGTCCTCGCGGTCGCTCCAGCCTACCTGATCCACGGAAAGCAACCTCGCCGCCGACCCCTTCACGCGAGGGGGCCGAGCCGGTCGAAAACCCAACCTACACGGCACCCCCACCCCGGGTGGGCCTTGATCGCCGTCGGATCGATCGCGGATATGGGTTTCGAGGAGTATCCCCATGGTTGCGGCGGGCGTTCTCTGGCTCTTGATCCGGTTTCGGCGGGCGGGCCGCCGCCTGGCGGTGGCGATGGCCACGCTGCTCCTCATGCAGACCGGACGCGGCGAGGACATCATCCTTCCGGCGTTCGATCCGGTGGTGGACGCCGCCGACGTGACCAACGTCGCCTTCCGTGGCGCGTTTCCCGCACCGCTCTGGACCAGTTACGCCCTCACCGACGCCCTCTTTTGGCAACGCGATAACCAGACCTCCAATCGGCCGCTGATCATCGCTGTCGACGGGGCCCCCACGACCGTGATCACGACCCGCGACCTTCAGTTTCCAGTCAGCGAGGGCGTGCGGGCTTTCTATGGCCAACGCGATCCGAATCAAGGCGGCTGGGAGCTCGGCTACTGGGGCGTGTGGGGCCAGTCGGCGACGGCCTTCGCCGCCGCTACACCGCCCGACTTTCTCCAGATGCCCGATCCGCTCGGCGGCCTGATGACGATCGACGGCGAGACGGCGACGGTCAAATACAACTCGCTCATCAACAGCGCCGAAGCCAACCTCTTCACGTCATCGACAGAGTGGCGGGATCACTCGGGCAGCTGGATGACCGTCGATTGGCTGGCCGGCTTCCGCTACGTGGGCGTGGAGGAGTCGGCGTCGATCACGACGGAATGCTGCTTCGCCGAAGGCACTTCGATCTCCGTGCCCTATGCGGTTCGCACCCGCAACAACGGCTTCGGCGCTCAGATCGGCAACCGCACCCGTTGGACGTGGGAGCGCTGGGCCCTCGAGGGCTGGGCGAAGGCCGGTCTGCTCGGCAACGCCCAGGAGCAGATCCAGTCGCCGCTTATCGACTTCACGGGCACCCCGCAGCGGCAGGCCATCTCGACGACGGGCGGGCAGGTGAGCTTGATCGGCGACATCAACACGTCGCTCGTCTACCGGCTGACCGACGTCTGGGGTCTTCGCGTCGGCTACAACCTGATCTGGATCGATGGCCTCGCCCTCGCTCCCAACCAGTTCGACTTCTCCGTGGCGGAAATTAATAGCGGCACGAGGCTCGTATCGGGCGGCGGCATCTTCATGCACGGTGCCAACCTCGGCCTCGAGGCCCGCTGGTAGGCGGCATACGGATCGCACTTGAGCCTCGCGCAATCGTGGAATGCCGTCTGGCTCGAGGGGTTGCCGCAGTGCCCCTCGGCGTTGCCCGCGGTCGGGAAGCCCCAAGCGCGAGCGCGGGGTAGACGCCCTCCACCCCGTCTCGTTCCGCGGTGCCCTCACGCTCAGCCACCCGGATACCCGTCGCTCGCGCTCCGGGCTTCCTGAGCGGGATGGCTCATTCGCGAAGGGGAGAGCAAGCGTTAACTCAGTCGGGCAGAAGTCCGTTCAATGTGTGCAACGCGATGGGGCACGCGAGAGGCTCAAGAGGGATCCGCCTCAGGCATTGCGGAGTTTGATCGCGGCGATCCGCAGCGGCGGAGCGTTGACGATCGACTGCGGCAGCACGTTGGTCGCGGAGGTGGGCCGGTTGAACCGCCGCACGCCGCTCGTGCCGCCGGTGGCGTTGCGGCCCTGCACGCCGTAGACGTCGGTGGCGACCCCGTCGCCGTCGAGGTCGAGCATCGCGGCAAACACGGCTGCGTTCGGCCGGCCGAACGACGAGAAGGCGTTGATGTTCTGCCGCAGGTTCCAGTTCGCCCCGTTGTAGACCTGCACCCGCGACTCGCCGCCGACACCGGTGCCGATCATCACGTCGTCGATATCGTCGGCAGTGTAGCGGCCGGTGGAGAGCGACACGCCCCCCGTGAAGTTCGATGCGAAGGGGAGCAGCGTCTTCACCAGCACGGGGTTCACCGAAGAGGCGTCGTAGATCCGCACCTGCGCCCGGATGCCGGCGTTGGTGCCGACCACGATCTCCGAGCGGCCGTCGGGAGTGGACGACGTCTTCACGCCGCCTGAATAAGTCCCGAAATCACCCGCCGCCACCATCACGCCCAGGGCGTAGGGCGAGACGAATGGCCGGAATGAGCGGATCGGAACGTTGACGACCGGATCGGCGGCGGCAGGAGCCAACACCTGGAACACGTTCACGCGGCCCGCCCCTGTCGCCTGGCCCGCGATAATGTCGTTCCTGCCGTCGCGGTTGACGTCGCCGACCGCCACCTCCACGCCCCCCACCCACGTCGCGCCGAACGGCAGCGTGCGGTAGCGGGTGAGCTCCACCCCCTGCTGCGTGAACACCCGGATCTCGCCGACCCGGCCGCGACCGGGGGCGACGACGATCTCGGCGACGCCGTCCCCCGTCAGATCGCCCGTCGCCACGCGGACGCTGCCGCGAAACGTCGATTCGTAGGCCAGGAACTGCCGGATCAGGCCGCCGGTCGTGGGATTGATGATCTTGACCCACGGGGCCAAGAGGCAGCCGTCGTCGGTGCCGAGCACGAGGGCCGGCACATCGGCCGAGACATTGACGTCGGTCGCCGACACCCCGCCGCCGGACGTGCCCTCAGGCGGAGAGACGGTGACCGTGTTGACGAGGTTGCCCGACGCGGTCGACTTGATCGAGACGACGTACGTGAACGTGATCTTCCCGCCGGGAGCCAGGTCGATCAGGGCATTCAGGTCGCCGCTGCCGCCCGCCGGCGTCACCGACGATCCCGCCGTGGCAACGGCCGTCCAGGTGCCGCCGCTGGCCAGGGCCGGCAGCGGATCGCTCACCGTTCCGCCGAGGAGCGTGCTCGGGCCGGAGTTAGTGACCACGATCGTGTAGGTCGTGGACGTGCCCGGCACGTAGGTCGTCTTGCCGTCGGTCTTCGTGACGCCGAGGGACACCAGCGGGGTGTCGGCCGCCGGATCGATCACGAAGTTGTTGTCGAGATCGGGGTCGAACCAGCCCGGCGGCACCGCGACCGTGGCGGTGTTGATGAGTGGTCCACGGCGGTCGGGGTCGGTGATCACAGTGAGCTTGAAGACCTGCGTCGCCCCCGGATCCAGCCGGCCCACCGGAAACGTCACCGTCCGCGTGGCCGGGTCGTAGGTCGCTCCGCTGCTGGCCGACACGAACGTCGTCTTGGTCGGCAGCGGGTCGCTCGCCGTCGTGCCGAAGACCGTGCTCGGGCCGAAGTTGCCGACGGTGATTGTGTAGGTCAGCGCGGTGCCCGGTGTGTAGGGCGCGTCACCGTTACGCTTCGTGACCCAGAGGTCGGAGACTGGATTGGCACCGGCTGGATCGACGAAGATGTTGTTGGAGAGATCCGGGTCGAACACGTCCGCGGGCACGGCGACCGTCACTGTGTTCTCGAGCGGCCCGGTCCGGTCGGGATCGGTGATCACCGTCAGCTTGAAGACCTGTGTCGCCCCGGGATCAAGCCGGCCCACCGGAAACGTCACCGTCCGCGTGATCGGATCGTAGGTCGCCCCGCTGCTGGCCGACACGAGCGTCGTCTTCTCCGGCAGCGGGTCGTTGACCGTCGTGCCGAAGACCGTGCTCGGGCCGTGGTTGCCGACGGTGATCGTGTAGGTGAGCGAGGTCCCCGGCGTATACGGCGCGTCGCCGTTACGCTTCGTCACCCAGAGGTCGGCGACGGCCACGACGGTGGTGGTGTCGCTCGCCGAGTTGTTGTCGAACGGGTCGGGCGTGTCGCTTTTCACGGTGGCCGTATTGGTGTACGGTCCCGGCAGCGTCGTCGATGGCACCGTGTAGGAGACCTGGAGCGTCACCTGCGCGCCCGCGGCCAGTGTGCCGATGCTCCAGGAGAAATTGCCGCTGCCCGATGGCGTCACCGTGCCCTGGCTCGGCAGGCCAAACGCCCCCTGCGTGAAGCCCGCGGGCCACGCATCGGTGAGGAGCACACCCTGTGCATCCGACACGCCGCCATTTCGAACGCGGATCAGATAGGTGTGCACGATGCCGCCGCCGGCCGTGACCGTCGTCGCGAAGTCAGTCTTGGCGACGATCAGATCGGCCGAGGCGACCACGGTGGTCGAATCGGTGGCGGTGTTGTTGGGATCCGGGTCGGGCGTGGAGCTCGTCACGCTGGCAGTGTTGGTGAAGACGCCGGGCAGGGTGCTGGCCGGCACCGTATAGGTAACCGTCAGCGCCGCCTCGGTGTCCTGCGCGAGCGTGCCGAGCGACCAGGTGAAGTTGCCTCCCACGCCCGGCGACACACTGCCCTGACTCGGCAGGCCGAAGGCCCCCTGCGTGAAGCCGTCGGGCCAGATGTCGGTGACCACCACATCCTGCGCATCCGAGAACCCGAGACCGTTATTTTTCACGCGGATCGTGTAGGTCTGCGTGGTGCCCCCGCCCGCCGTGACGCTCGTCACGAGATCGGTCTTCGTGATCGAGACATCGGCCAGCGCCGTCACCGTGGTCGAGTCGGTCGCGGTGTCGGTCGGATTGGAGTCGGGCGTCGAGGTCGTCACGGTGGCCGTGTTGACATACGCCCCCGGCAGCGTGGCCGCCGGCACGGTGTAGGTGACGGTCAGCGTCGCCTCGGCGGCGGCGGCGATCGTGCCGACCGCCCAACTGAAATCGCCGCCGGAGCCCGGCGTCACCGTGCCCTGGCTCGTCGTCGGCAAGCCGGCCGACGCGAAACCGGCCGGCCAGTCATCGGCGACCGTGACATTGCGGGCATCGGAGGCGCCGGTATTCCGCACCCGGATGGTGTAGGTCTGGGTCGTGCCGCCGCCGGCGAGCACGGTCGTGACGCCGTCGTCCTTCGTGATCACGAGATTCGAGAGGGCCTTCACGGTGTTGGTGTCGGTGGCCGTGTTGTCGCCGACCGGATCGGGCGTCGTGCTCGTCACCGTCGCGGTGTTGGTGTAGGCGCCGGGCAGCGTGCTTGCCGGCACCGTGTAGGTGACCGCGAGCGTGGCGACACCCCCCTTCGCCAGCGTGCCGAGCGACCAGCCGAAGTCGCCGCCCGTGCCGGGCGTCAGCGTCCCCTGGCTCGGCAGGCCCAGGCCCGTCTGCACGAAGCCGGCCGGCCAGACGTCGCTCACCGCCACGTCGCGGGCGTCGGAGGCGCCGAGGTTCCGCACCGTCAGCGTGTAGGTCTGCGTCGTGCCGCCGCCGGCGAGCACGGTCGTGACGCCATCGTCCTTCGTGATCGTGAGATTGGCCGACGTGACGACGGTGGTCGTGTCGCTGATCGTGTTGTTGTTGAAGGGATCGGGTGTCTGGCTCGTCACGGTCGCCGTGTTGACGTAGTTGCCCGGCAGCGTGGACGAGGGAACGACGTACGACACCTGGAGCGTCACCTGCACGCCGGCGGGCAGCGTGCCGATCGACCAGGTGAAGTCGCTGCCGGGGCCGGAAGCGACCGTGCCCTGGCTCGGAATGCCGATCGTCGTCTGGTCGAATCCCAGCGGCCAGACGTCGGTGAGCACCACGCCCTGGGCGTCGGACACCCCGCCGTTGCGGACGCGGATCAGGTAGGTCCGCACCACGCCGTCGCCGGCCGTGGCCGTCGTCGTGAAGTCGGTCTTGGCGACGATCAGGTCGGCCGACGTGAGCACGGTCGTGGTGTCGGTCGCGGTGTGGGACTCGGGATCGTCGGTGCTCGTCACCGTGGCGGTGTTGGTGCGCGGGCCGGGCAGCACGTTCGCCGCCACCGTGTAGGTGACCGTGAGCGTGGCGCTGCCGCCCGCCGGAAGCGTGCCGACCGACCAGATGAAGTCGCCCCCGACGCCGGTCGCCACGGAGCCCTGGCTCGGAGTGCCGAACGTGCCCGGCGTGAAGCCGGCCGGCCAGTCGTCGGTGGCGACGACACCCCGTGCGTCGGAGACGCCGCTGTTCCGCACCGTGATCGTGTAGGTCTGGACCGTGCCGCCGCCGGCGACGACCGTCGCCACGCCGTCGGTTTTCGTGATCGAGAGATCGGGCATCGCGATCACGGTCGTCGTGTCGGTCGCCGTGTTGTCGGGATCGGGATCGAACGTCGAACTCGTCACCGTTGCCGTGTTCACATAGGGACCGGGGAGCGTGGCCGACGGCACGGTGTACGAGACGACGAGCGTCGCGACGCCTCCCGCGGGCAGGACGCCCAGCGACCACGAGAAGTCGCCCCCGACGCCCGGCGTCACCATGCCCTGACTCGGCACGCCGAAACCCGTCTGGGCGAACCCATCCGGCCAGAGGTCGCTCACGGCCACGTTCTGAGCATCCGAGGCGCCGAGGTTCGTGACGGTAAGCAGGTAGTTGTGGGTGATGCCGTCGCCCGCCGTCACGATCGTCGCCGAGTCGGTCTTCGTGATCCTGAGGTCCGCGGAGGTCGTCACGGTCGTCGTGTCGGTCGCCGTGTTGGCCGGATCGGGATCGGGCGTGCTGCTCGTCACGACGGCCGTGTTCGTGTAGCTGCCCGGCAGCGTGCTCGCCGGCACCGTGTAACTCACGGTGAGCGTGACCTCGGTGTTGGCGGCGAGGGTGCCGATCGACCAGGTGAAGTTGCTGCCCGGCCCCGACGCCACGCTGCCCTGAGTTGGGATCCCGAATGCCCCTCGCGTGAAGCCGGCTGGCCAGGTGTCGTTGACGACGACAGCCTGGGCGTCGGAGACGCCGTTGTTTCTGACCCGCAGCGTGTAGGTCTGGACGGTGCCGCCGCCGGCCAGCACGCTCGTGACGCCGTCGGTCTTCGTGATCGTGAGGTTCGCCGAGGCGATGACGTCGGTGAGATCGACGGCCGTGTTGTTCGGATCGGGGTCGGGCGTCGTGCTCGTCACCGTCGCGGTGTTGGTGTAGGTGCCGGCCAGCGTGCTCGCCGGCACCGTGTAGGCCACCTGCAGCGTGGCCACGCCCCCCGCGGACACCGTCCCGAGCGTCCACGCAAAGTTGCCGCCGCTGCCCGATGCCACCGTCCCTTGGCTCGGCGTGCCAAACGCCCCCTGTTGGAAGCCCGCGGGCCAGACGTCGTTGACGACCACGCTCTGCGCGTCGGACGCGCCGAGATTCCGCACCGTGAGCGTGTAGAGTTGCACCGTGCCGCCGCCCGCGGTCACCGTCGTCGTCGCGTCCGACTTCTCGATCGTGAGATTCGCCGCGGCCGTCACCGTCGTCGTGTCGCTGGCCGTGTTGTTGCCGGGCACGGGATCGGAAGTGCCGCTCGTGACCGTCGCGGTGTTGGTGTACAGTCCCGGCGCGGTGCTCGCCGGCACGGTGTAGGAAACCTGGAGCGTCGCCGTCCCGCCGGCTACGACCTTCCCGACCGACCAGACGAAGTTGCCGCCCACGGCTGGCGTCACGCTCCCCTGGCTCGGCAACCCGAACGCGCCCTGGGTGAAGCCTGCGGGCCAGACGTCGTTGACGACGACGTTCTGGGCATTGGAGGCGCCGCTATTTTGCACCGCGAGGGTGTAGGTCTGGACCGTCCCGCCGCCGGCCAGCACCGTGCTCGTCAGGTCGGTCTTCGTGATCGTGAGGTTCGCCGACGTGATCACGTCGGTCGAGTCGGACGCCGTGTCGACGGGATTGGTGTCGGGCGTCGTGCTCGTCACCGTCGCGGTGTTGGTGTAGGTGCCGGGCAGCGTGCTCGCCGGCACCGTGTAGGTCACCGTCAGCGTCGCCTCGCCGCCGGCCACGAGCGTGCCGAGCGTCCAGGCGAAGTTGCCTCCACTGCCGGCACTCACGCTCCCCTGCGTCGGCGTGCCGAGCGTGCCCTGCTGGAAGCCGGCGGGCCAGGCGTCGTTGACCACGACGGTGCGGGCGTCGGAGAGGCCGTCGTTCCGCACCCGCAGCGTGTAGGTCTGGATCGTGCCGCCGCCAGCCAGCACCGTGCTCGTCTCGTCGGTCTTCGTGATCGTGAGGTTGGCCAGCGGTGTCGGCGTGTTGGTGTCGGAGGCGGTCACGGTGCTCCCCGACACCGTCGCCGTCACGGTGTTGGTCATGTCGCCGACCGCGCTCGAGAGGATCACCCCTTTGATCGTGATCGTCACGACGCCGGTCAGGGGGGCGAGGTCGACGGTGCCGCCGATGTTGCCCGAACCATTCGCCGGCAGTGTGCCGCTGGCGTTGCTGTAGGAGACCGTCCAGGTCGTCGCCGCGGCGTTCAACTGCGGGGGCAGGATGTCGCTCACCACGACGCCCGACGCGGCTCCCGCGCCGGTGTTCGCGAGCACGATCGTGTAGGTCGTCATGCCGCCGGGGGTGTAGGTCGTCACACCGTCGTTCTTGGTCAGCGTCAGCCGCGGGGGAATCGGCGGAATCGTGGGAAACGGCGTGGCGTCGGGCTTGTGATGCTTCCAATCCTGCGCGCCGTCCTGCGTGAACTGGGTCGGCGACGTCAGCGTGGAGGTCGTCGACGGCCGCGTGATCAGAAACTCATACGTGCTCGTGAACGGCTGCTGGTTCACGAGGCCGGTGAGGCCGTCGTAGAAGAGCCCGTTGGGTGCCTGAGCGACGCCCGAGATCGTATGGCTCGTCGATCGTAGCTCGAACACGTCGGGCTCCCAACTTGTCGCCGAGGCCGGCGCGAAGAGCACGCGGTCGGCGCCGTTGCCGAGGCGGCCGGTGACCGAGAGCGTGAGCGTGTCGCCGATCTGGGGATTGGCCGGAGCGTAGGCGACCGTATCGACCTTGTTGGGCTCCGCCGCCAGCGTGTTGACGACGGTCGTGAGAGAGAACGGCTTCGTCACGAGCAGCGATCCGCCGTTGCCCGGCTCGCCGCCATAGACCTCGATCGAATAGGGCACGGCCGCTGCGGAAAGTGCGTTGGCCGTGAAGTAGAGAAATGCCGTACCGGTGGTGCTCGGTGCCAGCGTACCAATGTGATAGAGGCCGTCCTCGTTGTTGTAGCCCGACCCGACGCCCACCGGGCTCCCTGTGGGAAACAAGGCCTTCACCCAGACGTCGGTCGCCGGGCCGCTCGCGTCGTTGGTGATCGTGTAGGCCGTGTACTCCGACGTCATGCCCACGCTGAAGTCGGTGAAGAAGTCGTCGGGCGTCGTCCGCTCGACGCCGCCGGCGAGGATCGCCAGCAGGTCGCGGCGTTCGAGCTGCTCGGCACGGTCGAGGCCCGGGCGGCGGGCGAAAGCCGTGCGGGCGGGCTTCCGAACGGGCCTCGACGAGCGGCGGGCGAAGGGGGTGGCGAGCGGGTTCATGGCAGGCCCCTCGTGCTCCAGGCAACAAAAAAAGCCGGCGTGAACAGACGCCCTGAGGCATCCGCTCACGCCGGCTGACGCGGGGCGGGAGCACCCCGTCGCGGGGCATTCCCTCCACTCGTTTTCCGACTCGTGATCTGTGGTGTACGGCAGACGCGATTCCCGCCGGCGGTCATGCAACCGCCTGTGAGTCACCCGTCGATGGATTCATAGGGGGCCGCTTCGGCCGCAAGCAAATGGCCGCCCACATGCCGGTGCGGGCATCATGCGGAAGCCTGCGGAGATCGACTCGGGCCAGGTAGCCGACGGATGAGACACTTCCGCCCTGCGGCGGCTCACCGTAGATTGGGGCTCTTCATCAATGCCCGCACTCGACTCCACCGACTCCGACCGTCCTCTCTTTCTCCTGGGCACCGGCAGGTGCGGATCGACGTTCTGGCAGACTCTCCTCTGCCGCACGGCCGACATCTGGATCTGGGGTGAGCATGCCGGCATGCTGAGGCCATTCGCCCGGGCTCGCGGGCTGCTCCGCACCTGCGCGGCGTTCCAAATGCACGCCGGCAGGTCAGTGACGCCCGCCGATGTCGAAGAGCCGACGGCGGACAACACGCCCGGCCTTGCGTGGGCGAATGGGTTCGATGCCGCGGCCTTCGACGACCATCTCCGCGGATTCATCGTGGGGCTCATGCGGCCTAGGCTTCCACCCGGCAAGACTCGCTGGGGTTTCAAGGAGATCCAGTACGGCTTCGAGGACCAAACGCCCGAACTCCTGCTCGACCTGTTTCCCGGCGGCACGATCATCCACACCCTCAGGCATCCCCGCACCACCCTCGAGAGCGCGATGCAGGCATGGTATGCCAGGGCGCTGGAGCAGGCCGCTGTGAACCCGGCCGATGCCGAGGCCGCCTACGCGGCGCAGGCCCAGCGCTGGCTCGGCACCACGAAGCGGCTTCTCGATCTCGCAGAGGCAACCAGTCGCGTTGTCAGCGTGAAGATCGAGGAAGTCGCCGAGGGCCGGGAGAAACTGCGGCAGACGTTCGGCATCATGACCCCCGAGTCGCACCCGCGGGTGAATCGCGTGCCCGAGCCACCAGCCGGCGTTCCCACCTCGATCGAGGGACTGTTTGCACGACTCTGGGAGAAGTCGAAGGACAAGCTTCAGCCGGTTGCGTCGCGAGCCGGCTACGAGTGAGCCACATCGCACGGCTCCCCGTCGTCAACACGGTCGTGGCGCGTCTACCCGTCGCTCGCGCTCCGGGCTTCCCCTCCCGTCAGGAAGCCCCAAGCGCAAGCGCGGGGAATACGTCCGCCACGCCGCACGGCTCCCCGAGGCCTCTCAGGCGGCGTGGGCGTCGGCAGGTTGGGCCCGAACGGCCTCCGTTCGAGATTCCTCGAGGACACGCCGCTGCACGTAGGCGGCGAGTTCCTCACCGACGTCCTGGACCTCGCGAAGCTTCCCCTGAATCGCTCGTTTTTCGAGGTCGAGCGCTGCGATCCTCGCTTCGGCTGCCCGGAGCGCCGCCCCCACGGCGGCGTGCTCGGCTTCGAGCCGGCGTCTGCCGTCCTCGGCGATCGCGCTCTGCGACCACTCTGCGATCGCGTGCTCGGCGATCGAGGCCGCGCCACTCGGCGGGTGGTAACGTGATGCCGCCGGCAGGCCCGCGAGCCGCCGCATCTCCGCGTAGAGGTCGATCGCCTCGGGGAGCAGGGCCTTGATGATGGCTTCCCGGCGGGCTCCGACGTCGCGGACGAGCAGTGGTTCCTCGTATCGGGGAGCGGGCTCGCCGACCGGCACGCCCAGCCGCTGGCGCACAGAGGCGAAGAGGGCGGCGGGATCCGCGATGACCTGCGTCACTTCGGCGAGCAGGCAGCGTGACTGGCTCTGTCGGTAGAAGTCGACGATCCGGCGGTTGTAATACAGCCACACGCGGGCGGCCAACGCAGGGTTGGCGGTGAACGTCTGGTCGCCCCGGCGAAACAGCGAGTCGACGACCTCCCACGGGCTGCGGAACACGAACACGAACCGCCCTTCCGGAAGGATCCCGCCCCAGAAGTCGAGAAACAGCGAGGTTCGCGGATCCTTCCACCCCCAGCTCTCGCCCGCCGCCGCCTTCGTCGCGACGAGCGCTGCCGCTTCGTCCCGCATCGACGAGGGCACGCCAATCTCGTCGACGCATGCAAACCCCTCGGCACGCATCCCGTTGGCATCGAGCGCCCGCGCGTGAAACTCATAGAAGTCGAGGTCTTCGTAGTGGCCGCGGTCGTTGCCGCGGGAAGCGCCGATCAGTCGCGTGCCCAGCGACACGCCGGCACTGGCGAACAGCGATGCGAGCAGCGACGTGCCCGAACGGTGCATGCCGGTGATGATGACCGGGGGGCCACCGTCCGGCGCATGGAGGGACGACGTCATGCGGTCTCCTCGCCGAGGAAGCGGTTGCTCTCGTGCAGTTGGTACCCGGTCGGGCGATCCGCCCGGGCATGCTCGTCGAACGGCACGAACGTGCCCTTCTTCCTCAGAATGATGTCGAACGACAGCCGGTAGGGATACGTGTCGAGGTGCTCGAGATGGGCCACGCCGGCCCAGTGTCGTTCGTACAGTGTGCGCAGCAGTCGCGGCGTCGGGTTCCAGCGATGGCTCCACGGATGCCGGTCATTTCGGGCGTCCCATGTGTATCGCCAGTCGGGCACGACGATGCCCACGCCGCCACCCGGCTTGACGATGTCGAGCCAGTGCAGCACCGTCGCCGCCGGGTCGGGCTCGTGCTCGAGCACATGGAGGGCGACGAGAAAGTCGACCGATGCGGAACGGAACGGGAGGTCGTCCGCCCAGGCCCGCACGTGGGCGTGCGAGACATACGACTGCGCCGACCCGCCACCCATGACCCAGGCGCCCTTGTAGACATCGATGCCGAGCAGCGCGGGATGGATCGGCCTGTCACCGTAGCCGACGTTAAGACCGTTCAGATCCTCGATCAGCTGTCCGGGAGGCAGTGCCCGCAGCGCCGCGGTCTCCTCGGCGAGGCGGACGGCCGCCACCTCGTCGCCGTAATACTGCACCATCGTGCCGGTGGCCAAAGCGATCGCCTCGCGGTCGACGAGCGACAGGCCACGCAGCAACGCCTGGACGTGCTGCTCGGAGAGATTGGCGGGAGTCACGCGCGGGCTCTCGGACACGTTCGCAGCGATCATGTCGTTTTCCTTGGTGGTTCGCCGTTACACAGCCGCCGGCTCCCGGGACGGCGTGGCCGACTTCTGCCCCTCGAGCAACCCGCCGACGACGTGCCTCGCCTCACCCATGCCCGAAGCGATGCGGGCCTCGTGTTCGTAGCGCGGTGATTCGACGGCCGTGAAGTCGACAACCTGCATCTCGCCCCGACTCGCAGCCGCTGCGATGCCTGCAGGCAGATTGCCTCCGGCGATGATCTGGAGCAGGGCCGGCAGGGAACGCTCCCATGTCATCCGCTCGGCTGTTTCCCGCCCCGCAGCGCCGAGCCGAGCCCGCAAGGCCGCGTCGTCAACGAGCCGGCGCACCGCACGGCGGGCTCCCTCGACGTCCGACACGATCAGGCAGTTCTCACCATCGACGGCGTATTCATCGAGGCCGGTGACCTGCCGCACGACGACGCCGCCACCCGTCGCCATCATCTCCAACGGCGGGTAGGAGAAACTCTCGACCCACGACATCTTCAGGAGGATGTCGCAACTGGCATAGATCGCCGCCATCTGAGCATGGGGAACGGCCTCGAAGAACCGGTCGCACCGCCAGCCGGGCTTGGGGCCGCCGGCCGCCGACACCATCCACACCTCGCAATCGTCGAAGTCCCGTAGCGCCTCCGCGGCGTCGTCCATACCCTTGAACGGGATCACGGTCGGCCCCTCCATCAGGATCCGCACCCGGCCCCGCCGGGGCTCGAGCGGCGCCGTCGCGTAGCGCTCGGAGACGATGCCGTTGCCAATGTAGCCGCAGTCGTGGCCAAACTCGTGCTTCAGCCACCGGCAGATCCAGCCGGCCATCGTCACGTATTCGATATCGTGGCGGAGGTAGGTGGCATGCACCTGCTTCTTGAACTCCGGGCAGTCGTCGAAGCGCCGCTCGTCCGACTGAATGAAATAGAGCTTCCGCCGCGCGGTGAAGTAATCGAGCATGGAGACGGTCGTCCAGCCGGTCGCCACGACGGTTTCAATGGAATCGAAGAGGTATCGGGAGGTGGTGTTGAAGGGGATCACCGGCACCTCGTTGCCCGGCCACCAGGGAATCGAGTCCTTGTCGTCCTGGCTGACCAACATCACGTCGCACCCGGCCTTGAGCAGCCGGTTGGCGTGCTCGAGGATCACGGCGATGCCACCCGAGATGCCCGTCCCCGGAATGAGGTAGGCGATCGTCGGCACGAGCGACGCCTTGCGGCGGTGCTCCGCGTTGGCCTGGCGTTCCCAGTGGGCGTCGTCTGCCTTGAAGTTCATCTCGTTGTTGCCGCGATGCAGCCGAAGGTGCACGAGGTTGTCGCGGATCGCCCCGAACCGGTAGCCGAAGTGGGCCAGCCGCATCCAGAGCTCGTGGTCCTCGCGATAGCGCATGCCAGGCTTGAGTCCGCCGACATCGAGCAGGGCGGCCCGCCGCACCATCACCGTGCTCTGGCACGGCACGCAGACCTTGCGGAGCATGTCGAGGTCGCACGGTGGGCTCGTCACCTTCTGGCCGTCCCGAAGGTCGTCGAAGTGCCGCGTGCCATCGAGCTTCGCGGTCCACGCGCCATAGACGACGTCGTATCCACCGGCCTCCATCTCCCGCACCGACACCGCCAGCCGGTCGGGGGTAGCGATGTCGTCGCTGTCGAGGAAGGCGACGTATTCGCCGCGTGCCTCCTTGATGCCACGATTGCGGCCCCGGACCGCGGTGCCCGTGTTGTCGAGATACGTGAAGATGCGAACCTGTGGATGACCGCGATACGCCTCCACCACCGCGAGCGTCTCGGCTGGTGATCCGTCGGTCACCAGGAGCAACTCGAAGTTGGTGTGGGTCTGTGCCAACACCGATTCAATGGCCTCGCGCAACTCGTGGGTCCGGTCGTAGATCGGGATGACCACCGAGACCATCCCCGACTGCGGAGCCGGACGGACGGTGGGCCCAACCGTCGTGACGAGATGCTCGCCGCCGTTTTGCGGGCGGACATACGGCACTGCGGCGGGCCAACGGCGTCGCGGTGTCGCGAGATACGGACGCAGGGCGTGGCGGACCCGGGCGGGAAGCCTTCCCCGAACAGACTTCTCGAGGGTCCGCAGGTAGGAACGAATCGCACTCGACATGGCCTTCGATCTCCACGGATGACGGTGCCACGAAGCCGCCTGGCCACCTGACATCGCAACGTCGGCTGACTGGGCACGCGGCGGGGACTATGGCAGATCGGCCCGCTGGGAGGGAGGCGAGTTTTGCCGCTGTTTTTCCGGTCTGAACCGCCGAAAACGACCGGCCGCTCAGGCCGCGGCTTCGGCTGGCCGGCCGGCCAGCGACCGCAGGGGCGAGGCGAGCTTGAAAAGCGCGAAGAGCTCTTCGGCGGTGAGGCCGCTCGACGCGGGCGCCTCGGCCTGCGAGAGAATCGTGTCGGAGAGATCGCGTTTGCGGCGGAGCACCTCGTCGATCCGCTCCTCGATCGTGTCGGCGGAGAGGAAGCGGGTGACGGTCACGGCCCCTGCCGCGCCGATCCGGTGGGCACGGTTGATGGCCTGATCCTCGACCGCGGGATTCCACCAGCGGTCGAAGAGAAAGACATACTGCGAAAACTGGAGGTTGAGCCCCACGGCGCCCGCTCCATAAGAAAGGAGCAGCACCGAATGCTTCTTCTCGTGACGGAACCGCCGGATCGCCTCGTCGCGGGCGACGGTGGACATCCCGCCGTGATACTGCAGCGCGCCGAATCGCGTGAGGCCCTCGTCGAGCCGGCCGAGCGTCTCGACCCACTGGCTGAAGACGAGTGCCTTGCGGCCGCTGGCCTGCACCTCCTCGAGCTCGGCCTGGAGGCATTCGAGCTTCGCGCTCTCACCCGTGGCCGTGTCGAAGTTGCAGATCTGCTTGAGGCGGAGGACGAGTTCGAAGACGTGCTGGATCGTCGCCTCGCGGCCCATGTCGGCCAGCCGCAACACGCCCTCCTCTTCGGCCCGGCGGTAGGTCTCCCTCTGCTCCGCGGTGAGTTCGATCCGCTCGTCGCGGTTGAGCCGAGGCGGCATGTCCTTGAGCACCTTCTCCTTCGTTCGCCGCAGGATATGGTCGGAGGCGGCCGCGCCCATCTCCTTGGGCGGCATCCGGTCACCGAGCGTCCCCGGAGACACGAATTCGAAGATGCCGACCAGGTCGTCGGCGCTGTTTTCGATCGGCGTGCCGGTCAGGGCCCACGACCGGCGGCGGTCGATCGAGCGGATCGCCTGGCTCGTCTGGCTGGAGCGGTTCTTGATCCGCTGCGCCTCGTCGAGCACGACGAGATCGAAGGAGAGGCCAAGCTCCGCCACGAGGTCGCGATCGCGCACGACCACCTCGTAGTTGGCCACCTTCACCGGCACGTCAGCCAAGTTCCACTGCCACCGCCGCCGCTGCTGGTCGCCTTCGATCACGGCCACGACGAGTTCGGGAGCCCAGTCGGCCAGTTCGCGGGTCCAGTTGGAGACGAGCCCCTTCGGACAGACGACGAGCACACGGCGGGCCTCCCCCGACCGTACCAGCAGCCGGATCGAGGAAATGGCCTGCATCGACTTGCCGAGCCCCATCTCGTCGGCGAGCACGGCACCGTGCCGGGGCATGAGAAACGCCATGCCGTCGAGTTGAAAGGGAAACGGCTGCCGGGGAAACTCGAGTGCCGCCGCGCCGAGCATCGTCTGCAGATCGGGCTGCAGCAGGTAGAAAAACCGCTCCGAGAGTTTCACGACGTCGCGGGGCGGCGCGATCCGGGTGCGCCGGATCGTCGGAGACGCGGGGGGTGATTCGGAAGGCTCGTCGCACAACGCGACGGCGGCACGGGGCTGCTTCGCAGCGGACGGCGGCGCCGCGGCCGCCGGCACGAAGCGATAGCTCGTCACCGCTGGCCGGCCGGCCAACAGAGCGACCCGCACCACCGCCGGCGACTGCCCCGTGACCGGCAGCCGCAGCGCGGGGGGCCGCGGGAGCCGCATGTCAAAGGGCGACCGGGCCGCGGCAGGCCCCAGTGCGAGCTCGTCCGCGGTGAGTGAGCGAATGCGGCCGACGCGATCGTTCATCCGCGGTCCCTCGAGTTCGTGCCGTTGATCCGCCGCAGATTCCGTTCGTCTAATGCCGCTGTGCCTCGTCGATCGCGGCGCGAATCCGATCAAAGGGCTCGCGGAGGTCCACCGCCGCGGCGAGTTCGGCGAGCCGTTCGCGGATGGCCGGTTCGTCGGCCAGATCATTCGGATGCGGGCTCACGTGGGCGGCCCCCACCGTGAAGCCGGCGGCGACGGGCTCGCCGTCGAGTGCTCGCACCAGGGCGACCGCGAGTTTGGTATGCGGACGGACGTGCAGCATCGCGTCGTGGTCGGTGAGCACGATGGCCGGCGCTACCCTGCTTTCCGCAAGCAGGGCGCCGCCGATCTGCTGACCGTGAAGATGGCCGTGGAGCGTCGGCCCGTAGAGGATCTGCTGCGCGCGAGTCACCTTCACGGGCGCCGTGCAGTGAAACTCGAGCGGCCGACCGAGGGCATCGACGACGAGATAGCCGCCGAAGAGGCCGTGCGTCGGCGAATCGACCGCCGTGAGAAACCCGAACAATGGCCCGTCGGCACGGGAGTCCGCCTGCTGCTGCATGCTGTTTCGACGCTCCCTCATCCGCCGCGGAGGCCTTCCCTGGCTCCGCTCCCGTCACCCCCTTGCATCGGGCGTCTCCGCCGGGCACTTGAGGCATGACTGCGATCGACAGAAATGTCGCGAAGCTGGGCAAACCTTGCCGATGCCGCCGGCTGTACGCCCTCGATCGTGGAAAAACCGGGCCGGCATGCCTACTATTATCGGTGGTTCGAGGCCATGATGCCCCGACCACCACCCCAGGACGGGCGAGCCCATGAGCGACGGTCCCCCGATCTTCACGCAGTTCGACATCTCGGCCGACACGGTTTCCTCAGGGAGCCGGCCGCAGGTGGCGGGCGACCTCGCCGAGACCAACCAACTGCTCCGCGAGCTCGTCGGCGCACAGCAACGGTCGTGCGAGCTGCTGACGGAACTGGTCAACCAGGTCTCACTCCAGCAGCGGCAGCGGACGGCCGAACTCAAAGCCTGGAAGGAAGCCAATCCGCAGCTCGCGAAGGCCTGCCGCCAGGCCGCCGAGTCGCTCGCGAAGGTCCATACGGAGTTTCTCTCGGGCATCGCCCAGGAGGCGGCCGACAACGCCGACGATTTCTCCGACAGCGAATACGCCCTCGGCGAGTTCATCGATCGCTACGGCCCGCGACTCGCCCACTTCAATGGCGTGCTGCAGCTCTTCGCGCAGCTCGGCGCGCCACTGCCGCAGACCGAGACACCCGCGGACAGCTGAGCGTCCGCGGATCCACCGTCACCGAGTCCCCTGCCCCACCTCACGAGGATCGTCGTTCATGGCCAAGGTTTCGTCGTCGGCATCGTTGTCCGGGAAACCCCCGGTGTTCGAGGTGGCGGGCGACGACGCGGTGAAGAAGGCCCGGGCCGAACTCGACGCGCACACCGTCGAGATGATGGCCTGGCACTTCCATCCCTCGACCGGCTGCCCGTTCTGGCTGGAGGAGGCGACGAAGCTTCCCTTCGACCCGCTCACCGACGTGCGGTGCTTCGACGACCTGAAGAAGTTCCCGCCGTTCGAAGACGAATGGCTCCGCGGAGGCCCCGTGCGTCGCTGGGTGCCCAAGGGGCTGGCCGACCAGCCGGTCTTTGTGTTCGAGACCGGCGGTACGACGGGCGTCCCGAAGTCACGGTACAACTCCCGCGACTTTCGTACCGACTACGAACAGTTCTCGGCCACGTTGCCCGAGCAGTATTTTCCGAAGGGCGCCAACTGGCTCATGCTCGGCCCCTCGGGACCGCGGCGGCTGCGGCTCTCGATCGAGCACCTCGCACAGTTCCGCGGCGGCATCTGCTTCTGCGTCGATCTCGATCCCCGCTGGGTGATCAAGCTGATCCAGAAGGGCTGGATGGAGCACCTCGAGGCCTACAAGCAGCACTGCATCGACCAGGCGATCACGATCCTCGAGGCGGGCCATGACATCCGCTGCATGTTCACGACGCCGAAACTCCTCGAGGCTCTCGCCTTGGCGCTCGAGAAGAAGGGGACCACCATCGGCAAGGTCGGGATCACCGGCATCTTTTCGGGGGGCACCGAGTTCACGCCTCAGTGGACCCGGTTCGCAGTCGAAGAACTCCTCGACGGCGCCTTCATGACGCCCACCTACGGCAACACGCTGATGGGTCTGGCGGCGAGCCGTCCCGTCGTCCCTGCCGACGGCTATACGATCGCCTACTACGCGCCGCAGCCCCGCGCGGTGATCGAGGTGGTGGACTTCGACAACCCGGACGAACGTGTTCCCTACGGCGGCACCGGCCGTGTCCGTCTCACGACTCTCACGAAGGAAACCTTCATCCCGGGGTTTCTCGAGCGGGACGAGGGCGAGCGGGAACTGCCCTACGCGAAGTATCCATGGGACGGCATCAGCGGCGTCCGCCCGTTCCGCAAACTGGCCGCCACCACGACCGTGGGGGTGTACTGAATACACGCGAAGCCAAAGCCAAGGTTTGCCTTGCCGGGCAACGCGAGCCATCACGGCTCGCGAAACCTCTCCGATCGGGAAGCCCCAAGCGCCAGCGCGGGGAATACGTCCTCCACCCCAACCCGCTCCGCGCTCCCCTCACGGACAGCCACCCGTATACCCGTCGCTCGCGCTCCAGGCTTCCCGAGCACCTGAGGCCACGGCTCGCCACATGCCGCTCGTGCTGGCAAGGTGGTATCATTCTTGCGTTAACGCACCGTGAGAGACCCCGCCCATGCATCTTCCCGCCTGGCGTTTCGGCAAGCCCTATGAGTCGCTGGAGCGCGACACGCTCGTCCACTTCCTCACCGGCGAACCCGTCGCCGAGGTGAGCCAGATCGGCGGCGCGCTCGTCGGCCGCGACCTCCAGAAGGCGGCCCAGGCTCGGGCGGCCCTGCTCGCGATCGATCCCGAGACGATCGTCGAGCGGCTGCAGACCGCCGGGAATCTCTACGCCAACGGCACGGTGACGCTCGGCGACACGAAACAATCGCCCGAAGACTTCGTCAAGCAGCAGTCGGCTACGACAGGTTTGCCGGAAAGCCTCTGCCGGGCCAATATGCAGAAAAACATGTTCGTCC
This sequence comes from Planctomycetia bacterium, assembly GCA_021414115.1. Classification (GTDB taxonomy): domain Bacteria; phylum Planctomycetota; class Planctomycetia; order Pirellulales; family UBA1268; genus QWPN01. The sequence continues at coordinate 19,716 of JAIOPD010000066.1, forward strand.
TCTCGAACATGGACCGGATCCTCGACGCCCTCTCCCGCGGACTCGACACGAAGATCCTCTGGCAGGGCCATGGCGTCGAGCACCGCGGTGTGACGGTGAGCTACCAGCCGCAGTCACCAGTGCTCGGCCTCGTGCTCCCCTCCAACTCCCCGGGCGTACACACGCTCTGGCTGCCGGTGATCGCCCTCGGCGTGGGCCTCGTGATGAAGCCGGGCAGCCAGGAGCCGTGGACTCCCTACCGCATGGCGGCCGCCATGGTGGAGGCGGGCATCCCCGCCGAGGCGATCAGCCTCTATCCCGGCGCGACCGATGTCGGCGCGGGCATCCTCGCCGGCTGTCGCCGCTCCATGATCTTCGGCAGCGCCAAGACGGTGGATCAATATCGCGGCAACCCCGGCGTGCAGGTGCACGGCCCCGGCTTCTCCAAGATCATTCTCGGCGACGACTGCGTGGACGACTGGGAGCGGCACCTCGACATGATGTGCGAGAGCGTGGCCATCAACAGCGGCCGCGGCTGCATCAATGCGTCGGCGATCTACGCCAGCCGCCACACGAAGGCGATCGCCGAGGCGGTCGCCGCACGACTCGGCCCGATCGATGTCAAGCCACCGGACGACCCCGAGGCGAAGCTCGCCGCGTTCACGATTCCCGGCGCCGCCAAGGCCATCTGGGGGCAGATCGAGGGGGGGCTGAAGGACCCCGGAGTGACGCACGCCACGGCCCCCTACGGCCCGCGGCTCGTCGAGGGTGAACGCTGTGGCTGGCTGCGGCCCACGGTCGCACACTGCGCGAGCCCGGAGCCCGCGATCGCGAAGGGTGAATACATGTTTCCGTTCGTGAGCGTGGTCGAGTGCCCGCAGGAGCGGATGCTCGACGCGATCGGCCCGACGCTCGTCTGCTCCGCGATCACGCACGCTGCGGGCTTTCAGGACCGGCTCATGAGCTGCACGCACATCGACCGGCTCAACCTCGGCCCGATCCCGACGACGAAGCTCGACTGGCTTCAGCCGCACGAGGGCAACATCATCGACTTCCTCTATCGGTCGCGGGCACTGCAACTGCCGGCCACTGCGTCGGCGTGACCTCCGCCACAATGCCGGAATGCCTCGTGCCGCTGTCATCGGCTCCACCCCCGTTCGGCTTTCAGGCCCCGACGCGACTCGTCGTGGGGCCCGGGACGGTGTCGCGGCTCGGCGAACTCGCCCGTGAACTCGGCGCCAGCCGCGCGCTCGTGACGAGCGATCGGGGAATCGTGGCGGCGGGGCACGCTGCCGCGGGTGTCGCGTCGCTCGAGGCTGCGGGGGTCGCAACCGCCGTCTTTTCGGCATTCACCGAAAATCCCTCGTCGACCGAGGTCGAGGCGGGCACGGCCGTCGCCCGCGACTTTCGCCCCGACCTTCTCGTAGGACTCGGCGGCGGCAGTTCGATGGACTGCGCGAAGGGAATCAACTTCCTCGCCTCCTGCGGCGGCCGGATGCAGGACTACCGTGGCCGGGCCACGGCCACCGGCGCGATGCTGCCGTCGATCGCCGTGCCGACGACCGCGGGCACGGGAAGCGAGACGCAGTCGTTCGCGCTCATCACCGACTCCGACTCCGGCGTGAAGATGGCCTGCGGCGATCCCCGGGCCGCGTTCCGCGTCGCGATCCTCGACGTGAATCTCACGCTCACGCAGCCGCGGTCGCTCGCCGCCCTCACCGGCATCGACGCGATGTCGCATGCCGTGGAGAGCCACGTCAGCACGGCGGCCACGCCGATCTCGCGGATGTTTTCCCGGGAGGCATGGCGACTGCTGGCCCGTAATCTTCCGGGTGTGCTCCTCGAGGACGGCGGCACCGCGGCCCGCTCGGCCGTGCAACTCGGCGCGGCAATGGCAGGGTTTGCGATCGAAAACTCCATGCTCGGCGCCGCCCACGCACTCGCCAACCCGCTCACGGCAGTGCACGGCGTGATTCATGGGCAGGCCGTTGGCGTGATGCTGCCGCACGTGGTGCGATTCAACGGCCCTGTCTGCGGTGCAGGCTACGGCGAACTGCTCGGCGACATCGGCATCGATGCCGAGGCGGCGGACGCGGGAGAGCGGCTTTCCGCATGGCTGGCCGATCTCCTGCGGGCGTCGCGACTGAAGACATCGCTTGCGGCCTGCGGCATTCGGTCGCCCGACTTCGGGTCGCTCGCCACGCTCGCGGCGTCGCAGTGGACGGGATCGTTCAACCCACGCCCCGTGACGGCCGCTGATCTGGCGATGCTCTACGAGGCGGCCCAATGACCCGCCTTCTACGGCCCCCACTTGAGCCTCGCGCGATCGCGGGGAATACGGACTGCCTGGAGACGGTGACATAATGCCCCTCTGCGCTGCCTCCGGTCTGGAAGCCCCAAGCGCGAGCGCGGGGTTTACGGGTTGCCGTATCGATCGGTTCCGCGCTGCCAACGAGGTCGCCGCCCGTCTACCCGTCGCTCGCGCTCCGGGCTTCCTGAGTGCGATGGGGCACGCGCACGGCTCACGTGTGTCCCGTCTGAGGATATTGATGTGGATATGGAACCTGGTGGCGTTGGTGGGCCTGCTGGGCGTGGCGGGTGCGTGTGCGGCCGGCGATGAACTCCCCGCCGACGCCGCCCCTGCCGACGCCTGGCCCATGGCCCGGGGATGCCTCGCCGGCACCGGTCGGTCGGCCGGCACGCTCCAGTTGCCCCTCGCCGAATCCTGGCACCGCGAGTTTGAAACCACGTCATTCGCGGCGGTGCCGGTGATCGCCGCCGGCACGCTCTTTGTCGGCGACCTCGACGGCACGTTCCATGCGCTGGCGGTCAACACAGGCGAAGACCGCTGGTCGTTCAAGGCCGACGAGGCTGGGTTTCCGTCGGCCGCGGCAGTCGCAGGCGACGGGCCGGACCGCATCGTCGTGGTGGGCGACGACACGGGTCTGGTCCGCGGCTTCGCGGCGATGACGGGCGAGGTCCGCTGGACGTACGAGACCGAAGGGGAGATCTCGGGCGGCCCCACCATCCTGCCGACCGCAGATGGCATCCGCGTGCTCGTCGGTTCACAGGATGCGTCGCTCTCCTGCCTGAATCTCGTCGATGGAAAACTCCTCTGGAAACATTCGATCGCCGACCAGATCCGCTGCTCGCCCACGGTCGCGCGAACGGCCGCCGGCGACCGGGTGTTTCTCGCCGGCTGCGATGGCCGGCTCCATGTGATCGACGCGGCCACCGGCAACGAAACCGCCGCCGTGCCGATCGACGGGCCCACCGGCACGACGCCTGCCGTCGCCGGTGATCGCGTCTTCTTCGGCACCGAAGGAGGCGCGTTCTTCGCGATCGACTTCGCGAAGGGAGAAGTCGCCTGGCGGAAACAGCCCGCCGTGGCCGGACAGTCGTATCGTTCGAGCGCCGCGCTCGCGGACGACCTCGCGATCGTCGGCTTCCGGGGCAAGGCGGTCGAGGCGTTCGCGGTGTCGGATGGCGATCGCAGGTGGCGGCAGCCGATGCGCGGACGTGTCGAGGCCTCGCCCGTCGTCGTCTCGGCCAGCGGACCGGATGCCGCGGTAGCCCGCGACGTGGCTCTCGTCGCGGATGCCGCCGGCAGGATCGTCGCCCTCGACGCGGCGACGGGCGAGCCGGTGTGGGAGTTCGATGCCGGTGGCGGCTTCGGCGCGGGTGCCGCGGTGGCCGACGGCCGCGTCGTGATCGCATCGGACGACGGCACGATCTGGTGTTTTCAAAGCGGGAACCCCTAGCATGGCCTGGTTCCAGACCGATCTGCGGTTGGCGTCGCGCCGCCGGGGCTTTCACCTGATCACGCCGGAGATCGAGGTGGCGTTGCGGGAGATGCCGTCCTTCCGCGTGGGACTGCTCCACGTCTTCATTCAGCACACGTCGGCAAGCCTCTCGATCAACGAGAATGCCGATCCGGACGTGCCCCGCGATCTGGAGATGGCGTTCAACGAGATCGCCCGCGAGGATTTTCCCTACGTCCATACCGCCGAAGGGCCCGACGACATGCCGGCGCATGTGAAGGCCGCGATGCTCGGCAGCGCGGTGACCGTGCCGATCACCGCTGGCCGGCTCCGCCTGGGCACCTGGCAGGGAATCTATCTCTGCGAGCACCGCGATCATGCCGGCCCCCGGCGGCTCGTTCTCACCGCGCAGGGCGATCCATGAACGCCATGAGCGCCGGCGATCCTTCCCCGGAGCCAGACGGCCTGGCCGGACCGCCGTTCGATCCAGAACGCTTCCGCCGCGAGGGCCGGGCGGTGGTCGATTGGATCGCCGACTACTGGCAGTCGCTCGCCTCGCGGCCGGTGCGGTCGCAGGTGCCGCCTGGCTGGGTGCGGTCTGAGTTGTCGCCGCACGCGCCCGAGGATCCGGAACCGCTGACGGACATCGTTGCCGATCTCGACCGCGTGATCGTGCCGGGGCTTACGCACTGGCAGCATCCCTCGTTCTTCGCCTACTTTCCGGCGAGCGCCAGCGGCCCATCGATCCTCGGGGAGCTGCTCACCGCCGGGCTCGGCGTGCAGGGAATGCTCTGGGCGACGTCGCCGGCCTGCACGGAACTCGAAACGCACGTGCTCGACTGGCTCCGCGACCTGCTCGGCCTGCCCGAGCGGTTCGGGAGCGGTTCGGCCGGCGGCGGCGTGATCCAGGATTCGGCCTCGAGCGGCGTGCTCTGCGCGCTCGTCGCGGCCCGCGAGCGGGCCACGTCGCTGGGCACGAACCGCACGGGGCTCTGCCAGGACGACCGGCCGCTCGTCGCCTACGCGAGTGCCGACGCCCACTCGAGCGTGGAGAAGGCCATGGGCATCGCCGGCATCGGGCGAGAATGGCTGCGAAGAATCCCTGTTGATGCCGGAGGACGAATGGATGCCACCGCGCTCGCGGCCGCGATGGATCAGGATGCCGCGGCCGGACGCAGGCCGTTCTTCGTCGTCGCCACCGTGGGCACCACGGCATCAGGCGGCATCGATCCCGTGCCGGCAGTCGCCGCGATCGCGGCGCGGCATTCCGCCTGGCTCCATGTGGATGCCGCGTGGGCCGGTGCCGCCGCGATCTGTCCCGAGTTTCGCGACGCCGTCGTGGCCGGCGCCGACCGAGCCGACAGCTGGGGCTTCAATCCGCACAAGTGGCTGCTGGTCAACTTCGACTGCCACGTCCTCTGGGTCGCCGACCGAGCGGCACTCGTGTCGGCCCTGTCGATGAAGCCCGAGTATCTGCGAAACGCGGCGAGCGACGGCGGAGCCGTGATCGACTACAGCGACTGGCAGGTGCCCCTCGGCCGTCGCTTCCGCGCCCTCAAGCTCTGGATGACGCTCCGCATGCTCGGCGCCGAGGCGCTGCGGACGCACATCCGCCGCCACGTCGACTGGGCCCGCGAGTTCGCCGGCTGGGTGGCGGCCGACCCTCGTTTTGAGCTCGCCACAGAACCGAGCCTCGCGCTCGTCTGCTTCGCCCTGCGGGCCGGTGACGACGCCTCGCGCCGGCTCCTCGACCGCGTCAACGCCTCGGGCCGCGGCTTCCTCAGCCATGCCCACGTCAACGGCCGCTTCGCCCTGCGTCTGGCGATCGGCGGGGCGACCACGACGCGGGATGACGTGGTCGCCATCTGGCACCTGCTCGCGGATTCCGCACCGGCGTAACGCGGCCCCGCGACTTTCCGACGGGAACCACGTGGTTGAAGGCCGCCGCGCGAGGCGCCGCGGTGGTATATTTTGGCTGTCGCAACGAAGCCCTGATCTCTCGCGGGAGCAGTCGCGAATGGACGTCTGGCTGGGGTTGTTCGTGCTGCTTGCGGCTGCCATGGCAGAGGAGCCCGAGGCAACGTTCTCGCGGATCGCCGATATCCGGGCGCTGCCGATGGTCGAGGCTGCGGAAGCGAAGCCCGTGCGAGTGCGTGGAGTGGTCACGCTCGTCGAGGGCGACCAGATGCCCAAGAATTCGATGGTGGTTCAGGATGACACCGCGGGCATCTGGGTCACCATCAAGCCGCCCTTCGATGCGGCCGTTCTGTCGCTGGGCGATCATCTTGAAATCGATGGAGTGACCGACCGGGGCGGTTTCGCGCCCACGGTTCTTGCAAGCGACATCCGGCGGATCGGCACCAAGCCCCTGCCGGTCGCCCAGCCTGTCGATGACGAGCGGTTTTTCACCGGGAGCGACACCTGCCGTCGCGTCGAGGCCACGGGCATCGTCCAGGGATTCCGAGATGAGGAGGGATATCGGCGGTTGATCATCGCACGTGCCGGACGGCGATTCATTGCGACCATGCCCCAGAAGCTGATCGAGGCTTCTCCGGATGAGTTGGTCGACGCTACCGTGCGGGTGACAGGCGTGACGACGTCACGGTTCAACACCCGGGGGGAGTTTCTCTCGCCACGACTTTCCCTCCATGCGAGCGAAGACCTGCTGATCACCAATCCACCCCCCTCCGAGCCGTTCACCGCGCCGAAGGTGTCTCTCGATTCGATCGCCCAGTTTCATCCGGAGCCGCTCGGCGGCCATCGGATCCGTACCGAGGGCACCGTGACCTTCTCCCTCCCCGGCGAATACTTTTACCTTCAGGAAGGGGCGGTGGGCGTGCGCGTGCAGACGCAGTCTCAGGAGCCGCTGGCCCCTGGGGATCGGGTCGAAGTAGCCGGCTTTCTCGAACGTGGCCGCAACATGGCCGGCGTCATCGAGGCTGTGGTGCGGCGGATCGAAAGCGGCCCACAGCCCACACCGGTGGACATCAGCCCGGACCGCATCATCGAGATCATCCAGCGGGCCCAGCGGTCCGGCCTGCTTGCCAAGCCGGGCAACTACGACGGCTGCCTGATCCGGTTTCCGGCGCGGCTCGTTGACATCGAGCAGACCCGCAACGGCGGCATGCTCACGCTTTCATCAGCCGGGCAGGCAAACCTCACGGCTGCGATCTTCGGCGATCAATTCACCGAACTCCGCCAGGTCGAGCCCGGCAGCGATCTCGAGGTGACGGGCATCATGCAGGTGGACCTGGCCGACAGCGAGTCGGAGCCATCTCGCTGGAGAAATCCCGACATCGACCGGCTCGGCCTGCTCCTGCGGTCGGCGGCCGACGTGGTCGTGGTACAAAAACCGTCCTGGTGGACGCCCCCGCGGCTCGCGCTCGCGCTGGCGGCGGTGGGGGCGATCTTGGCCGGCTCGCTGGCGTGGGTCTGGTCGCTCCGGCGCGAACTGGCGGCCCAGGCGGCCCGCGTGGCGCAGGAGGTGCGCACGCGCCGTGAGGCGGCGGTCGAGTTTCAGGCCACGCTGCGGGAGCGCAACCGGCTTGCCGCCAACCTTCACGACACGCTCCTGCAGACGCTCGCCGGCATCCGTTTCCAGCTCGATGCCTGCCGCGTCGTGAGCCGTCAGGAGGGGGAAGATCCTTCGGAGCATTTCGCCGTGGCGCGAAAAATGGTCGACCATGCTGCGCAGGATCTCCGCGGCTCGGTCTGGGCGCTTCGCACGATGCCGATGCCGGGCCAATCGTTTTCGGAATCGATCGCCGCCGTGATCAAGCAGTTTGCGAAGACGCATGATGCCGTGATCGACCTGCGGATCGTCGGCACGCCGGTCGAGGTGCCCAACTTCGTGGCGGGCAACCTGCTGCTCGTCGCGCAGGAGGCGATCCACAATGCCGTCCAGCACGGAGCACCTGAAAAGGTCGACGTCACCGTCGCCTTCGATGCCACCGCGGGCACCGTAGAGATCACGATTTCCGACGATGGGGAGGGATTTGAGCCAGGTACGCAGGTGGGCCCTGCCCAGGGGCACTTCGGCATCCAGGGCATGCGGGAACGCATCGAGAGGCTGGGCGGCGAGTTCGACGTCGAGAGCCGGTCTGGCCGCGGCACGACGGTGCGGGCGAAAGTGGAAAAGCGGGCCTACGACACACAACTCGAGACGGTGCCATAGACGAAAGTCTGCTCAGTCGCAGAATCGACGTCATACGGCGAGTGATGTCGCTGGTGGCCAAGGACATCACGGAATGTGCCGCCTTTAGGGCCGCCGCGTCATCGGCCGCACCGGAGCGGTTTTCAGCAGTCCGAGATCGAAGCCACGGGCCACGGCCTGCGTGCGGTCGATCACCTGCAACTTCTCGATGATCGCGGCGACATGCGCCTTGGCCGTTCGCGTCGAGGTGCCGATGAGCCGGCCGAGTTCGGTGTTGGTGAAGCCCTCGCGCATCAGCCCGAGCACCTCGAGCTCGCGCGGCGTCAGGAGACTGCCTCCGCTGGTCGTGGGCTGCGAGTCGACCATGCACGGGTCGATCGCCTTGCCGCCCGCATGTACGCTGCGGATTGCCTGGACGAGTTCGTCGTGCTGCACGTTTTTCGTGAGGTAGCCCGCGGCGCCCGCCTTGAGCGACTGGGCCATGTCTTCCGGTGCCTCAGACGACGTGAGCATGAGCACGCGGGCGGCCGGAGCGACGGCCTTCAGGCGACGCAGCGTCTCGATCCCGTCGATGCCGTGCATCGTGACATCGAGCAGGCAGACATCGGGTCGATGCTGGTGCCAGAGCCGCAGGGCGGCTTCGCCGTCGTCGGCCTGGGCCACCACCTGGAAATCCTTTTCCAGCGACAGCAGGTTTGCCAGCCCCGCCCGCATCACCGGGTGGTCGTCCACGAGCAGGAGACGGATGCGAGCGGAAAGGGGCATGGTAGCCCTGCGCCGGCGAATCATTTGAATCCCCCTCCAGTATCGAACCGACCCCGAGTATCGCCTATTGGCCAAGTGGCCACGAGGGGGGAAGCGGGTTTCAGCGGTCACCCAGGCGGTTTCCGGCCGGGAGGAAGCGGTCCGGCAGAGGAAAGAAAGTAGCGTCGTGGCCATCTGGCCAATAGCGGAGGCCCGAGCTTGCCCCTAGGGTGAAGGGAATGGCGGGGTGATGTCTCCAATCGTGACGAGACGTATTTCCCTCGCCCGGGAATCTGCGGACTGGCCCGTACAGGATTAGGTGCCATGCCACTTCACTCTCAGTTCTCGCTGACGCTCAGCCGCTGCGGCCCACGAGCCGCTGCGGCGTCGTTGATCGCCTTGGCCATCGCCGCGTCGATCGACGGCATGGACTCCGCCTCCGCGCAGGCGACGTGGAACTCGGCCGTGAGTGGCACCTGGGGCGATACAGCCAACTGGTCCACGGGCGTTGTGCCTGGCCTAGGAAACAACACGGCCGCCGTGCTGACGAACACGTCGGCGTCCTACACCGTGACCTACGATACGACGATGACAGGGACGCTCGCATCGCTCGCGCTGACGAACATTACAAGCAATACGACAAGGCTCAATGTCGATTCGGGTGCGCTGCGAGCAGGAGCCACCACGCTCGCGGGCGCCACGATCACCGTTTCGAACGGCGCTTCGCTTTCGTTGGGTCAGGTGACGGGAACAACGAGCACAATTGCCGCAGGTCGTGCGAACATCATCGTGCAAGGAGGCCTGTATGCTTCGGGAGGAAACATCGGAAACAACGGCACAGTGAACCTCACGGTGACGTCCGGCAGCGTGTCCCACACGAGCGGCTTTTTCTTTCCGTCGCTGACGATGTCGGGCGGCCAGGTCACCGTTGCGAGCGGCGCACCCGTCGGCACGATCAGCGGCGGCACCTATACGGAGTCATCGTCCATGCAGGTGCGAAACGGCACGCTGACGCTCTCCGGCTCGGGTCAAATTCGGACGAACGGGTTCTATCTATCTGGTAACAACGAGACGATGCAGGTCAACGGTGGCTCGTTCGAGATCACAGGAACCTCCTTCACCCTCATGACAGGCACGACCTATGCCGCCACCAAAACTGCCACTTTCAATCAGACGAGCGGCACTGTGTCGATGGCGAACGCCGCCGGCCTTGTGGTCGGTAACGCATCGGGCACCGCCATCGCGAGCCCCAGCGTCAACGCCTATAACTTTTCGGGCGGCACTCTCACGCTGGAAAAGATCACGCTCGCAGCGCCTGGCTACTCGGGCGCCGGCACCAACCGATTCGCGATGAGCGGCGGCACGCTGAATCTTGGTTCCGGTGGGTTGGTCATTGGCACTGGTAGCGGTACGAAGGAGATCCTGCTTTCCGGTGGCACCGTCGCAGCCTCTGCCAATTGGTCGACCAGTGCGAACATGTCGTTGCGCACGAACACCGGTTCCGGCACGGCGACATTTCAGGCGGCGGACGCGAGCAACGTTGCCCGCAACATCACGCTCTCCGGCGTGTTGAGCGGCTCGGGCGCGCTGGCAAAAACCGGCGGCGGGGTTCTCGCCCTGCAGAATGCAAACACCTACTTGGGTGCCACGACGATCGCGGCCGGCCGACTCCAGATCGATGCAGCTGGCAGCATCAACAGCACGAGCGGCATCACGATCAACGGCAGCGGCGCTGAGCTCAAGTACAACTCGTCCACGGCGCTCTCGAGAACGTTGACGGTCACCCAGGGCACGATTTCCGGAACGGGCACGATCGGCACGGCCGTCACGGTGGGTACGGGTGGGATCCTCTCCCCCGGTAATTCGCCAGGCATTCAGGCATATACCAGCGGCCTTACGTGGGCGCCGGGCGGGCAGTACACGTGGGAGATCAACGACTGGACCGGGACGGCCGGCACGAACTACGACCAGCTCGCAGTGTCGGGCAGCGCTCTGAATGTCACGGCCACGAGCGGCAGTACGTTCACCATCCAAGTCACGAGCCTTACCGGCTTGAACGCCGCCGGTGCCGTGCCTGGTTTTGTGGGCAGTACGGGTACGGCGTTCACGATCGCCACGTCGGCCGTTCCGATCACTGGCTTCGACAAGACGAAGTTTGCGATCGACTCATCGACGGCATTCGGAAATGTGAACTCCGTGCCGGCGAACGCTGGATTTTGGCTCACGACCAACGCGGGCAGCACGAGCCTGATCCTCAACTACGCCCCGTCGGCAACCTACGACCTCTCCACCGCCGCGAGCGCCACGGCGATCCGGGTGGGCGGCACCTCGACGATCACCGCCTCGATTCTGAGCAGCACCGCCTCACTGACGAATCCCGACACTCTCGCCTACGGCGGGCTCGCTCTCTCGGGCGGCGTCGGTAGCCTCTCGTCCACGAGCGGCACACTGGCTCCGGGTACGTCGCGGAGCGGCAACGCCCTGTTCACCGGCACCGCTCCCGGCGCATTCACGTTCACGCCGTCGGTCACGAGCGGCACGAACGTGAACATCGGCACCGTCGCCAATACCGGCTCGACTTCGGGTGTGACGGTGTCGGTCTACACGCCGGCGGCGGCCGGCACGCTCGCGAGCCCGCTGGCCTTGGGCACCGTGCTGAAAGGCTCGTCACTGTCGCAGTCGCTCTCGATCACGAACACCGCTCCCAACGGCGGCTACTCGGAGCGGCTCGACGCGGCGTTCGGTCCGCTGGGCGGGGCGGCCACGACCAACTCGGGGTCGATCAACCTGCTCGCTCCGCAGAGCAGTTCAACGGCCATGGCAGTCGGTCTTTCGACGGCCACGGCCGGCCTCGTGTCGGGCACGGTTCAGATCAACTTCACGTCCAATGGCGAGGGCACGAGTGGACTGGGCACGCTTGCCCTCTCTCCGCAGGCAGTGAGCCTCTCGGCCACCGTGCTCGATTCAGCAGTTGCGAGTTTCACATCGGGCTCGACGACGACATCGCTCCTTCTGGATTTCGGCTCCGTGAACCAAAACGCGAGCGTGTCGCCGCTGGGGTTCGATCTCTTCAACCTTTTGCAGACGAGCGGCTACACCGCCGATCTCGCCCTCATCGACATCGTCTCAGGCACCGGAAATACCGGGGCGTTCACCACCACGCTCTCCTCGACGTTCAATAACCTCGCAGCCGGCGGTTCGCCATACGCCTACACAGCGTCGTTCGACACGAGCGGCCTCGGTGCGTTCCTCAACACCTACACGCTCCGGTTCAAGAGCGCGAACGGTGGCACGGTCTATAACGACGATACCGTCCAGAGCCTCTCGCTCACGGTGCAGGGCATCATCGTCGTTCCCGAGCCGGGAACGGCGGCCGCTGCGGGTATCGGGCTCGCGATCGTGGGATGGGCGCTGTGGAGGCGGCGACGCCATGCACACGACTGAAGCCCACGCACGCATGCCGACGAATCGTTTGAAGCGACGTCATGGCTTTACGCTCATCGAACTCTTGGCCACGATCGCGATCATCGGCCTGCTCGTCGGCCTGCTCCTGCCGGCAGTGCAAAGCGCCCGCGAGTCGGCTCGCCGGACGCACTGCGGCAACAATCTCAAGCAGCTCGGGATCGCGATGGAAGGCCACATGTCTTCGAATGGCTGCCTCCCCTATCTCCGCGGCGGGCCGCTGAGTACGAACATGACCAATCTCGGGACCGGCGTCGTCGGCGTGTACTCCGATACGTACGCCCGCATCGGCGCGAGTACTTACGACGTCGGCGACACCCTTCCGAACGGCAAGGTCTATCCGGGGGCCGGTGGGTGGAGCGGCTATGTGCCGCTGCTGCCATTTCTCGGCGAGCAGCCACTGTACGACCAGGTGAATGCGCGGCCGGTGTGGGCGTGGGATACGAGCACGACGTCGCCATACCTACCTCAGGTCGCTGGCATCCTGTGCCCATCCGATAAGCCTCGCGCTAACCTCGTCGATCTCTCCGTATTTGGGCAGGCGGGACAATGCAACTATCTTTTCAACACCGGTGACCGTGGCGAGGACAACCTGGATCCAAAGTATGGCTCCAAGTTACTTCGCGGCCTGTTCGGGCTGAATACGGCGACAACAGCAGGCCACGTCAAGGACGGCATGTCGAGTACGATCGCCATGTCGGAAACAACGCGACCCTCCTCGGGCGGATATCGTTCGGTTGCCAACAACGACGCCGACGCCTACGGCGCCGTCGCCGGCGTGTCGCCCGTCACCTGCACGGCCACATTCAACGGGAGCAGTTACTCAGGCGGCGTGAGCAACTCGGGACGTGCGCCGGGCTCGCTCTGGAGTCAGGGGCGAGCGACGTTCGTCGGCTTCGACACGCGGGTGCCCCCGAATGGTCCGATGTGCAGTGGCTATAACACGGCCCGCAGCCGCCACGCTGGCGGTGTGCAGGTGCTGATGGGTGACGGCTCGGTGCTCTTCGTGAGCGAATACATCGAAGCCGGCAACCAGGGAGCCACGGCGCCATCGACCGTGAACGCTCCGAGCCCGTACGGCGTATGGGGATCACTGGGAAGCCGTGCCGGCGGTGAAGTGCCGGTGATGCCATGATCCGGGGGTGGATCATCTCGGCGCTGATGGTCGTCCTGGGCGTCGCCGGGTGCTCCGGCCGAATGAACGACAAGTGGCGGCAGATGATGCCGCCGACGTTCCAGGCCAGCGGCTTCGTGGAATATCAAGGAAAACCGCTGACAAAAGCGACTGTCGTGTTTCACCCACGAGGCGGCGACTCATCATCAGCCCGAGCAGCGGCAGGTGTCACGGACTCGGCCGGGCGATTCGTCCTCACGACATTAAAGGCGGGCGATGGCGGTGCAGCCGGACCGTATGCCGTGACCATTCATAAGTCGATACTCGTGACACGGGACGGCAGGGTGCCCAAGCCGAATGAATTTGGCGACATCCTCGAACCAACGACTGAAAAACCGCTGATTCCTGAAAAATACTTCATGCCCGACACATCGGGCCTCTCCGCCGAGATCACGCCATCGGGTCGGAATGAGTTTTCATTCACGCTCCAATGAGCCTTCAATCGATGGGGTTGATGACAGCCTGAAAGCCGGCATAGAACTCAAACAGCACCTGATCGGCCAACATCCGATCGTGGGGAGCGTCGAGGGCCTCACTGAGGAGCCGCAGGCGGCAGCATGCTCACGACAATCCTCGTCTGCAGCATACATAAGGACGTTCGTGTCGAGGCTCTTCATTGATCCTGCCGCTTGGCTCTGTGTTCCAGCTTGTCAGGTTGCTCGTCGTTGCCATCGGACCCGTGCAGTAAATCCTTCAGCCGATCCGCGGAAACCTGCACGCCGCCTCCCCGAAACGTGGGAAACCGTGCTGGCGCGGCTGCCGCAGGAGCCGGTGATTGCTCGAGTATTCGATCGACCGCTCGTCGCACAAGTTCACTCACGGGGCGGTCCTGGTGCCGAGCCACTGCCCGCAACCGCTCCATGACCGGATCGGGAAACAGGATCTGTATCTTTTGCATGGATCCACGTTATCGACATGGCGGGGTCGGTTCAAAGCAAGATCCAGCGGCCACCTGGCCAATGGCCCGGAGGATGGGGCCCGACTTAGGCTCCAAAGTGTTTTCGTCCGGCTTCCCGCGAGACGTGCATCCCATGATTTGTCGGCCTCATAGAGTGTTGGTTCTCGCTGCGGTGATCCTGCTCGCCATGCCAGCGTGGGCGGCTGATTCGGCGCCGCCGCCTGCCAATGCGGTCGAGTCGGTCGCGAGGGACTTTCTCGATCTGCTGATTCTCGACAAACGCGAACTCGCCCACAACGGTCTCCGTGGTCGCAAAGAGTTCGTCCGTGTCGCCGACCTCGCCGCCGAGAACAAGCACTCGGAGGCTCTCGATGCCTTCCAGAAGTATTTCCTTGGCAAGCTCCGTAATCCCGTGCGGTATGGCTTGAGCCCGAGCGATGTCAGCCCGCACGGGCAGGGAGTGGCCGGGCGGTGGATGTTTCCAGGGGCGCCGTTTAACGCACAGCCCGACATCAAGGCCGCCGATGCACTTCTCGAAGGCCGGATCGGCAATGCCGTCATCGGCAAGCCCGGTAGCGTGAACTGGCTGTACCCCTTCACGTCATGGGAGGAACTCAAGCCGGCCGAACCCAAGGGGTTGCCGGCTGCAGCGCTCCTGGCTGGATCGGCCTTCACGCCGCTCGCGCAGGCGTTCGTCGCCACCGGCGAGGAGAAATACCTGCGGGCCTACGTCGCCTTCATGGACGACTGGGCGCAGAACTCGGCCGTCACGGCCACCCACCCGCATCCCTGCCTCGTTCCAACCGGCTTTCGTGGCCATGCGGAACTGATTGATTTCGTGCGCACGCTCGGCGGCCTGGCAGCGGCGATCCCGGAGACGCGACAGGCGGAACTACTTCCGCCGGAGACGCTGGCCCGCGTGCTGGCGAAGTACTGGAACGAACTCGTCCTCTATCAGGCGCTCTATCTGCGGACCAACACGCATAACTGGACGCCTGGCTCCAGCTATCTGCTGCTGGCCCTCATGTTCGAAGAGTTCAAGGCGGCCCCCCATGTCTTTCGCCTTGGACGCCGTCGCAGCATCGAAGACAACGCCGTCACGCAGAACCTCCGCGACGGCAGCGAGAACCAGCAGTGCCCTTGGTACAACGACAACTACATCGCCGGCGTGCCACAGGTGTTTTCGCTCTTCGAGGCCCGGGGAACGCTCCCGTCACACGAGGAGCAGGCGTGGGTGCGGGAAGTGAAGGACGACCCCGACTGGTGCCAGGAGATCCGCGAGCACATGGCCGAGCGGATTGGCTACCAGCTGCGGCTGCGGTCGCCCCAGGGCTCGTGGCCGATCGGTGTCCGCGGTTCTGACAAGCGGGCAGGCTATGTCGGCGATTTTCTCGTGTCGCCGGAGGCTTTCGCGGATCCGGAGAACCGCCGGATTCGCGCGGCAATCCTCGATGCTTCGCAGCCCGACAATGCCCGCTCGCTCCACGGCGACGACGGCCTGCGGCCCACCTACCACTCCGAGTGGTTTCCCTATGGGGGCTACAACCTCGTTCGCGAAGGCTGGGAACGTGACAGCGGCTATGGGGCGATGTTCTGCTCACCCCAGCCCGGGGCGTACGGCGGCCGCCGCAGCCGCAGCAACAACAATTTCTTCGGGCTCGCCGCCTTCGGCCAGGACCTCGTCGTCGAGGAAAAGTTCGACCGCTACGGGCTGATGGAGTCGCCGATCACGGTCGACGGCCTGCAACAGGATTTTCATGCGGGGCTCGCGCGAGTGCCGGCAATCGCGGGCCACAAGATGATCCCGGCGGCTGCGTGGACAGAGCCGGCCGACTGGCGTTGGCACGCATCCGACCGGTTCAATCTCATGGAGGGGATCTACGAGGGCGCGTATGCGAAGACGAATACCGTCGCGCTCGCGGCTCCGCAGGTACCCGTGACCATGCAGCGGGGCAGCGTGCCCCTCGACCAAACGCTCCGCGGCATCCGCCATCAGCGGTGGGTGCACTTCGTCCGCGGGCCGCGGTTGTGGATCGTGACGGATCGGCTGCGGGGCGAGGGAGAACATGCCTTTCATCAGCATTGGCATCTGCCACTCGAGCCGAGCAGCGACCGGGCCTTTGCCGAGAACGAGATCGAGGTCGATGCCACGACCCGCCGGATCCGGACCACGGCCTCGAGCTCGACCGCGCTGCGGGGCGTGGCGGTGCCCAAGGCGAACGTCTCGCTGCACAGCTTCAGTGCCGCCGATCTCTCCTACGCCACGAAAGCCCAGCCGCAGCAGAGCGGCCATGCACCGTATGGCCAATACCGCGTCTCCATCGCTTGGAAGGCCGCCGACGAATCGACGGTCGTCACGGCGATCCAGCCGCATGCACCAGGCACAGGACTCGAGGCGGATCTCCAGCCACGGCAGCTCTCGGGGCCAGGTGGGGCGGTTGGCTTCGAGGCCGATCTGGCGGACGGTGGCCGGGTGAGGTACCTCGCCACGCCGGGCGATGCCCCGGCGGCGCTCTCCCTCGGGCCGGTCGCGATCGAGGGGGAATCGCTGCTCGTGATCGAGCGCGACGGCGGGGTGTCGGGTGTGGCGATGGGGTGTCTCCGGGCGGTGATCAATGGGCAGGCCATGGCCATCGCAGATCCAGACTTCGAATTCACAACTGCCGCCAACAGCGGGAAGCAGCCCGAGTTGGTTCCGATCCATCGGCCGATCAGCCCGGTCTCGATCGGTCCAGATCGCAATGTGTTCGTGGATGAGGTCGCGGTGACGATGGCGACCAAGACGCCTGGTGTCGAGATCCGTTACACGCTCGACGGCGGCGAGCCGACGCCGCAGTCGGCGCTCTACGCCGGTCCCGTTACCATCAAGACAAGTGCGATCGTGAAGGCCCGGGCCTACCGGCCGGGCGTGACGGCCAACCCGCCGCAAAATAGTGGCACCGAGGCCACGGCGACGAGCCGGGCGGTGTTTGACAAGGCCGTCCCCGTGGTGGCCGTTGCCGCGACGTCGGTCCGCAGGCCAAAGCCCGGCCTGACGGCCCGCTACTTCGAGGACGACTGGCGCCGTCTCTGGCTACAGCTCGACTCGCTCGTGCCTCAGGCCGAGAAGCAGGGCATCGCCCCCTTTGATCTCTCCCTCGTGCCTGATTCCAATCCGCCGCTTGGCCAGGCGGCCGCACCGCGCGAGAAGTTTTTTGCGATCGAATACTCCGGCTTCATCGACGTGCCGGAGGCGGGCGTCTACACGCTGCACGCCCCGCGGGAATCCGTGATTCCCGACATCGACCCAGGCTACGAACTCCGCGTGTTTCTGGGCCAGCGCCGCGAGCCCTACGGTTACCGCACGGACGTAGTCGGGCTCAACGAGTGGTATCCCGCCACGCGGCTTCACGCCCAGGGCAACTGGAGCATCGCGCTCGAGAAGGGCCTGCATCCCATTCGGATCGTGCATCTCGACTATCGCACCGATGCACCTTCGCGGCTGAACCAGCCCGGGCTCCGCGACTATGTCTGGAGCGGCGTCACCCCCGACCTGAAGATCTCCGGCCCTTCCCTCGAGCCGCAGCCGATTCCGATCGCCTGGCTCTCCCATGGAGAATGATCTGACCATGAGCATGATTACGTTTCGACGGACGATCACTGCCGGTGCGGCCGCGCTGGCGGTCTGGCTGGCCATGGATTCCGTACGGGCTGACCTCACCGTGGCGGGCGTGTTCGGTGATCGGATGGTTGTGCAGCGGGATCGGCCGGTTCACGTCTGGGGCACGGCCGTGGCCGGCGAGACGGTGACGGTCGAGTTTGCCGGACAGACGAAGTCGGCCGCGACAGACGCCGCCGGCACGTGGCAGCTCACGCTTGATCCGCTCCCCGCGAACGCCGCCGGGCAGACGCTGACCGTGCGTATCGGCGACGCGAAGCCCGGCTCGAACCGGCGAGTGTTCACCGACGTGCTCGTCGGCGATGTCTGGCTGCTCGCCGGCGGGGCTGATGTTGGCCGCGCGGTGATGCACCTCTCGAATCCCGATGCCGCTGCGGCGGAGTTCACCCCCGCCGGCTTTACGCTTGCCCGCACATGCGTGCTTCCGCCAAAGACCGCCACGGATCCGGTTGACGACATCAAGGGCACGTGGGCCGCGGTTGGCTCGGGAGATCCGAAGCGAATTCCGGTCGAGGCCATGCAGCTCGCGAAGGCGATCGGCGATGCGGTCGGCGAGTCTGGGGGCATGAAGATTCCGGTCGGCGTGATCGTGGCGTCGAACCCCAGGCCGGTCGAGTGCTGGATGAGTCCGGAGACGCTGGCTGCGACGCCGGCGGCCAAGCCGATCCTCGATTTCTATGCGAGCGACGCCTGGAAGACGTTTTCGACGGGCTCATTCGAAGACCGGATGAAGGCGTGGCTCGAATACAACCAGAAGTTGCCGCTCAATCCACTCCCGAAGCCGAAGCCGACCGACGACGTGAGCCGGCCGCAACAGGATCCGTCGTGTGTCTGGAATGGAATGATCGCGCCACTCGTGCAGCCCGCCGGCCTCAAGGATTGCTTCCTCGCGGTGCGCGGGATCGTCTGGCATCACGGGGAAGACTGGGCGACGCAGAGCCGGGCGATCCAACAGGGCCAACTCCTTGCGGCGCTCATCCCGGGGTGGCGGACGGCGTTTCATCAAGCCGACATGCCGTTTGTGATCGTGCAACTCCCGCCGCATCGCTACGCCGGCGGGATCGGCGGCATCGGTATCGATGGCCGCCTGGCCGCCGAACTCCGCGATGGTCAGGTCGACGCGGCGAAAGCAGCCAAGGCCACACTGGTGACCACGATCGACCTGCCCGCCGACCCATCGCCGGCCGTTCTCGGCAATCGGATCGCAGACGTCGTCGCGGCCCATGTTTCCGGAAAGGGGCCGGGCGAAGTCACCGGTCCAACGCTCGCTTCCGCCGAAACAACCGGCGATAAGGTCGTGCTCTCGTTCACGAACACGAAGGGTAGTCTCACAGCCAAGGGAGGGAAACTCGAGGGGTTTGCGATCGCCGTCTCGCCAATGCGGTGGGTGTGGGCCGACGCCACGATCGATGGCGATACGGTCACCGTGTCTTCGCCCGTCGTATCCAAGCCCCAGGGCGTGCGGTATGCCTACGAGGACGTGCCTTCGCGGGGCGCCACGCTCTGTGATGCCCAAGGCAATCCGGCGAGCCCGTTTCGCACCGACACGCATCCATCCGTGACCGCGGCGAACGTCGATCCGACAGCACCGATCCTGCGGTTCAGCCGGCGCACGAATCCCACGATCGAGGATGGGAGCCTGCCTCGCGTGCTCATCATCGGCGACTCGATCTCGGGCCATTACCTGGAGCGGGTGAGGCTGCTGATGGAAGGCAAAGCCAACATCGTCGGCGAGGCGTCGATGGATCCAAAAAAGAACTCGTGGGCAGCGGTCGGTGCCCACTTCTATCGCACCGACACGGCCACCAAGGGCGACGACCTGAAAACGTTCCTCGCCGAGAGCGGCCCGTGGGACATCGTCCACTTCAACATCGGCATCCACATGTTCGCCGGGGCGAAGCCGGGAGACGAGAAAGCGTATGCGGACAAGCTCCGGCAGGTCGTGCAGACGATCCGTGATTCCGGCGCCGTCTGCCTGTTCGCCAACTCGACCGGCACCGTGGCCGACAACACGATGCCGAGATTTCCCAACTACCTCACCAACTGCAAGGCGTTCAATGCCGCAGCAGAGGAGGTGATGCGGGAGATGGGCGTCCCGGTGACCGACATCTACGGAATGATTCAGCCGCGGATCAAGGAACTCATCAGCGGTGATCTGATCCACACGAGCGCCGAGGCCGATCAGATGATGGCGGAGCTGATCGCCAAGCGGCTCACGGAGACGATTGCCACGCTGCCGAAACGTCTCCATTGAGCGTAGGATAGGGTGCGTTGCCGCCCTCTCCGGGAGAACGCCATGTCTTTCCGTCGTCATGCCCTGCCGCTCGTGATCGCGTTCGCCGTGGGAGTGGCTTCCGTCGCCTTCGCCGCCGAGGAGGATGCCGTGCGCAAGCCGATGATGATCCCCGAGGCGAAGCTTCCCGCAGGCTTTCCGCCGCCGGGCCCCGTGGGCGAGGTGATCACGAAGACCTATCCCGCCCACCGGCTCGCCAGGGTCACGGCCGGCGACCGCGGAAACGACGGTTCCTTCATGAAGCTCTTCCGTCACATCAAACGAAACGAAATCGCGATGACCGCTCCCGTCGAGATGGTGCTGGACGAGGAAGGCGATGAAAAACAGGCCACGACCGAATCGATGGCGTTTCTCTACGGCGATGCCGCGATCGGCGTCGTCGGGCCCGATCCGGCCGATCCGAGCGTGGTCGTGGAGGACGTGCCGGAGACGACGGTCGTCTCGCTCGGCGTCCGCGGATCGTACGGCGAGGATCGCTTCGCGGGGTTCGTGGAGAAACTCCGCGACTGGCTGACTGCTCATCCGGAGTGGGTCGCCGCCGGGCCGCCCCGGACGCTCGCCTACAACAGCCCCTTCGTGCCCGGCGTTTTGAAGTACGCCGAAGTCCAGATTCCCGTGGTGCCGGCTCCGAAACCGGTTCGGCCGTAAAGTCGCCCCCTCCTTCCCCAACTGTCAGGACCGCGTTTCACTGCATTTCCCGCACAAGTCCTGCCGATTCTCCTGGCATGAACCATCTTTCCCCAAGCCCCGTAGTATTGGCTGCGGCCGATCGTACAGCGGCCGGTTTTCCACCGCCCCGAAGGGGCAAGGAACGGCACCCATGGCACGCAAAGACTCCCTCCTGAACCTGCGGTCGATCCTCGTCAAGCGGCGCGATGCCCTTCGCAGCGCGTTGGCCGGCGACCTCTCGCTCCTCAAGGAACTCCGCAGCGAGTCACCGGGCGACGTCGTCGACGCCGCCTACGATTCGACTCAGGACGAAATCAGTTCGCAGCTGGCGGAGGTCGAGAGCCGCGAACTCGCGAGCATTGAAAACGCCCTGGAGCGGATGAAGGCCGGAAAATACGGCCAGTGCGAGGTGTGCGGCGGCAGGATTCCGATGGCTCGCCTCAACGCACTGCCGTATGCCACGGTGTGCATCGAATGCCAGCGGGAGTTGGAGCGGTCGGGCTCCGGTGGATCCGCGCAGCGCGGGTTTGCCGAGGAGGAGGCCGGCGAGGAGACGGTGAGCGGCGAACTGGAACTCTGAAACCCGCCCGGGATATGCTGAAGCCTTCGGGCCTCTCACTTCCTGCGAGTGTTTCATGATTCCTCGTGGCTTCCCGCCGGCCGTCTTTTCCGTCTCCTTCCTGCTGGTCCTCGGCAGCGTCGGTGCCGACGAACCGCCGCTGACCCCGGTCGGCCCCGCCATCGATCGGCGCACCGAACGCGTCGACCCGATGCGGACGGTGCGGATGTCGGCGGCCGAGCGGGAGCGGCTCTACGAGCAGGCGGCCCGCGACGCTGAGGCGCTCGAGACGCAGGGCAGGCAGCTGCGACGGCTCACCGAGCTGCTCCGCCCTGCCGTCGTCCACATCGACGCCACCAAGCCTATGTCACGGCCACGTGCCGGCAGGACGACCGAGGACGAGGCCGGGTCGGGCGTGATCGCCCAGGTGGCGGGAGTGACGGCCGTGATCACCAACCGGCATGTGGTCAACCGCGCGGCCCTCGAGGACATTGCGATCCGACTCGACGACGGCCGCGAACTTCGTCCCAAGCGGCTCTGGTCCGACCCTGGCACCGATATCGCGGTGCTCGCCATCGAGGCTGACGATCTGCAACCCGCCCGCCTCGCCGAGGGCGACACCCTGCGGATCGGCGACACGGTGCTCGCCATCGGCAGCCCGTTCGGTCTCTCCCACTCCGTGACGCTCGGCATCGTGTCGGCCAAGGGTCGACGCGACCTCGACCTCGGCGACGGCAACGTGAAGTTTCAGGACTTCATCCAGACCGACGCCGCGATCAATCCCGGAAACTCAGGCGGGCCGCTGGTCAATCTGCGGGGCGAGGTCGTGGGACTCAACACCGCGATCGCGAGCAACTCGGGAGGCAGCGAGGGGATCGGGTTTGCGATCCCGATCCCGATGGTGATGTTCGTGGCCCGGCAGCTCGTGGAACTCGGCACGGTGCCCCGCGCCTATCTGGGCGTCGCGCTCGACAAGAAGTTTGATCAGCAGGAAGCCGACCGCCTCGGCATGCTGCGGCCCGTGGGCAGCCGTGTCGAGACGGTGACCCGGGGCGCTCCAGCTGATCTCGCCGGGATCCGCCCCAACGACGTGATCCTGGAGTTCGAGGGGAAGCCGGTCGAGGATGACGACCACCTCATGAGCCTCGTTGGCATGACGCCGCTCGACAGCACGGTCGAGCTCGTGATCTTCCGCGAACGCGAGCGAATCGCACTCCGGATGAAGGTCGCCAGCCGCAAGGACTTCGAGTAGCCCCGCCGCTGAAGCGGCGGCATCAAGTCGCCATCAGGTGGCATCCGCGGCGGCGGCAAATCCACGGAGCATGCAGTCGGTGACGGCGGTGGCGTCGCAACCGACGAGCAGGTCGAGGTTGGGCCGTTCCGGGCGGTTCTGGCGGCGGTCGACGACGAGCATACCGGAGGTGATCTCGCCGGCAGTTTCCACGTCGGCGGCGACCGTCACCCGTTCGAAGAGCTCCGGGTTCGTGGCCGCCACCAGGGCGACCACGTCGTGCAGCCAGATGCCCTCGCTGCCCAGGATCTGCCGGTGCGCCCGAAAGGCGTGGGGCAGCATCTGCCGCAGCAGTTTGCCCGCCCGGGAAAACTCCCGCGGCAACTTCTCGAGCAGGTCGAATCCGAGCAGCACCTGCGACGACGTCTCCAGCGGCACGAGCGTCTTCGCGACCGGCTCGCGGATCACGTGGCGGGCCGCCTGCGGATCGCAGTAGAAGTTGAAGTCGGCCACGGGGCTCGCGTTGCCCGTCGCGTTGACGGTGCCGCCGGAGATCACGAGGCCGCCGACGAGCGCCACGATCGACGGATCCCGCTTGAAGACGCGGGCGATGTTCGTGAGGGGGCCGAGCGCGAGGATCGTGATCTCCCGCGGGTTGGCCTTGAGGCACTCCCAGATCACCTTCTCCGACGCGTGGCCGCCGTGCAGTTGCACCCGTGGCAGCTCGACGCCACCGAGGCCGTCGGGGCCGTGCAGGCTGTAGGGCTTTTCGGCCGGAGCGATATCGGTCGGAGCGATGCCGAAACGGGGCAGCCGGGCCGGATCGAGAAACGACACCAGCGACTGGACGTTGGCCGTTGCCTGCTCAGATCCGACGCTGCCACCCACCGCCGTCACGGCCAGCACCTCCAGGCGCGGATCGAATAACGCCAAAACCAGGGCCACGGCGTCGTCGATGCCGGGATCGCAGTCGATGATCACCTTGCGGGGCACGGGAGGCACGGCGAAACACTCTCCAAGACGGGCGTGGGGTAGGATGTCAGGATGCTGGGGACGGCTGACCGCCGGACCGGAAGCGGAATCTTATCGGAAAATGGTCGATCGAGCCGCCCTCCGAGGCGCTGAGGCTGCATTCCCGTGGCTCACGACAACGACACTGACTCCGGGCGGCCACTCGCCGACCTCGCCGCCTCGACCGCGATGCTCCGCGCGGGACACCATGCCACGCAGGCGGATGTCTGCCGGCTGATCGAGGGCGTGCTGGCGGGCGAGATCGAGCCCGCACCGTTCGGCGACTGGCTCGTGGCCCTTGCCGACCTCGGCGAATCCGCGGCCGAGATCGCCGGCGTGGCCATGGCCCTGCGGCAGCGCATGGTGCCCGTGCCGCGGCAGGGCCGCGCGGCGATGGCTCCCGTCGTCGACACCTGCGGCACTGGCGGCGACGGCTCAGGATCGTTCAACATCTCGACGGCGGCGGGGATCGTGGTCGCCGCGACGGGACAGCCGGTGGCCAAGCACGGCAACCGTGCCGTCTCCAGCCGCACCGGGTCGGCCGACGTTCTCGAACGGCTCGGCGTGCGAGTCGACGCCGATGCGGCGACGAGCAGCCGCTGCCTCGCCGAACTCGGCCTCTGTTTCTGTCTCGCGCCGATCCATCATCCGGCGATGGCCACTGTCGGCCCGCTCCGCCGGTCATTGGCGCGGCCAACCGTCTTCAACCTCGTCGGCCCGCTCTGCAATCCCGCCGGGGCCACCGTGCAGGTGATCGGGGTGGGGCGGCCGTCGGCCCGCGAGCCGATGGCCGAAGCCGCCCGGCTCATCGGCGCGACGCGGGCGCTGGTCGTCTCCGGCCGCATCGGCACCGACGACTCGAAGGCTTTCGACGAAGTGAGCTTGTTCGGCCCGACCGACGTGATCGACGTGACGACGACCTCGACCTCGCGATCAAGATGGACCCCCGAGGACTTCGGCCTCAAGACACTCCCGGCATCGGCAACCGCCGAGCTCGACGTCGCCGGCCCCGAGGAGAGCGCCGCGGCGATCCGCGACGTGCTCGCCGGATCGCGCGGCCCGCGGCGCGACGTGGTCGTGCTCAACGCCGCCGCCGTGCTCTGGGCTGCGGGCCGGGCCGCCGACAAGCCCGCCGCCCGCGCGCTGGCCGAGGCGGCGATCGACTCGGCCGCCGCCGCCCGCCTGCTCGACCGATTCGCCGCGATGTCGCACGAGACATCCCCGTCCTGAGCGCCAAACCCTGGAAACGAGGGGCTACCCGTGCCCCGTCGCCGGGTTCGGCGGTATCTCTCTCTGCCAGGAAGCCCCAAGCGCGAGCGCGGGGCATACGTTCTCCACCCCAAATCACTTCGTGGCGCCGTTTCGGGCGGCCACCTCTCTCCCCGTCGCTCGCGCTCCGGGCTTCCCAGGCACCCGATGCCACGGCTCGCGATTCGTCCGACCGACGATCAGGAACGCGGCGAGTTCACGATCGGTGAGCCGATCAGACCTTGCGTTCGGCCTGCGTGCTCCGCAGATGGATCGTCTTTCGCGAGAGGTCGTGATGGGCCTCGATGAACCGGACGGTGCCGCTCTTGGCTCGCATGAGCACCGAGTGGGTCGTGGCCACGGTGCCGCGAACGCTCACTCCGTCAAGCAGCGGGCTCGTGCTGATCCCCGTGGCCGCAAAGACGATCTGGTCGCCGCTGGCCAGATCCCGCGACATGAACTGCGTGTCGAGCCGGTCACCCCAGCCGATGCTCACGAGGTGGCTTCGTTCGGCCTCGTCCCGCGGCCAGATCTTCGCCCGCATGCCGCCACCGAGGCACCGCAACCCGGCGGCCGAGAGCACCGCCTCGGGGGCGCCGCCGATGCCGAGGTAGAGGTCGATGTCGCTGGTCATCATGGCCGGGGCGACGGCCGCGGCGATGTCGCCGTCCTGGATCATGCGGAGCGCGGCTCCCTTGCGGCGGATCTCCTCGACGAGCGGCTGGTTGCGTTCCCGGTCGAGCACGCAGACCACCACGTCGCGAACCTCCTTGCCGAGGATCCTGGCCGTGGCATCGATCAGCTCGTCGATCGGGGCATCGACGTCGATCGGCAGTTTCGGGTCACGGATCCAGGCCTTCCGCACGGCCAGCGGATAGGCGAGCTTCTTCATGTAAAAGGCGGGAATGTCGAGCAGACACGGCGACGTGGCCCCGTCGGCATGAGCCGCGGCGATGCAGGAGAGCGAGTTGGGCATCCCCTTGGCGACGTTGGTGGTGCCGTCGATCGGGTCGAGCGCGATCTCGAATCGCGGGGCGCCCTCCCGCCAGGAACCGACCTTCTCTCCCTTGAAGAGCCCCGGCGCCTCGTCCTTGATTCCTTCGCCGATCGTGATCTCTCCTCTCATGTCGATGAGGTCGAACATGCCGCGGATCGCGTCGCAGGCGGCCGCATCGGCGAGTTCCTTCTGCCCCTTGCCGAGCCAGCGCAGCGTGTTGAGCGCCGCGATCTCGGTGGCACGCAGGAAATCGAACTCGATCTGCCGCTCGACGTCGGAATGTTGGTGATACATGGCCGTCCACGATAGACTCCCGGCTATGACCATCAAAGACCTGATCGTGAGATGTGCGGTCGCGATTGCGTGCATCGCGGCGACGGTTTTCTGCCATGCGACGGAACCGCAAAAGAACCTCGTCCTGCCGGGCGAGGTATTCACCGTCGCTGGAAGGACCGCCTTCATCTTGACGGCGGCCGATGCCGCAGGGCCGCCGTCGGCCGCAAAGCCCTGGATCCTCTATTCGCCCACGCTCCCCGCCTATCCCGACGCCGCCGAGAAGTGGATGCACGAGCAGTTCACGAAGGCGGGCGTCGCCGTCGCGGGCGTCGACACCGGCGAATCCTACGGCAGCCCCGCGTGGATCAAGGCCGCCGAAGCGCTGCATGCCGAGATGGTCCGTCGCGGCTACGCGAAGAAACCCGCCCTGCTCGGCCGGAGCCGCGGCGGGCTCGGGGCGAGCTCGTGGGCGATCGCGCATCCCGAGCTGACGGCGGGAATCGGCGGCATCTATCCCGTCTACGACTGGCGGACCTATCCCGGCGTTGACAAAGCCGCAGCCGCCTACGGGCTCTCGCCCGATGACCTCCGGGCCCGAGCCGGAGAGCTCTGCCCGATCGAGCGGATCGAGCTGATAGCGAAGGCCGGAGTGCCGGTGTGCATTATCCACGGCGACGTGGACACGCTCGTGCCGCTCGGACCGAACTCGGCCGAACTGAAAAAGCGGTACGAGGCTGCGGGCAAGGGCGATCTGGTCACGTTGATCGTCGCCGAGGGCCAGGGCCATTCCTTCTGGGAGGGCTTTTTCCGCTGCCAGGAACTGGTCGACTTCCTCATCGCCCGGGCTCGGGCCGGTGCGGAGTAAACCGCCGGCCTAGGTGAGCGGAATCTCGAGGCCGTCGTGGGCAAACGCCACGCCCGCCGGCAGCGTCACCGACGCGGCCGCATGCCGCACGTCGTGCGACATGTGGATGAGGAAGGTCTGTTTCGCGGCCGAGCGGGCAGCCACGGCCAGGGCCTCCTCGATCGAAAAATGCGTGGGGTGTCGCGACGGGCGGAGGCAGTCGAGCACCAGCACGTCGAGGCCCTCGAGCAGCGGCCAGGTCTCGTCGGGAATGCCGTTGGTATCGGTGCAGTAGGCGACGTTGCCGAACCGAAAGCCGAGCACGTCGAAGATGCCGTGCCGCAGCCGCAGCGGCACGACACTCGCTCCCAGCAGATCGAATGGCGCGGTGGAGATCCGCTCGAACACGATCTTGGGAACGCCGCCGCCCGGCGGTGGGGTCGCCGAAAATGCGTAGTCGAAGGCCCGCCGGATCCGAACCTCGACCCGTTCCTCGCAATGCAGCGGGATGGCCCGGCCGCTCGCGAAGCACAGCGGCCGCACGTCGTCGAGACCATAGACATGGTCGACGTGATCATGCGTGTAGAGCACCGCATCGATCTTGCCGATCCGCTCGCGGAGGAGTTGCGTGCGGAGGTCGGGCGTCGTGTCGATGAGCAGGTGCCCGCCCGGCAGCCCGAGCAATACGCTCGTCCGCGTGCGGCTGTCGCGTGGATCGTCGCTCGTGCAGGTATCGCAGCCGCAACCCACCACGGGCACGCCGACACTCGTGCCGGTGCCCAGAAAGAGCAGCCGGCCTGTCAGATCGCGGCCCTCCGCCGACAACCAACCTGATCCGCCCTGACTTCCACTCGCCACGTGATCGCTCTCCATGGGGCTCGATAGGCTGGCCACGTTGCCGGCGGCACAGCCGCAAAGACTATCGGATGCCCTGCGGGAACGGACGGCGCAAGATCGAGCACGGTACGAATCAGAGGGCCCTCGCCACGCTGGCCGCGTCTTTTCTGCCAAGACGGGCCGAGTCCTGCCCGATTCGTCCCTGCCAGAGCCTGATTCGTCAGATTTTTGACCAGGACTGTTGGCAATGGTTGACCGCCCGTTAGAGTTACCTCTTACGGGGGCTTCTCCGGCCCTCCCGGACCGACGATGTCGCTCCTGCGGCGTCGAGAGCGGAAATGCGAAAGGGGCGTGAGGCATGGTCGACTGGGGCGTTCGTTTGCTATCGCGGGGTCTGCCCCGCTTCTGTTGCGATGCCAGCCAAGACCGGCGCACCTTCCAGTCGCTCACCATTCTCCGAGCGCTCGCGTGCTCCTTGGCCATTCTCGCCACGAACCACGCATCGGCAGCGACCTGGTATTGGGACACCAACGGAACAACCAGTGGATTCGGTACCGCCAGCGGCACATGGGGAGCCAGCACCTTTTTCAGCACCAGTTTCTCAGGCACGCTGACGACTGGCTCCTCGACGAACTCGACGACCGCCGACACGCTCTGGTTCGGCACAGACGCGCTCGGCCTCTCGTCCGGCACGATCGCTGTCTCCGGCAGCCGAAGCATCGGCAGCATGATTTTTGGCGGCGCCAGCGGCACGCTTTCACTCACAACCGGCACGATCACGCTGGCGCCATCCAGCACGATCACCGTCAACAACGCCTCCACGACGCTCTCCTCGCGACTGACAGGCAGCGGTGCCTCGTTGATCAAGACCGGCACGGGAACGTTGAACTTGTCCGGGACGAGCGACTATTCGGGCGGCACCACTCTCAAGGCGGGCCGGGTCGTCGTGGCCTCGTCTGGCGCGCTCGGATCAGGCAGTGGCAGCCTCACTCTTTCGGACGGCGTTCTGGAACTCAACACGGCATCATTGAGCGTGGGTACGTTGAGCGGATCTGCCTGGACCATGATCACCAGCGCCGCCACATCGGGCACTCGAACACTCTCCACCACGATCTCATCCGGCTCGTCAACCTTCGCGGGATCGATCGTCAATTCGGGCTCGGGCGTCATGGCCCTCACGAAATCGGGGGCCGGCACCCTCGTTCTGGCCGGCAGCAGTTCGTATACGGGCGGTACCACTGTCTCCTCGGGCACTCTCGTTCTGGCAAATGGGTCAGCACTCGGGGCTGGCACGGGCCGGCTGGCGATCAACAGTGGCCTGCTCGACATGGGCTCTTTCAACGTGACGACCGGAGGCATCTCCGGCGCTGGCGTCATCACCACCGGATCGACCGCCGGCACGAGGGCGTTGACCGTCGCGGTCGACTCCGCGACCAGCTCCAGTTTTAGCGGCTCGCTTCGCAACAATGCCGCGGGGATCCTGGCTGTCGTCAAGTCTGGTAGCGGCGGCCTGACGCTTTCGGGAAGCAGCTCGTTTACCGGCGGCACGACGATCACCGGCGGCACGCTGACGACCGGGAATGTGGCCGCGCTTGGGAGCAGTTCGGGCAGGGTCGCCATCAATGCGGGCGTTCTCAACACGGGCACGGTCGGACTCACGATC
The DNA here is from genome assembly GCA_021414115.1 of Planctomycetia bacterium. Lineage (GTDB taxonomy): Bacteria > Planctomycetota > Planctomycetia > Pirellulales > UBA1268 > QWPN01. The sequence goes on from JAIOPD010000066.1 coordinate 49,173, forward strand.
GGCAGCCTGAGCGGTGGCTCCGGAGGCGTGATCACGACGGCGACGAATGCCGGCACCCGGACCGTGACGATCGTGGGATCGGCCGTCTCAACCTACAACGGCACGATCCGTGACAACGGCCTCGGAATCGTCGCTGCGTCCGTCAACGGTGGTTCACTCACGCTCACCGGCTCCAACTCGTATTCAGGGGGCACGACGCTGTCCTCCGGTACGTTGACGATGGGCAACCAGGCGGCGCTGGGGAGTGCCGTCGGACGGTTGACGGTCAACGGCGGCCGGCTCAGCACGGGTCTGTACAGTCCGACCGTCGGGACGTTGAGCGGATCGGGTGGCGTGATCACCACCGCTGCCGTGGCCGGCACGCGCTCGCTCACGACCAATATTTCCTTGGGAACTTCGACCTTCGCAGGCACGTTGGCCGACAGCGCGCCGGGCGTGCTCGCCCTCGTCAAGACCGGTCCAGGCACACTCACGATCAGCGGTTCAAACTCGTTCACCGGAGGCACGACGGTAGACGGCGGGGCCCTTCGGGTGGACGGCTGGGCGGGCGCGGGGGGCGTGTCGGTCAATGCCGGCGGCACCCTGTCGGGTCAAGGGACGACGGGCGCGGTAGCCATCGCCCAGGGCGGCATCATCAGCCCTGGCAGCGCGGTGGGGACACTGTCCGTCGGCGACGTCACCCTGGCCGGCGGGGGAATCTACAACTGGCAACTGTTCAATGCCGCTGGAGTGTCTGGCAGCGGATGGGATCTGCTGTCGGGCGGACCGCTCACCGTCAACGCGACCGTCGGCAATCCTTTCAGCATCAACCTGTGGACGGTCACGAGTGCCACCGCCGGCACCAGCGGCGTTGCTGCAAACTTCAATCAAGCAAACTCCTACAGCTGGACCATCGGCACGTTTGCGGGCGGCATCTCCGGTTTCTCGCCCGAGGTGTTCAGCCTCGTCACCGGGCCCGCAAACGGCGCTGGAGGATTTGCCAATCCCTTCACGGGCGCGTTCAGCCTGGCCTCGAATGGCACCGATCTGACCGTGGTCTACACCCCGGCCATAGGATCGGTACCCAATTACGTTGGCAGCACGGGCAACTGGAGCACGCCATCCAACTGGTCGCCTGCAATCGTCCCCAGTGGCACACCCGTCGTCATGTTCTCTGGCACGGCAGGAGGCATTTCGACCAATGACGGTGTGCTCGCGGCTGTCGCAGGCTTGAGGTTCAAGGACTCCGCCGGGGAATACACCGTCGCTGGAAGCGGCTTGGCTCTTGGCGCGGATGGCGTGGCGAACGATTCCGTGGCCACGCAAGCCGTCGGGGTCGATATGACGCTGTCCGCCGATTCACGGATCGATGCCGGCTCCGGCGACGTAACGGTTACCGGCGCGATCGACACGGATGGCCACTCACTGACCGTTCGTGGCTCGTTCGACGCCACGCTAGCCGAGATCAAGGGAAGCGGCGGGCTTGTCAAAATCGGGCCGGGGCAGCTCACCCTGTCGGGCTCGAACTCGTTTACAGGAGGCACCACGCTCTCGACGGGAACGCTTCTCTTGGGTTCCGCGGCCGCACTCGGGGCGTCCTCGGGATCGCTGACCGTCAACGGCGGCGTCCTCGACGCTGCTGGATTCGACTTCACGGTCGGCACCCTGAGCGGCTCCGGGTCGGGAATCATCACGAATTCTGCCGGTGCCAGCATGCTCACCACGACCGTCGCCTCGGGCAGCAGCGGTGCCGTCTACGCCGGCGGCCTTCGCGACGGCAGTGCGGGCACGATCGCCCTCGTCAAAGCGGGATCTGGTCGGCTCGTTCTTTCCGGGAGCAATGCTTATTCCGGAGGCACGACGATCACCTCCGGATCGCTGGTGGTGGGCAATGCGGCCGCCCTTGGCGTTACATCGGCACCGCTGGCCGTCAACGGCGGGACGCTCGACACGGGTACGTTCAGCATCTCGGTAGGGGATTTGAGCGGCAACTCCAGTGGCATGATCACGACGAGTTCGCTCACGGGCACCAGAATCCTCACGGCGGACGTGAGCTCCACCTCCATATTTGCCGGCACACTGACGGGGAGCGGAGCCGGCGTTCTCGCGCTGACCAAGACCGGAAACGGATCGCTCACGCTTTCAGGATCCAACCGGCACACCGGGGGCACGACCATATCGGCGGGAACGCTGGTGGTCGGAAATGCGGCTGCGTTGGGCACTGGAACCGTCGGAGTCGTGCTCAATGGGGGCATGCTTGACACGGGGACTTTCAGTCCGTCGATCGGTGGGCTGGCAGGTGCTGCCGGCACGGTCGTCACCACCGCCTCGACCGCAGGCACGAGGGTGCTCACGACCAATATCATGAGCGGCACCTCGACGTTCGCGGGATCGTTCCGCGACAACGGCGTAGGAGTCCTCGGATTCACAAAGGCCGGCGCAGGGGTTCTGGCCTTGACTGGCAGCAGCGCCTACAGCGGCGTCACGACCGTCGCGGCCGGAACGTTGACGGTCGGCCATGCCGCTGCTCTGGGCGGCAGTGCAGCCCGCGTGGCCGTTACTGGCGGAACGCTCGACACCGGAACCTTTGACCTCTCCCTGGCCAGCCTGACCGGCTTCGGGGCCGTGACCACCGCAACGGCCGCCGGGACACGAACGCTCACCGTCTCCAGCGGCTCGGCCGTGACGTTCAGCGGGTCGCTCCGCGACAACGGCTCCGGAAAACTTGCTCTGCTCAAGCAAGGAGTCGGCAGACTCACGCTCGCCGGGAGCAACAGCCTCTCTGGCGGCGTCACCGTGCAGGGCGGGACTCTTGCCGTGGGCGGGGGTGGAACCGCGGGTTCCTTGGGGGCGGGCTCCGTCGTCAACGATGCCGCGCTCGTCTTCGATCGCACCGACTCGTACGGCGGCGTTGTCGGCAACTCGATCAGCGGTTCGGGGGGCGTGACACTCACTCGGGGTCTCCTGACGCTTTCGGGAAGCAACAGCTATTCCGGGGGTACGGTCATCTCCTCTGGGACGCTCGCTTTCGACAACCCGCATGCATTCGGAACGGGGGCTGTGACGGTGAGAAATAACGCCGCCCTGGCGGGAACGGGCACCATTCACATGGGAAGTCTCGTTCTAGGGTCGGCGACGGGTACTGGGCCGTCGCTGATCGCCATGTCCGTAAGCGGCGGGATGCCTGCCACCCGCCTGAATGTTCTTGGTGACATTACCACGGCCGGCACGAGCGCGGTCTTGTTTTCATTCGGCAACGCGCTCTCCACTCTGTCGACCGGCACCTACACGCTTGCGGATTATGGCGGCTCTCTCAGCAGTTTCTCAGTGTTCGGTTATTCAGGTGTCGCTGGTGCGCGGCAGTCGTTGGAGCTGCTCGATGCTGCACACAAGATCGACCTGTTGGTGGCGAATGCCGACGTGATCTGGTCGGGAACCAATGGGAGCGACTGGTCGACGGCAGACAACTGGAAATTGAGCACGGATGGTGCGCCGACGACGTTCCTTCCGTCCGACAATGTGGTTTTCGACGATTCGGGCTCGTCCGGTAGCGTGGTCATCACGAACCGCGAGGCGCCAAGCACGATCACGGTCACCGCAGGCACGAACGCCTACTGGCTCTCGAATTCCGGCAGCGGCGCGATCGTCGCCGGAGCCTTGGTCAAATCCGGGGCTGGTTTATTCGTTGTGACAGGCAGCAACTCGTTCGCGGGCGGCACCACTCTCACCGCCGGCGAACTCAGGGTGGGCGGCGGTTTCTCATTGGGATCCGGAGCGATCACGATCACGGGCGGCACGCTCGGCTCGGCTGACCAGTTCAGTAAGGCCCTCGCCAACCCCGTGTCGATGAGCGACGACGCCACGCTGGGCAGTTGGAGCTCCGGGGCGTTGACGTTCAGCGGAACCGTCGACCTCGAGGGCGGTTCTCGGCAGCTCACGATTCCGGGGCGGGTCACCATCAGCGGCAAGATCGTCGATGGCGGCCTGACGAAGAACGGAGGCGGCGTCCTCACGCTCTCAGGATCGAACACCTACTCCGGTGACACGCGGATCGCCTCCGGAACTCTCGCGATCGCCAGCACGGCGGCACTCGCCGGGTCGACGCTCGACATGGCTGCCGCCGACACGGGAAGCGTCGCGTTTACGGCCAGCGGTACGGGCACGCAAACCTACTCGCTCGGCGGCTTGAAGGGATCGCGGGACATCGCCCTCGGCGGCGATAGGCTGAGCATCGGTGGCAACGGCCAAACGACGACTTATGCCGGTGTGCTGAGCGGGAGCGGCGGCATTCTGAAGGTGGGCGGCGGCACACTCACGCTCACCGGTGCCAACACCTACACGGGCACGACGACGGTGGGCACCGGCAGGCTCGTCGGCACGACGACAAGCCTCCGCGGCGCCATCGTCGTGAGCAGTGGCACGCTGGAGTTCAGCCAGGCAGCAAGCGGCACATTCGTCGGGGCGCTCACTGGCATCGGCGCGCTGGTCAAGTCAAACACCGGCACACTCACCCTCACGGGCACCAGTTCGTTCAGCGGCCCCACGTTGGTCAGCGAAGGGAGATTGAAGTGCAGCACATCGAGCCTTCGTGGCAACATCACGAACAGGGCCGAACTCGAGTTCGACCAGGCGGTGAGCGGCGGATTCTCCGGAACGATCAGCGGCAGCGGCACGTTGATCAAATCGGGGAGCGGTTCACTGAGCCTGACGCCGACCTCGGTCGTTGGAGACGTCCGAGTCACTGCCGGCGGCCTCTATGGAAGCACGGCGAACTTCCGCGGCAACATCGCCACCAGCGGAGTGGTGACCTTTTCCCAATCCACCAATGGCGAATACGCCGGCGTGTTGAGCGGGACCGGTAGCTTCGTGAAGAACGCAAATGGGACTGTCGTGCTCTCGGGAAACAATACGCTGACCGGCATCACGAACATCGGCTATGGACTCCTCGCCACTGCATCGGCTGAAAGGATCGCGGACGCCGCAACGGTCGCCGTGTCGACCATGGCAGGGTTACGGATTGGCGGCAACGAGACCATCGCTTCGCTGGTCGGGTCCGGCACGGTCGATGTGCAGTCGTATCAACTGACGATCGCAGGGAGCGGCAGTTCGATGTTCGGCGGCTCGATCATCGGTTCGGGCGGTCTCACGAAGGCAGGCATCGGCACCTTCACCCTGACAGGATCGAACGGCTTCCTGGGAAACACCAACTTGCTCTCGGGCATGCTCGTCCTCTCCAACTCGGCTGCGCTGAGCCCCTCCACGACATTGACCATCGGCACGGGTGGCACCCTCGTCCTGAACCGCACCGTCCGCGTCTTCTCCTACACGAACGCCGGCACCATCACTGGCACAGGCTCCCTGCTCACCTCGGCGACCGCCGTCAGCAGCGGCACCATCTCGACACCGATCACCGACGTCACTGGCACCGACGGGTATGCCGTCGGTCTCGAGAAGAACACCGACGGCACGGTCGTCGTGTCGGCATCTAACACGTTCACCGGTGGCATCGTCGTATCGGCCGGTACGGTGCAACTCGAGGCGGGCGGTGCGTTCGCGGCGGGAAACTTTCTCGAGGTGCGCAGCGGGGCGGCCATCGATCTCAACGGACAATCCCAGACGTTCACCGACCTCCTCGGCGACGGCAGCGTCGCACTCGGCGGAGCGACGATGACCGTCGATGCAACCACGAGCACGAACTACTCGGGTGTGATCGCCAGCGGCACGATCGTCAAGTCGGGATCGAGCAGCCTCACGCTCTCCGGAACGACCACCCAGACCGACGCGACGGTGAAGTCAGGGCTCTTGGTAGTCAATGGCATGCTCGACGGGAGCGTCTCCGTCGATGCAGGGGGTGTTCTCGGCGGAGCCGGTACGATCGTTGGCGATCTGACGGTCAACGGCACGCAGAATCCGGGCAACTCACCGGGGATCGCGACTGTACAGGGCAGCGCCACCTACAACGAAGGCTCGACGATCGTCTGGGAACTGGCGGGCAACACCGAGTCCAATACTCCGGTGACGTTCGATCAGATCAACGTTGCGGGCGACCTTACCTTTGCGGGACCGACGGCTCTCCGGCTGTCCTTCTACGACAACGACCCTTCGAGCACATGGACGAGTGCCGTCGATTGGGCGGATTCGTTCTGGAACAGCGACCACTCATGGATCGTCTTCGATGTCGGTGGAGTGACGAGCGGTTTTGACTACCTGTCTTTGACACCCGATGCGTGGCTCGACGGCACCGATCCGGGCGTGGCCTTCGCGACCGCCCGCCCGGATTCCGCCTTCACGCTGTCGTTGGCAGGAAACGACGTCGTCCTGTCGTATACCGCTGTACCCGAGCCGGCGACGACTCTCGTGGTTGCTTCGGGCCTCCTATGCGCTGCGGTTGCCATGCGCCGCCGACGGCGCTGAACTTCCGGGCCGGGAAACCGGCCTCGACGCATCAGGCCCCCGTCGTGTCCCTCGGGCGGATCCGTTCGGTTTTTCGCTGATCGGCGAAAAATCGAGGGGCGGCTGTGACGGGACTCTTCGCTCGGCCGGCACGGGCGGACGACGGTCTCTCTGGCCGAAACCGGAGCGAATCGCCTTGACCCATACAACAGTGCCCCGCGAGAATCCTGTTTTCACCCCGCCCCACCCCATTTCCGCGGCCCGCCAGGCCTGCGCGGCATACGCATTCCTATGGAACAGCTCGAACGCCTCTGGGAAACGATCTCGAACGGCGCCGCCGGAGCCGGCGCCCGCCTGGAGCGGTTTCTGACCGGCCTGTTCGGCTCCTCGAACGCCCGTTATCTGCGGCGGCTCGATCCCAAGATCGACGCCATCAACTCGCTCGAGCCCAAGTACCAGGCGATGAGCGATGCGGAACTCCGCGGCCAAACGACGGAGTTTCGCCGCCGTCTCGCATCCGGTGAGACCCTCGACGACATCCTCGTCGAGGCCTTCGCCGTCTGCCGCGAGGGTGGCCGGCGGTTCCTCGGCATGCGGCACTACGACGTGCAGCTGATCGGCGGCATGGTGCTCCACTCCGGCGCGATCGCCGAGATGATCACCGGCGAGGGCAAGACGCTCGTCGCGACGCTCCCTGCCTACCTCAACGCCCTCGATGGCAAGGGCGTGCACGTGGTCACCGTCAACGACTACCTCGCCCGCCGCGACATGGAATGGATGGGTCCGCTCTACATCGGCCTGGGACTCACCGTGGGCACGATCCAGTCGGGGATGGAATCGGGCGACCGGCAGAAGTCGTACGCCTGCGACATCACCTACGGCACGAACAACGAGTTTGGCTTCGACTACCTCCGCGACAACATGCGGATGGCCGCACGGGACGACGACCGCTTCCCCAAGCACCTGCAGCAGAGCCAGGGGCCGCTCAACTTCGCGATCGTCGACGAGGTGGACAACATCCTCATCGACGAGGCCCGGACGCCGCTAATCATCTCGGGCCCGGCCCACGACGACGTCTCGAAGTACGCGCGGGCCGACGAGATCGCGCGGCAGCTTCGGGCCGACGAGCACTTCGAGGTCAAGGAGAAGGAGCACACCGTCGCGCTTACCGAGGAGGGGGTGCGGTTTGCGGAGAAACTCGCCGGCGTCGAGAGCTTCTACACCGCTGGCAACATGGAGTGGCCCCACCTGATCGACAACTCGCTCAAGGCCCATCACCTTTACAAGCGGGACGTGAACTACGTCGTTCAAAACGGCGAGGTGGTGATCGTCGACGAGTTCACCGGGAGATTGATGCCCGGCCGGCAGTGGTCCGACGGGCTCCACCAGGCGGTTGAGGCCCGCGAAGGAGTGCGGATCAAGGAGGAGTCGCAGACGCTCGCGACCGTCACACTCCAGAACTTTTTCAAGCTCTATCGGAAGGTCGGCGGCATGACGGGCACCGCCATGACCGAGGCCCCCGAGTTCTGGAAAATCTATAAGCTCGACGTAGTGGCCATCCCCACCAACCGCGGCATGCAGCGCCGCGAATATGCGGACCTGATCTACCGCACCGAGAAGGAAAAATACGCCGCCATCGCCGACGAGATCGAGCATCTGATCAAGTACGACGCCATCGAGATGTCCAAGGGCGAGGTGCGCCAAGGCACAATCGTCCGCGAGACACCCGACGCGATCGAGTTCCAGGCCCGCGAGTCGCGCGAAAAGGAATCGATCCCCCGCAGCCAGATCACCGAGATTCAAGGTCGCGGCCGGCCGGTTCTGGTCGGCACGGTGTCAATCGAAAAGAGCGAACGGCTCTCCTCGCTCTTGGACAAGCGGGGCATCAAGCACGAAGTGCTCAACGCCAAGCAACACAAGCGCGAGGCGGAAATCGTCGCCCAGGCCGGACGTCGCGGCGCGGTGACCATCGCCACGAACATGGCCGGCCGCGGCACCGACATCATCCTCGGCGGAAATCCAGAGACGATGGCCTGGGCCCAATTGCAGGATCAATACGCCTCGCGGCTCGAAGTTCCGCCCGAAGTATGGCGCGACCTGGTCGAGAAAGTCCGCGTCGATGAAGACATGGAGGCCGAAGGCCACGCGGTCCGCAAGCTGGGCGGCCTGCACATCGTCGGCACCGAACGGCACGAAGCCCGCCGCATCGACTTGCAGTTACGCGGCCGCAGCGGTCGGCAAGGCGATCCCGGCAGCAGCCGCTTTTACTTATCGCTCGAAGACGATCTGATGCGCATATTCGCCGGCGAATGGGTCAAGTCGATGCTCACGCGCCTGGGCATGCAGGAAGGGGAGGCCATCGAGAGCAAGATGGTCTCGCGCCGCATCGAAGGGGCCCAAAAGAAACGCGAAGAGCAGAACTTTGAAATCCGCAAAAACCTGCTCGAATACGACGAAGTCATGGACCAGCAGCGGAAGCGGGTCTATCAATATCGCCAGGACATTCTGGATGGCGCCAACTGCAAAGACCTGATCCTGCAGATGATTGCCGACCAGGTGGACCGGCACTTGGCCGAATTTCTTGATCGCGACTATGGCTGCGCCTCGTTCGCCGCCTGGGCAGGCAGCCGGCTGGGCGTGGAGTTCGACGCCCGCGATTTCCGCGAGACCGACTTCCAGTCGGCCCAGGAGTACGCCCGCGATCAGGCCGAGCGGATGGCCGAGTCGCAAATCCGCGACGCCATGGACGAAAACATTCCCGCGGAGGAAGACCCCGAGGAGTGGAGTTGGGAAGCGCTGGCCAAGTGGGCCAATACCCGCTGGCAACTTTCGCTCCGCGACCGCGACCTGAAAAAGCTGGGCCGCGAAGGGGCCGAGGAATTGCTGCTGGAGAGTGCCCGCGAAGCGATCCATAAGGTCGACCTCAGCGAAGGGGCCGCGCCGTTGCAGGAAGATTTCGGCCTCCGCAGCGCCTTGGGTTGGGTCTCGCAGAAGTTCGCCCTGGAACTGCCGATCGAGGAGTTCCGCGGCGTCGAGTTGGAGGTGTTCAAGCGCCGCGTGCGCGAGCGGGCGTCGGCCGCCTACGAGCAGCGCGAGGTGGAGTTCCCCGTGATGGCCGGGCTGGTGCATTTCACCACCCGCGACTCGGGAGGCCAGAAGCGTTACGACCGCGACAAGCTGGTCGTGTGGGCCCGCGAGCGGTTCGACGTCGACTTGGAACTGGAGCAACTCAAGAACCTGCAGCGAGACGAGATTCGCGACGTGCTGATCGAGCACAGCCGCAGCCGGCAGCAGCAAGGGCAGCAGTTGGTGGGCCAGTTGGCCGAACTGCTGTCGAAGTTCCCCGAAGATCCCATCGCCCGCGCGGCGGTGCCAATGGCGCAGTACGACAGCCTCAGCACCTGGCTCCGCGACAACGCGAAGGCTGAGATCCCGGCCGCGGAGTTGGCCAAGCTCGACCACAAGAACCTGACGCGCCGCGCGTGGACGGCGTTTAACGATCACTACGCCCCCGAGCTGCGGCGGATGGAGCGCTCGCTGGTGCTGCACCTGCTGGACTCCGCCTGGAAAGAC
>JAIOPD010000072.1 GCA_021414115.1 Planctomycetia bacterium
CCTCTATCCGGCCGTGCGCGAGTCGGCCGCCCGCGTGCGGTTTTTCCTGACGTGCGAGCACACGGAGGAGCAGATCGTCCGCACCGTCGAGACGCTCGCCGCCGTCGTGGCTGCGACGGCGTAGAGCGTCGTGGGCCCGAGGAGTGGGTCGGGGCTGCCCGTGCCCCGAGGGGCGGTCGTTCGCGTCGGGCATCACGCCCGCCGCTCCGCATGTCCGCTGCGCTTCGGCATCCTGCCTTCGCTTGCTCCCATAGCCCGGCTCTCGGGGCACGGGCAGCCCCTCGCGGGTTCTCGGTTGTGTCCGTGGCCGGGGAAGCCCGGAGCGCGAGCGACGGGTAGCCGGATGGCTTCGCGTGAGGGATCCGCGGAGCGAGACGAGGTGGAGAACGTATACCCCGCGCTCGCGTTTGGGGCTTCCTGACGGTGAGGCGGAGCGGGCGGCGATCCACCAAAGTGGGGTGCGATCTACGCGGAGGCCTCGGCTGCCTTGCCGCGGGAGCCGGTGGGCCAAGCGAGCGGCATAGTGCCGAAGATACCGTCGCGAAAGACCGGCCAGCGCCGCTTGACGACGTCGTCCGTGACCACGAGCAGGGCCGGCAGGAAGACGAGTTCCGCGAGCGTGGCGGCGGCCACGGCCGCACAGGCCAGCATGCCGAAGCCCGCCAGCGCCGGCACGCTGCTGGCCGTGACTCCTGCAAAGCCGACCGTGAGCACCACGCCGCCGATCACGACGGCGTTGCCCGTCTCGGCCACTGCGCGGCGAACCGAGGTGGCGATCGAAACACCCTCCCGACGATTGCGGGCGAGGGCGGAGAGCACGTGGACGGTGTCATCGACCGCGAGCCCCAGGCAGACGTTGAAGACGATCACCGTGGCCGGATCGAGCGCGCGGCCGGTGAGCACCAGCAGCGCCGCGATCACGGCGAGCGGGAAGACGTTGGGGATCAGGCTCACGATCCCGGCGAGCGGTGAGCGGAAAGCGATCGCAAGGATGCAGCCGATCACCAGCACCTCCACCACGAGACTCGAGCCCAGATCGCGGACGAGCTGCCGAATGTTGCGGGCGGAGACGACCGACATGCCCGCAAGGCGGAACCGCCAGCCCGGCGACTCCCGCTCGAGCGCGGCGAGGCGGGCATCAATCCGGTCGTAGATGCCCTCGAGTTTTCGCGACCCAAGATCGCTGACCCGGGCCCGCACCAGGGCCATTCGGGCCTCGGGAGCCACGAGGTCGCTCACGCTGGCGGCGTCGAGCCGACGGCGAGCCCGCGGCGGCAGTTCTCCTGCGATCGTCGAGAGCGAGATCGGCCGCGAGATGCCGGCCTCGCGGCCGAGCAGCTCCTCGACCCGCGCGAGCGACGCGAGGACCGTAGGATCACGCCAGTCGAGTCCCTCGGGCCAGCCGACGACGACGTCGATCCCCATCGCCCCGCCAAACTCGGCATCGACGCGGGCCAGGGCCCGCGAGGCGGGCGCACCCGTCGGCAGTGAATCGACGATGCGGTTGTCGGCGTCGAGCCTGGCACCAACGGTTCCGAGGACCGCCGTGAGGCCGCAGGCGAGGGCCACCAGCGGTCGGGCGTGGCGGACCGAGAACGCGGCGAGAAGATTGGCGGCCCGGCCCGCGATGGGCGACGAGCGGCCCAGCCGTAGACCGCTGCAAAATCGGGTGGCGGCGATCAGCGGCGTGAGCAGCGTGACCGCCATGAAGCTCGCGAGGGCCCCGACGGCCGCGGCGATGCCGAACGTCCGCACGGCCTCGATCTGGGCGACGGCAAGCGAGGCGAAGCCGATCGCCGTCACGATGCTCGTCAGGCCACAGGCCATACCCACGCGGTGGACCGCCCCGGAGGAGGCCGCCAGCGGGTCGATTCCGCGCCGCACGCTCCGCCGCATGTCCTCGATGAAGTGGATCGAGTCGCAGGTGCCCACGACCAGGGCCAGCGACGGCACGACGCTCGTGAGGATGTTCACGGGGGCGTTGCAGAGCCCGAGGATGCCGAGGGCCCAGACGGCGCCGACGAACGGCGGGATGCAAGCCACCAGGGTCGAACGCAGGCTGCGGGCCACGGCGGCGGAGAGCATCACGGCCAGCGAGAGTCCGATGGAGTTGAACATGATCATGTCGCGCCGCAGCGCCCGCGTGGCCTGCTCGCGGAGGGCCGGTAGACCGGTGAGTTCGAGTGCGAGAGGCCCCGAGGCGTCGGTGTGCTCGGCGATGACGGCCTCGATCCGGGCGACGGTTTCCGATGCACGCGAGGGGCCGTTTGCCTCGGCCACGAGTTGAACCAGCAGCAGCGACGAGGCTGCATCGGCGGAGAGCAGGTGGCCGGCGACCAGCGGATGCTTCTCCGCCCGCGCCTTGGCCTCGGCCCGGGAGGTGGCGTCGAGCGGCTCGGACCGCCGGGGAATCACCGGCAGCACCGCACCGGCGGCTCCCTGTCGGCGGATATCGAAGATGCTCCGCACCTGTGCGACGCCTTCGATTTGGTCGAGTCGGCCGGCGAGCGAGTCGAGGGCGGCCAGGGGCTCCGCTTCGAAGATGTCGCCCGAACGGGCGGTGGCCCGCACGATGCAGTCGCTGTCGGGTGGCCCGAAGATCTTGGCGACCTCGTCGACGAGCTGAAACTCGTCGCTGCCGTCGCGGACGAGCGACCGCAGGTCGTCATCCATCCGCAGTCGTGAGATGCCAAACAGGGCTGCTGCCGTGAGGACTGCGGCGACCAGCCAGCCGGCCCGGTGCCAGTTCGGCGCCGAAGATGTCGCCCGATCGGGCGGTGTCAGGCCTCGGTCTCCGTCTGCCCCTGCTGCACGAGGTGCAGTTCCTCCGGGTCGACGATCCACCCGCGGCAGTTCAGGGCCCCGCAGCGACACGGGATCGCCGCGTCGGCTGGCCAGCTGTAGTCGATCAGGAGTTCCGCGCCCGATTCGATCGGGCGGATCGTCTGCAGCCACAACCGCTCTTCCTCCGTGTCTCCCGGCTCCGCCTCCCAGTAGAAAATTTCACAGTTGGGATCGCAACTGTGATTCACGAACCGCAGCGGGGCGGCTGGATCGAGCAGCCGGCCCCCCGGGAGTTCCATCACGTAGCTGGAATCCTCGGGATGGTCGTCGAGAATCGTGCCGTGTATTTCGGCCAGGACGATCCCGGACGCGATCCGGCGGCGGGCGAACACCCCCCGGCCGACGTGCGTTTCACCGGTTCGGACGAGACGAGCGAGGCGGGCGGGGCCGGACTCGAGCGTCCGGGTATCTTGGTGGGGCATGGGTGTCGTGGATGTGCGTCGAAAAAACTTTGGATACGAACTCTACCGATGAAGCGTTCACGAGGTCAACCGTGCAGGGGCGAAGCAGGCCGTCGCGCGGAGGTGGGCATGCTCGCCCTCGTGGCCGCCTTGGTCTGCTCGCCGAGCGGTGCCGGCGACGACTCTTGCCGCCTGCGAATCGCCTGCTTCAACGCGGAGAATCTGGCGACACCCGGCGAGTCGACGCGGCTCACCAGATTTCGCTTCGAGCCCGCGCGGAAACGGCACGTCGAACGGATCGCGGACGTGATCGAGGCGATCGATCCTGACATTCTCGTGATGCCGGAGGTGGTCTCGAAAGCAGGGGTCGAGGCGGTGGCGGCGATTCTGCGGGAGAAGGGACTGAAGGATTTCCGCGGCTACCACGTCGACGGTGCCGACAGTTTTTCCGGCTTCGACGTCGCCCTCTTCTCGCGGATCGAGCCCGACGAGATCGACGGTAGTCGCATCCACATCAACGTCCCCAAGCGGCGGCCGGCCCGCGGTGGCGGGGCGGAAGCAGTCGCGGATGAAGGCGACGGCGACGATGCCTGGCTGCGGCAGCCCTACACGTTCGTCGACGACCGCGGCGCGGACCGCAGCGAGGAGGCGGTGCTCCAGCGGCATGCGGTCGCCTATTTCACGGTCTGCGGCCGGAAGATCGCCCTGCTCGGCATGCACCTCAAGAGCAACCCTGCCGACGTCGGCGCCAACGCCCAGCGGACCGCCGAGACCAGGATCGCACGCGACATCATCCGCCGCCGAATCGTGGCGAAAGGCTACCTGCCGATCGTGCTGGGCGACCTCAACGACTACGACCCCGACGTGCCGATGGCCGACGCCGTGCGGAAAACGCAGACGACCGTCCTCCGCGACCTCAAGAACTACGACGAGACGGAGCAGGGGCCGGAGCTCGTCAACGCGGCGGCCCGCATGCCCCGCGTCGCCGACCGCTACACGTCGCACTGGGACTTCAACGAGAACGGCGTCTCGGACGGCGAGGACGTGTTCACGATGATCGACCACATTCTCCTGCACCGCGACCTCGAACCGGCGATCAGGCGGGCCTTCGTCTTTCACGCGATCGACCTCGACGTGTCGGACCACTACCCGGTGGTCGTCGACCTCGATCTGTCGCGGAAACGGTGACGAAACGGGCGTCGGGGGCGGGCCGCGCCGGTCAGGCGAGTTCGTCGCGGACCCGCTCGAGGAGTTTCTTCGTCGCGAGGATGCCCTCGGCCTCGAACAAGCCCTTGCCCTCGTATTCGATGCCCACCCAGCCGTGGTAGTCGGCGGCGACCACGAGCTTCATCATCTTGAGGTAGTCGGTCCGCACCTCGTTGCCTTCGGCGTCGAACTCGTGGCTCTTGGCGCTGACCCCCTTGGCGAACGGCATCAACTCCTCGACGCCGCGGTAGCGGTCGTAGTCGTGGAAGTTGCCGAAGTCGGGGAGCGTGCCGCAGTTGGGCTTGTCCACCATCTTCATCACCCCCGCCAGCCAGGCCCCGTTGCTCGACAGGCCGCCGTGGTTCTCGACGATCACGTTGGTGTCGAGCTGCGCCGCAAACTCGCAGAGCCGCCCGAGACCATCGGCCGCGAGCTTCTGCTGCTCCTCGAACGTTCCCTTGCTGCCGGCGTTGACCCGGATCGAATGGCAGCCGAGCCGCTTGGCGGCCTCGACCCACGGGTAGTGCTTCTCGATCGCCTGCGTCCGCGCCTTGTCGTCGGGATCACCGAGGTTGCCCAGCCCGTCGCACATGATCAGCACGTTCGTCACGCCCTCGTCCGTGGCCCGCTTGGCCAGGTCGGCGAGATAGTCGGCATCCTGTGGCTTGTCCTTGAAAAACTGATTCACGTATTCGACGGCATCGATGCCGAACTGCTGCTTCGCCGTCCGCGGGAAGTCGAGGTTGTCGAGTTTGCCGGAGAACAGGGTCTGGTGAAGCGACCACTGGGCCAGCGAGATGCGAAACACCGGCGGCCGCGGCGCCGGATCCGCGGCACGCACCTCGACACGAGCCGCGGCCAACGCTCCGGCCAGGGCTGCCGACGAGGCGAGAAACCCACGGCGGCTGGTCTGATACGAAGCGGGAGCGGTCATGCGGAGCCTCTCGAGTCAGTGCGTCTGCGGGCCGCCCTCGGACTCCGACTGGAAGTATTCGCGGGGGCGGTACAGCAAGACTACCGGAACCAGGAGGAGTGTCGCCACCGCCATACATCCGGTGAAAAACCAGTAATAGGAGGCGCCCGTCAGCGTGGAGTTGCCGGTGGCGTCGCGGGTCATGATGTTGACGAAGGCCGTGAACAGGTTGCCCAGCGACACGCTCAACAGATAGAGGCTCATCACGAACGACTTCATCTGGGGCGGAGCCTGCGTGTAGCTGAACTCCAGGCAGGTGATCGACACGAGCACCTCGGCGGCGGTGATCACGACATAGGCGGCCAGTTGCCAGAGCACCGACGGCCAGCGGGCCGCCTCCGGGCCGAGGCCCGCCGCCGCCAACCGGAGCGACTCGGCGTCGATCTGCTGCTGCGCCCAGGCCGAGATGGCGAAGGCCGCGATGGTCAGGGCGAACCCGATGAAAATCTTCCGTAGGGGCGTGAGATCGACCACGCGGCCTACGGCCGGGTAGATCAGGCTGCCGAAGAGCGGAATGAAGAGCAGTACGAGCAACGGGTTGATCGCCTGGATCTGGCTCTCCAGCCAGTCGATGCCCAGGAACCGGCGATTCATCTGCTGTGCCTGCTGCACCCAGGCGCCGCCCGTCTGATCGTAGAGCGACCAGAACACGGCCACCAAGAGATACAAGGGCACCAGTTTGCCGACGGCCCGCAGGCCTTCGCTGCCGAACGTCTCGGCGAAGTAGCCGCCGCCGCGCGGCGGCACGTGGACGAATCGGTGCCGTCCGAGCCAGAAGACGAGCGTCGCGATCGCCATCAGGATGCCCGGCACACCGAAGGCCCAGCCGGGGCCGTGGTGCTCGAGCAGCCAGGGCGTGAGCAGGGTGGAAAAGAACGAGCCGAAGTTGATCGCGAAGTAAAACCAGCCGAAGACCCGTTCCAGGAGGTGGCGGTTGGAATGGCCGAACTGGTCGCCGACGTGAGCCGAGACGCAAGGCTTGATGCCACCCGAGCCGACGGCGATCAGGGCAAGGCCCGCCAGCAGCCAGCCGCGTGGCTCCAACGTGGCGGCGAGGAACGGCTGCGGCATGTCCATGAGTGCCAGACAGAGATGTCCGGCGCAGTAGACGATCGAGAGCAGGAGGATCGTCAGATACTTGCCGAGGAACGCGTCGGCGACGATGCCGCCGATCACCGGGAAGAAGTAGGCGCTGGCCACGAAAAGGTGCATCCATTCCCGTGCCTCCGTCTCCGTCATGCCGGCGGGCTGGCCGGCCGCCGAGAGCAGATGCTGCGTCATGAAAACGACGAGAATCGACTTCATGCCGTAGAAAGAAAACCGCTCCGCCGCCTCGTTGCCAACGATGAACGGAATGCCCGGCGGCATGGCCGCGGTCGCGGTCGGGTGGGTACGGTACGAAGCAGTCGGCGTGGCCATGCGGTACCTTGGAGGGTGCGCGGTCGTTGCGACAGCATGGCCGACGGTACGACAGCAAGGCAAACCCGCATGTCAGGGCCAGCGATGACCGGCAATCTCCTCGTCGTCACCATCGACCGTCTGCCGGGCTGGATGCTGCCCGCCTACGGATCGACCTGGGTGTCGATGCCGGGGCTCGACGCCTTGGCGGGAAGGGGCGTGGTGCTCGACGGACTCGTCGCCACGGATGACGAACCCCGCGAGACGATCGCCGGCCTGTTCGGCGGCCCTGGCTGGCCGCTTGCCGCGGCGCTCGAGCCCGGTGTGCTCGTGACCGACGATGCCGCGATGGCCGAGTCGATGGCCGGCATTCTGGACACGCGGCACGTCGCCGCGCTCGCCACGGCGGCCACCGCCGTCGATGACGACGACACCAACCTGGCACGGCTGTTCGCCGCGGCCACCGCCATCGTCGCCGCCGGTCAGCACCGGCTCGTGTGGTGCCATGCGGGCAGCCTCGCCGTCGCCTGGGACGCACCACCTGAGTATCGCGAGGCCCTTCTCGATCCCGAAGATCCGCCGCCTCCCGCCGGCGCCGCGGTGCCCGATCTCGTCGTCACGACCGATACCGACCCCGATCTGCTCGTCGGGATCCGGCATGTGTGTGCCGGACAACTCGCGCTGCTCGACACACAGTTGGCCCAGTTGCTTGCTGCCGCCGCCGAAGGCTGGACGATCCTTGTCGTGGGTGTCCGCGGGATGCCGCTCGGGCTCCACGGCCGAGTGGGCTCCGGACCCATCGCACCCTACGGTGAACTCGTGCGGATGCCGGCGATCCTCGTCGATGCCCAGGGGCGGATGGCCGGGCAGCGATCCGGCGGCCTCGCGGTGCCGATGGATCTCGGCATGACGCTCAGCGATCTCCTCGCCGGCAGGGTGTCGGCGTCGGACCAGCCGCCGCATCATGCTCGTAGCCTCGCGGGGCTGTTCACCGAATGGACCGCCGCGGCCCGCGACCGCGTGATCGTGGTTGGTGCCGAAGGGACGGCGGTGATCACGCCGGGGTGGCACCTGATCCTTCCGGCGGCCGTCGCCGATGGACGGAGACCGCGGCTGTTCGCCAAGCCCGACGACTTCTTCGAACTCTGCGACGTCGCCGATCGTTGTCCCGACGTGGTCGATGAGCTCCTCGGGGTGGCCGAGGCAGCGGCCGCCGGCGATCTCGAGCGGGCCTGGGGCATGCCGCTGAGTGAGGCCGCGACGGGCGCTAACTGAGGTTTTTGGCCAGTTTTTGCAGCCCAAACCTGCTTTGCCCGCCGGGCGATGGGCCGCTACCATCCCGGCCCCCCAAAGTCCCGTGTTCTCCGGTCTCGAGAGTCTCGCGATGGTATCGGTCCGCGCACTCGTCGCGCTTGCCGTGTTCGGCTTGATGGCCGAGGGTGCCGCTGCGCCCCCGGCGGAGGCGCGGGCCGTGAGCATCCGCATCCAGTGGGGGGGCGGCACGCCGCAGTCGTGGGCGGGCGACATCGAGGTCGTCGGCATGCCCGCCACGCGAGTGCCCTTCACGTGGCGGACCCTCTCGGTCGAGGCCGATGCTGCCGCCATGGTGACCGAGGTCGGCGGAGCCCTCGTCGTGCGCCAGCCGCGGGCCGTGGCAAACGACGGCGTCGAACTCACCGTGGCCGACTGGCGGGAGGCGCGGGTCATCGTCCGCCTCGCGGCCCCCAATATGCCGCAGCCTGCCGCGACGATCGACATCCCGATTGCCGACCTCCTCGCCGCACCCGCCCAACAGGTTCTCGACGGCCTCGGCAACCGCCTCACCGTGAAGCCGGCGCCGGGCGACGCGCTCCGCGTGACCGCGGCCACGACTCCCGACGGAGATTTCTCGACCGCTGCCCTTGGTTTCGTGCGCCGGCCCGGCGATCTGCTCCGCCTGCGGGTCGAGCCGCTCCTCGCCACGGCGCTGCAGGGAGACAGCGCCGTCGAACTGCGGATGCGACTGCGGCCGGCGCGGCGATCGACCGACATCGCCACGCAGTCGATCGTGCTCGTGCCTCTCGCCGCAGTCGGCCCCGCTCCACCGGAAGGCCAGACGCTGACGGCCTTCGAGCCCGTGGTCTTCGACGTCACGCTGCCGAATGGCGAGGGTGTCTACGACGTCGAACTGGAGGCCGTCATGCGTGGCAGCCTGCGGTGGTCGCGACCGATCGGTGCGCGGCGTGTGCAGTTCGTGGCCGTCGCCGACGCTCCGCAGAACGCACCGTCCGGCGAGTGGAAGACGATCTATGAACTCGATCCGGGGAGTCCACGGCTCCACGAGCGGCTGCGCCGCCTGCCGGGCATGCCGATGCCCAGCGTCTCGTTGCCCTCGGTGCCGCTGCCGAAGCTGCCACACGTGCCCCTGCCCAGCGTGTCGGCGATCGTGCCGCGGCTCAGCGGACTGCTCGCGACGGGCCATTCGGTCGTGGCGACGCATCCGCTGGGCCCGATGCTGCGGCTCCCGCCCGCGAAAGCGGCCGGTGTGCCCGCGTGGGAGGGCATCACGCTGGCCGGCGTGGAGCCCGGCCTGCCGCTCGCCGTGGAGGTCGAGTATCCCGACGACCAGGATGCCACGATCGGGCTGACGGTGCTCGAGGCCGATGCGGGGGGCGTGGCGGTCGAATCTCGGCATGCCGGGGGCTTCGAGGTCAGCCGTCCGCGGTTTGCAGACGCTGCTCCGCGACTCGCCACCCGGCGTTTCGTTTTCTGGCCGACGACGAAGCATCCGCTGATCCTCGTCTCCAATCCATCGACCAGTTCCAGCGCCACCTTCGGCCGGGTGCGGGTGGCCGTGGGGCCGACAAGGCTGCCCATGATGGCGGCGGGGGAGCGTCGTAGTTCGTTGATCGACGGCGAGGCGCCGCCACGCCGTACCTATGCCTTCGTCGCGTCTCCCGAACTGTCGCGTGAGTTTGGCGGGGCGAATCGCGTCGGCGAAGGCTCCGGCACGCCGACGTCCGACTGGCTCACGCACGTGGCGGCCGCCCGGCACTCGGCCGAACTGCTGCGATCGCAGGCTGCCGGTGGCGCGCTGGTGACCGTCTATGCGGGCGGTGCGGCGCTCTGGCCGACCGATCTCACGCGACAGTCGCCCCGTTGGGATGCATGCGGCGGCCCCGTCGCCTCATGCGAGCCTGCCGTGAGGGACGTGCTCGGCATGCTCGCGCGGACCTATGCCGGGTATGGGCTCGGACTCGTGCCGGGCCTCTGTTTCGATGCCCCTCTGCCTGCGGTCGAGCAGGCGACCGCGTCAGGCGTCGTGTCGCCCGGGATCGGCTGCGTGGGCCGCGACGGCAGACCGCGGCTGCTTGCCAACGGCACCATTCACTACAACATTCTCGATCCACGGGTGCAGGCCGCCACCGAAGAGATCGTGATCGAGGTCGCGACGAGGCTGCGCGGCCTGCGTGCGATCGACGGTGTGGCGCTCGTCATGCCGCATGACGGCTGGCTTCACTTTCCCGGCGTCGCCTGGGCGATCGACGACGAGACGTTCTCCCGGTTCGCCGCCACGCTGGCTGAGCCCCCGGTCGCCGGCCAGGGCGATGGGCGGTTTGCCGAGCGAGCCCGGCTGGTCGAAGGGCCGCTGCGCGAGCAGTGGCTGACCTGGCGGTGCGGCGAAGTCGCCGCCTTTCACTCCCGGCTCGCCGATCGGCTCGCTTCCCTCGACGATCGTTTCAGTCTCCATGTGGTGCCGACCACGCTCTTTACGACGGGTGATCTCGCAGCGGCATTCCGGCCCAGTCTTGGGGCGGAAGGGGATGGGGTCGATGTCGTGCGCATCGCCGGTTTCGATCCGGCGGCGCTCGCGGCCCGGTCGCAGGATCGGGTGGTGTTCGTCACGCCCAATGTCCATCGGGCCGGCGGCGGGCTCCGCGACATCGCCGTCTGCGGTGCAGTGAACCGCTCGGCGGCGCTTCGCCGCTTCGCTGTGGCGGCACGGCGGCGTGGGGCGGTGATCGTGGAGGAGCCGCTGGCGATCGACGTGGCTGATGTCGTGCCGCACGGTCCGTTTGGCTCGGCCGCGCTTGGCCGGCCGTGTTTCGTGCATGCATCGCCCGTCGCAGGTGGGCCGCTCGCCGAGTCGCTCGCGGCGGCCGACGCGGAGATCGTGTTCGACATGCGGCTCGGCACGAGTTGCGCGGTGCCTGCCGATCGTCTCGGCTACGAATCACTTCCCGTCGGGTCGTGCGAGCCGGTCGAGGGAGTGCCGGCGCCGCTCGCGGTGCGCACCTGTCGCGTGGGCAACGTCACACGCGCGCAGATCGTCAATGTCTCGGCCGCTCCGGTCCGCGCGATGCTCGTGCTCGGAGGCCGCCCCTCGATGGCGGTCGATGCGGTCTCCGGCGACGCCCTGCCGCTCACGGCGGGCCGCGAGGTCGCGATCGCGCTCGCGCCATGGGATGTGCGGGCCGTGATCCTCGACGGCGGAGCGAGTGTTGAAAGTGCACGCATCGACTACGACGACACCGTTCGGCGTGCGGTCGCCACCCGGATCGAGGGGCTGCGGGCCAAGCGGGCGGTGCTCGAAGCGCCCGTGCCGATCGAAGTGCTCGACAACCCTGGTTTTGAGCTCGGCACCGCCGCACCGGCAGGAAGCCGGACTGCCACGATCGCTGGATGGGAGGTGCTCGAGCCGCGGCGCGGTGCGATCGCCATCGTGCCGGGGACCTTTGCGGCGGGGCAGACCGGACGTGGGCTCGAGTTCTCCTCGTTCAATGGCCTGGCCACGCTCCGCAGTAATCCGTTCGCGGCGCCGAAGACCGGCCGCATCAGCGTCGCGGTCTGGCTGCGGGTGGCCGAGCGAGGGCCGCAGCCGCCGTTGCGGATCGCGATCGAAGGGGTGGAGAACGACCGGGAATACTACCGCTTTGCCTCGGTTGGAGGCCTCGCAGGCGGACGACCGCTCACGGGAGAATGGTCGCTGTTCGTCCTCCAGGTGGACGATCTTCCGGCGGCGTCTTTGGAATCGATGCGGGTGCGGTTCGACCTGCTGGGGCCGGGCCGCGTGGAGATCGACGACGTGCGGGTGTTCGACCTCGCGTTCGACGAATCGCAGCGGGTGCAACTGACCAGGGCGATCAGCGTGCTCGATCGTGAATGCAAGGAAGGGCGGCTTGCGGCGTGCATCGCCGGCCTCGGGGGCTACTGGCCGGCGTTTCTCGAATCCTTCGTGACCGACGCAGCGGTCGCCGCCTCCGCGGAGCAGGCTCAGCGAGCGGCTGGAGCGCCTGCGGAGCCGACCCCGCGGCAGGCGGGCGGCATGTTCGACCGCGTGAAGAGCTGGTGGCAGTGACGCTCAGGGCTGTCCTCGTCAGGAAGCCCCAAGCGCGAGCGCGGGGTATGCGGGTCGCACTGAGACGGTGCCGGATTGGCCCGTTGGCCACGCTTTCTGTCGGGAAGCCCCAAGCGCGAGCGCGGGGTATACGCTCTCCACATCGAACGGTTGCACTTTAGCCCGGTGGCCAGCCGAGTCGCCGGCCGCCGAGCAGGTGCACGTGTAGGTGATCGACCGACTGGCCGCCGTCGGGTCCGCAGTTGACGACGAGCCGATAGCCTCGTGCGAGGCCGAGCTTGCGGGCCAACTCCGTGGCGACGACGACGAGGTGCCCAAGCATGTCTCGGTCGTCGTCCGCCACGTCTGCGAGCGAGGCGATCGGCCGCTTCGGGATCACGAGCACGTGCACGGGTGCCTGCGGCGCCACGTCATGGAACGCCAGGCAGAGGTCGTCCTCGTGCTCGATCCGGGCCGGGATCTCCTTGCGAATGATCCGGCCGAAGATCGTGTCAGCCATCGGTCGCTTCCGCCGGGGGCGCCGCCTGCTCGGCCTTGCGTCCGCGACGCCGGGGCGAAGCGGGCGTGGCCCATTCCTTCGTCAGCGCCTCGAAGACCTCGGGGGTCTCGTAGCGAATGACGTTGCGACCTTCCGGCATCGGTCCGATCAGCGACCGAAACACGGGCGCTCCACGGAGTGCGAGATCGGTGCTGCAGTCGTCGGCTCCGACCTGGAGATGGGTGCGGAGGATGCCCTCCGCGGAATCGAAATCACGGATCACGAGGGCGCCATCGGTGCCCCGGGTCACGAGCCGCCATGTATCTTTCGCCATATCGCTCACGCTCCACGCGGGGGTTCGACGGCCGGCCAGGCGTCTCGAGCCCTCGTCTGAAAGACGTATCGGCAGCGGCGGCGGGCTGGCGGAGCCCGGCTGCCGGCGACCGTCGCCGTCGGTACGGCGGGCCTCGCCGGCACGCGTCGATTCTTCGCTACGAGCGGTTCAGCCGGAACTGCAAGCCGAACTTGAGCCATCGCCGATCCGTGCCTACACTCTCCCGCGGAGGGTAAGCGAACGGCTAGCGGTCTGACTCGAAATCAGATGCCGAGAAATCGGTTGCGGGTTCGAATCCCGTGCCCTCCGTTTTGATTCGCTTGCATTTTGAGGGCCTTCTCGCCCATCGCGGGGCGTCGCGGAAGTGGCGTGCTAGGAAGGGTTTGCACGTGCGTCGTGCGAATCGTTGAGAAGCGGGGCGTGCGGTTGCTGCGCTGGATTTGCGCCACTCGTACGTCGGATTTGCGTCGCTTTCCCGATCCCGGTGTGGGTCGATGTCCGCATGGCCTTGCCGGGCCTTCTTGAAGTCCTCGTCGGTCACCATGCAGTCGTGCTTCATGGCGATCTGCGGTGAGTTGCCATGCCCTCGGCTGCGGCGGACGACCCGCCGCAGCCCTAGATGGAAGAGCCGGCCTACGAAATGGCTCCGCATCTGCTCGGCTCGAAAGACGGTCTTTGCGAACGGCTGGACGATGCCGGGCGCGGCGACTACTGCGTGATCGCCGACGGCGGAAAGCTCGGCGTGCACGAGG
Source organism: Planctomycetia bacterium (assembly GCA_021414115.1). Taxonomy (GTDB): domain Bacteria; phylum Planctomycetota; class Planctomycetia; order Pirellulales; family UBA1268; genus QWPN01. The sequence continues at coordinate 13,725 of JAIOPD010000072.1, forward strand.
GGCTCTACCTCGAGCTCCGCGCCGAGCATCGGTACGGCGAAACGATCGTCGGCAACGTGGGCTGCTTCATCTCGCCGACACTGATCGCCGACCTGCCGGTCTACAACAGTGAAGAGGTGTATCTGACCAACGTGCTGCTCACGCAGGAGCTGACCGGTGCCTTCTCCGTGTTCGCCGGCAAGATGGACATGCTCGACGGCGGCATGAACGCCTTCGCCCACGGGCGAGGCAAGACGCAGCTCTCGAACACGGGGTTCGTATTCAACCCGATCGTGAGTGCGACCGTGCCTTATTCCACGCTGGGGACTGGATTCGTCTTCCATCCCGAGGCTCCATTCCCTACCCCGACGCGCCCGCGCCGACGATCCGCGGCTCGTGGTGCCTGTATTGGAACTTCGATCAGTTTCTCTTGGTCGATCCGGCCGACGCGGGGCTGGGGCCCGTTCGGCCGCGCGGGCATCGCGGATGCAAACACGAGCCCGATCGACGCGTTTCTGAGCTTTGGCGTGGGGGGCAACGTGCCGGGCCGGGTGCGGCGCGACGATACGTTTGGCATCGGCTGGTATTGGGTGTCGGCCAGCCCCCAAATCGGCACGCTGATCACGTCGCAGTTCGGCCCGATCGGCGCCGGCCAAGGCATCGAGTGATTCTACAACTATGCACTCACGCCTGCCGTTCGCATCACCCCGGACGTGCAAGACATCGTGCCGTCGCTCCGTTCGGCGGAGCCGGCGCTGATCGTCGGCGCGAGGGCGCTCGTGAGCTTCTGACCCCACACTGCCTCTTAGCCCGTCAGGCCACCGGGCGGATGGGGGCGGCGAGCCAGAGGCATCGGAAGCCCGGAGCGGGAGCGACGGGTATCCGGGTGGCTTCGCGTGAGGGTGCCGCGGAACGAGGCGGGGTGGAGGGCGTATTCCCCGCGCTCGCGATTGGGGCTTCCCAGCCGAAAGCATGTCACCGCCGGTGATCCACACTGAAAACCCGTTGTTCCAGGCGAGCACGTCGGGCTCCCAAGAGGCAGACGTGTCAAGCGAACGGGAGTGAATGTCAGGTGAGAATCGGCTCGATCACGTGGCCGTGAACGTCGGTGAGCCGACGCTCGATCCCATTGTTGTAGAAGGAGAGCCGGGTGTGATCGAGGCCGAGGATACGGAGGATCGTGGCGTGGAGGTCGTAGATCGTCGCCACGTTCTCCACCGCCTTGTAGCCGAACTCATCGGTCGCCCCATAAGAGAACGCCCGCTTCACGCCCGCACCCGCAAGCCAGACGGTGAAGCCCGACGGGTTGTGGTCGCGGCCATTGGCCCCCTTTTGGAACGTCGGCATCCGGCCGAACTCCGTCACGAAGGCGACGAGCGTGTCGGCGAGGAGGCCGCGATCCTTGAGGTCCTTGAGCAATCCCGCAACGGGCTGATCGAGGATCGGGCCGTGCACCGAGTATTGCTTGGCGATCGTCTTGTGGCCGTCCCAATTGCCCACGCCCTCGCCCATGGCGTAGGCCCCGTTGAAAAGCTGCACGAACCGCACGCCACGCTCGACGAGCCGGCGGGCGAGGATGCAGTTGCGGGCGAACCGGGCCTTGAGCGAGTTTTGCGTGTCGTCGGCCCCGTAGAGCTTCAGCGTCTCGGCTGACTCGTCCGCCAGGTCGGCGATCTTTGCCGCCGAGAGCTGCATCTTCGCCGCCAGCTCGTAGGCGCTGATTCGGGCCGCGAGGTCCGTGTCGCCGGGGTGTCGGGCGAGGTGCTCCTCGTTGAGCATCCGGAGGAACTCTCGGCTGGCTCGATCGGCGTCCTCCGACATCGTGCCGGGTCGAAATAGATTCGGGATCGGTTTGTCGGCATTGAAAGGCGTGCCCTGGAACACGGCCGGTAAAAAGGCGCTCTGCCACTGTCGCGGGCCGATCTGCGGGCCGCCACGGGGATCGGGAATCGCCACGAAGGCCGGCAGGTCGCGACACTCGCTGCCCAGGGCGTAGGTCACCCAGGCGCCGATGCTCGGAAAGCCGTCGAGCGTAAAGCCCGTGGACATCTGCGTCTCGGCGGGGCCGTGAGTGTTGCTCTTGGCCGTCATCGAGTGGATGAAGCACATCTCGTCGGCGAGATCACCGAGCATCGGCAGAAGCTCACTCGTCATCTTGCCGCTCTCACCCCGGGGCTTGAAATCCCAGAGCGGCTTGATCAGATTGCCTTGCTCGCCCTGGAACGTGACCAGCTTCTCGCCGCCGGCCGTCGGCATCGGCGTGTCATGAAGCCGGACAAGCTCAGGCTTGTAGTCGAACGAATCGACATGCGAGAGCGCGCCCGAACAGAAGATCATGAGCACGTTCTTCGCCTTCGGCGGGAAGTGCGGCTTCCGCGGCGCGTAGGGCTGGGCGGGATCGATGGCCGGGCGGATCGGCGGCTCGGCCCCCAGCAGCCGCTGCTCGTGCAGCAAGGCAGCGAGCGCGATGCTCGAGAGGCCCGTGCCGCCAAACTGCAGAAAGGCCCTGCGGTCGAGCATCCGGCGGCCAGCGGCGGAGAGGAAGTGATTCATGTCGTCTCCCGGTGATGATCAGGCGTCAGTAGACGGTGATGAACTCGCTGGCGTTGTAGAGGCTGCGGCAGAGCATCGGCAGGCCATGCTTCTCCACCAGTCCACGACCGGCCTCGATCTCCGTTGGCGTCGCTTCACGGCCGAAGGCGAGGAGCACCGCACGGCGTACCTGGTTGGCCGGATCGTCGCCGGCCTCCTGCTGCACCCGCTTCGCGAACCGTGCCGCCTGGTCGAGGAGGAAGTCGCCGTTGAGCATGTTGAGCGCCTGGAGCGGCGTCGTGCTCACCGTGCGCTTCGGCTGCACCTGTCCCGCGTCGGGACAGTCGAAGGCACCGAAGAAGGTGTCGAGCTCCGATCGCGGTTTGCTCTGGTAGACCATGCGGCGGAAGTCCTCATCGGTGAACTTCGTTTTCGTGGTGTAGGCCTTCACGTAGTTGGTATTGGGCTCGAAGAAGTCGAAGCCAGGCCCGCCCATCTTCGGATTGAGGGCCCCGCTGACGGCGAGGATCGAGTCGCGGAGCGGCTCGGCCTCCAGCCGCCGGGGCGGATACCGCCAGAGCAGCCGGCTGCCTGAATCGAGAGCCAGCGCATCGGGCCGCGCGGCGCTCGACTGGCGGTAGGTGCGACTCGTCACGATCAGCCGATGCAGGGCCTTGAGATGCCAGCCCTCCGCGACGAGCTCGGCAGCCAGCCAGTCGAGCAGTTCGGGGTGGCTGGGAGCGCCGCCGTTGACGCCGAGATCGCTCGGGGTGTCGACGATCCCCGTGCCGAAGTGATAGTGCCAGAGCCGGTTGGCGATCGCGCGGGCCGTGAGCGGGTTGTCGGCCGACGCGATCCACTCGGCGAGCCGCTTCCGCCGTTCCTGCTCGGGAGCGTTGCCCGGGAGATCCCAGGAGCTGCCGAGCTTCGTGAGGCTGCCCGGCGCGATCTCTTCGCGCGGGGCCATCGGGTCACCCCGGAAGAAGCGATGGGTCTTCCCTGGCTGGACGAATTCGCCGATGTAGGCCTTTGGCACGTCCTTGAGCTGCTTGAGCTTCTTTTCGGCCTCGGCCACCTGCGCGGTGAGCGACTCCGCCTCCGCCCGCTCGTTGGGGGAAAGTGACGCAAAGTCGGCCGCAGCGACAGCGTTGCCGCCATACGGAATGCGGTCCTTGTCGCTCGCCACCGGCTGCCAGGTCGTGCCATCGTTCGAGACGGCCACCTCGTAGCGGGTGGCGACGCGATCGGAAAACTGTGGGGTTGAGCTGCGGTCGCGGCTCCAGGCGATGCGATGGATCTCGGCCGGCTCCTTGAACGCCAGCTGCACCCAGCCCGTGCCTCGCTCGTTGGAGATCCACGACCGCCCGTTGCCGTACCGGCCGTCATTCACGTGCTCGAGCTTGTGGATCTCGTGGCCGGGTAGCGTGCTCGACGCAGTGGCTGTTGCGGTCCTCGCGATATTCGTGCCGTCGGTGGCAAACACCTCCAGTTCGTCGATGCAGGGCTGCGAGTTGCCGGTGGTGGCAAGCACGGTGAACCGCAGAAACCTCGCGCGTACGGCGGGAAACGCATCGACGTTTTCGTGGGGTGAGACCTGGGGCCGCTGCGGGGCGGGTGAGCCATCGGCTTGCGCGGCCGCGCGGAACTCGGCGAGCCGCTCGTTCGCCGTTGCGATCTCTCGTTCGACTGCCGCTATCAGCTGCTGCCGCTCGGCGTCTTCCTTGGGATTGGGGATCGGCCGTTCGCCGTGCTTCACGCCCTCGAACACCGCCTTGATCCGGTAGTAGTCGGTCTGCGGGACCGGATCGAACTTGTGGTCGTGGCAGCGGGCGCAGCCGACCGTCATGCCGAGGAACGTCGATGCGGTGGTGCTCACCATGTCGTGCAGTTCGTCAGCCCGCTGATTCGACGTGAGCACGATGTCTGGCGACTTGACCTGGTCGTACGGCCCGCCCACGAGGAAGCCAGTGGCGGGGTGGACGCCGAAGGCATCGCCGGCGATCTGCTCACGTACGAACTGATCGAACGGCTTATCGTCGTTGAACGCGGCAATGCAATAGTCGCGGTACGGCCAGGCATTGGGGCGGGCCGTGTTCGTCTCGAAGCCATGGCTCTCGGCGAACCGCACGACGTCGAGCCAATGCCGCGCCCACCGTTCACCATAGTGCGGCGAGGCGAGCAGCCGGTTGATGAGCTCGCGATAGGGCCCCTCGATGCCGCCGGCGGAGCGGCATGCATTCTCGAAAGCGGCAATCTCCTCGACCGTGGGAGGAAGGCCGATGAGGTCGTAAGTCACGCGGCGGATGAGCGTCCGCGGATCGGCCTCCGGGTTGAAGGCGAGCTCCTTCTCGGCAAGCTTCGCTTCGATGAAGGCATCGATCGGGTTCGATGAACCCCCTGCGGCGTCTTGCTGCGGCACCGGCGGCCGGACGACCGGCTGGAATGCCCAGTGGTCAGCCCCCTTTTCTGCCTTGCCCTCGCCCTTCGGCAGGAGCGACTCGGGCAGCGTCGCAAGGTCGTCGGGCCAGACGGCCCCCGCCGCGATCCAATCCTTCACCAGTGTCTGCTCGTCGGCGGTGAGCGGCTCGCCGTCCGCCGGCATCCGTGATTCCTTGTCCGACGTCGTGATCCGGACGTAGATCTCGCTCTCGTCGGGCTTGCCCGCGACGACGCCCGCGGTGCCCGAATCACCGCCTGCGAAGGCCTTCTCCCGCAGATCGATCCGATAGCCGCTTTCGGCCTCATGCGGCCCGTGGCAGGCCCCGCACTTCGCGGCCAGAAGGGGAGCAATGTGGCCGGCGAAATCGGTCGCGTCGGCCCTTGCCCGCGACGCCCCAATTCCTGTCAGGCCGACGACACAACCAACGACGATGATCGGCGCCCAGCGGGACCGCGGCAGAACGTGGCCGGCCATAATCGTGCTCCTCGAACCAGAGTGGCAGGTGCAAGCCAATCTTATTCTAGTTTGTGAGCCCGTCCGGCCTCGACCCGTGGTGTCGCTAATTCTTTACGTTTTCCACGTACCCGTTCCCGTCCTCAGGCCGTCAGCTATGACGCGAGATCGAATCGGAAGTTAGTCTTGCTTCCGGGGTTTACGTCGGCGCGCAGGGGCGAGGTAATCGGCGCGGCGTAGCGGCTCGGCAGAAGATTCTTGATCGTGGGGCAGGGACTGCCGGACTTCGTCGTCGCTTCGGCTTCTGTGGCGTCGGGTCAGTTGCCTGCACCGTGGCAACGAATGCGAGCACCACGACGGCGAGGATCGCGAGCGAGTATCGGATGATCGAAATCCATGCTCATAGCGAGCCTTTGCCGGCTTTCACTTCGTGCGCGGCGTGGGCTTCGGGATCGGCTTTCCGGTGAGCTCGCCCACGATCCAGTCGAGCCCTTCGAGATTGTCGAGGAGCCGGGCCTCGGCATCGTTCCCCGTATGGTTGAGAATGCCGATCGGGCCTGTGTAGCCGCTTTCGCAGATCACCTTCGCGAGTTCCACGTCGAGATCGCCCTGGCCGAGCACCATGATCTTCTGGCCCTTCTTGTCGCCGCCGGCGGTCATGCCGTTGAGATTGAGGAACGTCAGGTGCGGCAGCATCTTCGCGAGCGCCTCCTTGAAGCGTGGCAGATGGTCATGCCCGTGGTGCTGGTTGTAGACGATGCCCACGTTCGGCAGGTTCACCTCCTCGCAGACGGCGACCATGTTCTCGGGCTCGCCCCCCCAGCCGCCGTGGTTGTAGATGGCGACCGAGCAGCCAGCCTTGGCGGCGGCCTCCGCCGTCTTCCGCAGGCTGTCCGCGGCGTGCTTCACCTTCGCGGCCTGATCGAGTTCGCCAGGGGCGCTTGCCATCACCCAGAACGACGGCTTCAGGCCCCGCTGCGTGAAGCTCTCCAGCGACTTGGGAAAACCGGGCGGCAGCGACCAAAACGCGTCGAGCGCGACGCCGTGCTTCGCGAGCGCATCCCACTCCTGCTCGAAGGTCGGCACATGCTCGCCCCGCCAGTCGTAGGCGAAATGCTTGAAGCCGAGTTTCTCGAGCATCACCGCCCGCTCCTCCGGCCCACGTTGCTTCGCATCGAAGGGCACGATGCACCAGGCGACGAGGTTGTCTCGCCGAAAGAGTTCTTTCGCCTTCGTGGCGACGTCCACGGGCTCGGCAGCGCGACCGATGCCAGCCCCGCCGGTCATCGCGACCACGCTCCAAACGAAAACGACGCTTAGCAGATGGCGAAACGACATCAGGGCTTTCCTTTGAGGAGAGGTGCGTAGGAGTCAAATCATTCGACGATCACAACACCGTTCATCAGCTTCCAGTGGCCGGGGAACGTGCAGAGAAACGGATACCGGCCCGGCGCGTCGGGCACGCTGAAATAGATCGTCTGGCGTTTTCCGGGCTCGGTGATGTCGGCGTAGGCGATCACATCGTCGGTCTTGGGCACGTAATGCCGGGCCACGGCCTCGGGGTCGGCGATCAGGCCATCGGCGAGCGTGCCGACGGCGGCGAGCGTGCCGGGCTTCACGAGCACCCAGTTGTGCGGCACGACGTCGGGATTCACGAACGTGAGGGCGAGTTTCTCGCCGGGCTTCGCCCGCAGTTCCGGCGTTTTGTAGGCGAGGTTCGAGGCGGCCTCGACCGTAATGGCTCTCGCTCCCTCCACCTTCCCGAGCCACGGGTTTTTTACTGCCGCCTTCAGCATCGCGATGTCGCGCAGAATCGGATGGGCTGCGACAGGCCGCGTCACCTCCTGGTAGTTCGGGATCTCGCGGAACGGTTCGGCGAGCGCGTGGACCGTGGCGAACACGTCGCGCGTCGTGCTACTTGCGACGGCCACCTGTAGATGCAATTGGTTCACCGGCTGGATGTCGGGGATCTCGAGAAACAGGCTCTGGCCGTCGGAGAGCACCGTGGCCGAGCGAATCGCGAGCGGGTCGTGACCCACGGTGCCATAGTGGCTGGGCGACAACTCGGGCGAGCCGTACGACGGGCCGTAGCGGTAGTTCCAGCACTGGGCGAAGTGGTTCTTCGCGTCGGCGGCCACGTCGCGATCGAGCGGTGCCGAGAATCGCAGCAGCATGCCGTTCCGGTGAGCCCGGAAACCAATCGGCTGCTGGACGGTGCCGCCGGTGTATCGCACCCGCTGGAAGCAGCCGTCATCGACGCCGTACACATGCCAGCCGTTCATCCCGCTCACGTAGAGTTGGCCGTCCGCGGGACTGAACCGGCCACGATGAACTCCCGACCGAAAATCCCCAGGCAGCGGCACCACCGCCCCTTGCAGTTGGCCGGCCACCTCGTCGCGAAGCACTAGGAACTGCGTGCAGGAGCCGAATGAGAAATGCACCATCTGCCCGCCGAGCGGCCCCCAGCGATCGCTCGACACGTAGGCCTGGCCGCCGCTCGAGTGATCGAGCCCGCGCGGGAGATACACCATCGGCAGGGCCGGCGGGACGCCGCGGAAGTTCGGCACGGGGTTCGCCGGTGGCTGGCCCGGGGTCTGCCGCACCGCGCAGATCGCCGATGCCGGCGTCCACTCACCTTCCGACACGGGTACGGTGAGCGTGCCGTCGGGGAGCAGACCGATGCCGTCCGGATTGCGGAACCCAACGGCGAGCACGTCGATCGTCTTCCCGTCAGGGCTGATCCGCAGTAGCCCTTGGTGCGATGCCGTGAAGAAGTTGCCGGTTTGGTCGCGTTCGAGGCCACACTTGAAGTTGTGGCCGCCGGAGGGCTGGAATCGGTTCGTGACGCAGGCATAGAAATCGGCCTCACCGTCGCCGTTCGTGTCGTCGAGCCGCGTGAGCTGGTCGCCGCAGAGCACATACACGACATCGTCATGCGCGACGAGGCCGAGCGCCTGGTTGAGCCCGGCCGCCATTCTTCGCCAGCGGACGTTTTTTAACTCGGCATCGAGGCCCGACACCCGCCACACGTCGCCTTGGATCGTGCAGATCGCGGCGTCGCCATTCGAGAAAAAGTCGTGCCCCCCGAAGAACATCAGCGAGCCCCACGGGTTTTCGAACGGCGGCGTGATCGTGTCGATGGCGTAGGGCGAGCCGGTGCCGGGCGTGCCGATCGTCGTGAGCACCTGCGGCCACTGGGGCGGGCCGGCCTTCACGAGGTCGGCAAGCGGATGCTTGTCCGCCGGCGCGATCTCACGAACGAGCACGCCGTCTTTTATCCACGGGGCGTCGAGGTAGCGAACGTCGCCGATCGAATACGAAAACACCACGCGTGCCCCATGGCGGTAAAAGCCGTGATACGTCCGCGGCCCCGGCGGCAGTTCCGCAGCCGCGGGCACCGGCCCGGGCGTTCCGGCGGGCGTTGCCGTGGCAAGAAACCCGTATCGTGTCTTCGCAAACGTGAGAAACCCGCCCGTCCACACGGCCTCGAACTGCAGCGTGTCGGGATTGAAGCAGGCCGCAAGCTCGCCGGCCTCGCCGAGCCGCACGCTCACGGCCCGCGAAATCACGCGACCACTGATGGCGAGCGGCCAGCACTGCACCGAACCCTGATCGCTCTTGTTGCGCCGTTCGTCGTCCCACGTAGACCACGGGATGGTCCCCCAGTGCCCCCCCTTGCCGCCGTCGAGGCCAGGCCACGCAGGGAGCAGAAGTGGCATTGGGTCACGGCCGCGAAACTGCATGGCCTGCTTCGTGTAGGCATCGTAGACGCGGTCCTTGTTCACCCACAGGTCGCGGTTGGGCCAGTCATCGGGCCGGAGTGGCTCGCGGGGCACGTCGAACGGTCCCGCACGATGCGAGAGCGATTCGAGCCCCGGCGTGCGGCCGAGTTCCAAGAGATACCGCACGAGGTCGCGGCGGTCCTCCGCTGGGAGCGACGTAAACACGTTGGCCGGCATGAGCGAGCCGACGTCGGTCCGCTCCTCGATATCGGCTGGCGGCACCGTGTGGCTTTTGCCCGTCGCATCGACGAGCACGACGGCCTCGGCTGTGTCTTCCTTGATGATCCCCTGCAGCACACGGCCGTCCGTGAGCGTGATGGCATAGGCCCGATACTCGGGCTTCACAGAGCGGGCGGGCCAGTAGACCGACTCGACGATATCCTCGGGCGTGAGGCACTTCGCGATCGTCGTCAGCTCCGGCCCGACGGCGCCCCCTTGCCCGCCGACCTTGTGGCACGACGTGCAGCCGGTCGCGGCGGCATTGAACACACCGGCCCCGCGGCGAGCGTCACCGGCGGCCCGCGCCTCGGCGAGAGCGGACTGCACGAACTCCGTGCTGTGTTGCTCCGGCGGAGCCGCCGCCTCGCCCGCCCCTGCAGGCAGGCAAAGGACGGCGGCGACAAGTCGGAGGAACCTGCGCGATTCCCGGCCCTTTTGTTTGTCCGTACAAAACATTTCCTGAGAATATGGCGGCTCTGTTGGCCTGTCAACTCGGGCGGCGATTCGCTTACCCGCGAGCCGCGGCAGCGAAGTCGATTGCGTCCGCGAGCGGCATGACATTCGCCACAGCCTGCCCAGCGAGGCTGGGGTCGTGCCGAGTCCAAGCGTGCCAAAGTCTTGTTCCACGAAACTCCGCAAAAACGACCGGGGAATCCCCCGCGCAGCCAAAGCCTGCGAACGTCGTCCCTGCCGACTTCGTCGAGGCTGAATCCCTGCATGTCGACGAAGGCCACCCGGCCTGCGAGCGACTCCGTCACGCCGCGGACGAGGTGCGATGACGCGCTGCCCAGAAGAATGAACTGGGCTAGCTATTGGGGCCGATCGGCAAGGACCCGAAGGACCGGAAACAGTCCGGGCATCCGCTGCACCTCATCGATCAACACAAGGCCCCGCAGCGTCTCGAGAGCGAGCAGCGGATGCTGCAACGCCGCTTCATGGTGACACGAGCGCGTCCCACACGCACCGGTTACTCGAGCTGGTCGCCATAGCGACGCCGGACCTCCTCGAGGAACGAATGGCACCAGCCATCAAAGCCAGCGACGCAGTGGGCAGCGTTCTTGGCGGCGGCTGTGACACGGACCGGATCGAGGTCGAGGTCATAAGCATGGCGAAAAAGATGGCGAAACCCCTTGAGCTCACGGACCTCTCGCACCGCTTCGGCAGGGAGGAACGCCGGGCGAATGCCCTTCAGGTCGAGGCTCACCCGCTCAATCAGCGTGTCGTGGTAGCGACCAGTCTTTTGGAGGTGGTTCTCAAACGACTCGCAAAGCCGCTCGAAGGCCTTCTCGAGAATGTTGTAGATGCGGTTGATCTCGAACGCCGCAGCGGCCCACCGACCGTCAGTCGATTCCGCCAGGCGGTCCTTGAGGATGCCCACCGCCCGGCGCATCGCCCGGCCGTCCTGTTCCCAGCCATCCTCGAGGATCTGGAGTGCTATGCGATCCATCGTTCGCCGCCCCCTTCGATCACGGGCTTCAGGCGGGTGTGGCCGAGGAGGCAAACGTCGACCTCGCGTCCCACGTCCGCGGAAAGCAGGCTCTGCAGGTATTCGAGGGTCATGCCGGGCGGCAGCGATTCGAGCGCCACGTCGACATCCGACCACTCATGAAAGCGGCCGGGCTTGACGAGCGAGCCGTAGACCCACACTGCCGTGCCAGGGACATGCCGGGCCAAGGCGGTGCGGAGGAGCTCGCGGGAGCGGTCGGCCAGCATCGCATCGGCACGCCGCCGCCGTTCACGTTCTGAAGCCAGAATCCACATATGGTCAGAATACGAAAAAAGGCGCCCGCGACCAAATACGGGAACCTCGCTGAGAAGCCCAAAGCGCCAGCGATATCGAATATTCCGAAAGGCGCCGCGGATCGGGCACGATCACGAACTGGGTCACCAGGCCGCAAGCTCGCCGGCCTCGCCGCACTTCTTCATGTCGATCCGTTCGGCGAATCGCCGGAGCGACGAAGCGACGTTTCGGCCCCTGACTGGCCGCGGGCGTCCATTGCCCGCCGCACATGATTCCAGATCGAGGGGACGACCTGCCATTCATCGATGAGCCGCGGTGTATTTCCGTCGAGTACCAGGGACGGCTCGATGTCGGCCACTCGGCGCGCCTGCTCGTCCACATCGAGCATGACGACGCTTGCCGCCAGCGTGTGGGCGGTTGCGGTCTTTCCGCAGGCCTTCGGCCCTTCGATTACGTCGGCCCCGGCGGATGCCAGCCGGAGCTGCAGTTCCGCTTCGACGACGCGGGGCTGTTACGAAGCTGGCATGGCAGTTTTTATGGCATATTCCAGCGACGATGGAACCTCCTCGTCAACCACCAGCCATCCTAATGCAATGATTCTAACTGGCCTTTTGCAATGTTTCCAGGGTAGCTTTTGCAATGCTCCGAAACCACATCCGCCTCCACCGCGGCCGACTTTCGACCGGGTTTGCCGCTCGGGGAGCCGGTGAGTCGCCTGGCACCGAGATCCTGGTCTGAACCCGCCGCATCGGGCATGTCCTTGTCGCGGCCGGCCAGGACTTTGAGGAGGATCAGGTCTTCGGGGCTGGGGGAACGGAAGTCGGATGTCTAAGAGTTCGTGCCAGTTGGCTCTAGGTCGAAGCCCGCGCCGGCCGCCGCCCGGATCAGCGTTTCGGCCTCGGCATGCGACACGAACACGATGGCGTCGGCGGTCGTCCGGGGCTCGCCGCCAGCCGGAGAATCTCCGACGTCAGCAGGGCCTCGCCGACGGCGATCGACTCCTCGGCCGACATCCGCCGCAGTTTTTCCCAGCGATGGAGTTCGGACTCACGGCGGTAGGCGTCGGTGTTGGTGATCACAACCCGAGTGTACCCGCGGAGCATCCACTCCGGCCGCCTTTTGTGGCGCATGACCTGGAGACTGGCATGGCGCCGCGGCGGTCGGCAGCCCGTCACCGCTGGGGTGGCTGTTCAGCCCGGGCGGTCCAGAGCATGGCGTTGGCCATCAGGCGGCGGAACGACTCGTTCTGCCAGTGGGAGAAGAAGTGGCCACCGGTGAAGCCAAAGCCGCGGCCGCCGTCGTTCCGCTCCACAGCCCAGGCCACGGTCTGCGGCTCCTGCTCGCCCGGCGGCAGAGTCTTCAAGATCGGCACGAGCCGCTTGTCGTCGTCGCGAAACCGGATCCGCCAGTAGAATTCTTCCTTGATCGTGAAGGGCTCGACGCCGCGGCAGATCGGGTGGTCAGGCGTCGCGGGCTCGAGCCTCGCCTCCCAGGTGTTGATCCGCGAAAACCAGTTCCGAGGCCCGGGGCCGCTCTCGTAGTCGAAGTAGCCACCGGTCCATTGGAGCACGCGCGGGCCGATCCGGTTGGGCGCGAACGTCGAGTAATGAAAGGTCACGAGCCCGCAGCCACGGGCCATGGCCTTCGCGACCTGGTCCATGTGGTCGCCCACGAGCAGCGGATGATCCTGCTCGCGACGGTCGGAGCCGCTCGAGAACAGGGCGATCGTGTCGGCCCGCTCGATCGCCGCCGGGTCGGCGGGCCAGCCGTTCTCGGCCGTTTCAACGACGACCGTCTCGACGGCCCCGGGCAGGCCGGCGAGATGGTCGCGGAGCAGAAGCACGCTCTTGGCGTATTCATGCGTGCCGGGCGGATGCCCGTCGGGCGGCCCGCCGACGAGAATGATGCGTCGCGGCAGTACGACTTCAGCGCTGTCCGCCGCGACCGCGGCCACGTGGTGCATGGCGAGAACGTGCGCCCACGCCACAACCGACCGCAGACACACTTTCTTGTCCGTACAAAGCATGCTCGGAGGTTATGAGTCCAGTACAAAGCTGTCAACGATGGACCACCTGATTTGATGAGTCCTTTAAGTGCCAGGCCTGGCTATTTCGTTGCTTTTATATGCTTTATATGCCATAATCGGCACATATGAGACAAAAAACGTCGTTGTCAGATGCCGCGGTTCTGACCGAGCTTGGCGAGAGGCTCGCGCACTTGCGGCTCCATCAAAATCTCACGCAAGCGCAACTCGCCCGGGAGGCGGGCGTGTCCAAGCGCACCCTGATCCGCCTGGAACACGGTGAGTCGAGCCAACTGACGAACCTGATCCGCGTGCTTCGCGGCCTCGGCGTCCTTGGCAACCTTGATGCATGGATTCCGCCCCCGCTCCCCAGTCCGATCGAGCACTTGCGGTCGCGAGCCAAGACGAGGCGCCGCGCCTCACCTGCCACCCGCAACCGCGGCCGCCCGGCCACGTGGACGTGGGGTGATGAGTCGCCACGAACTGGAGAGTGAGCCGTGAGCACGCTTGCCGAGGTTCGCCTGTGGGGTCGCACGATCGGCGCGGTGTTCGTCGAGGGTCCGGGGCACGTCGCGACCTTCGAATACGCGGCCGATTTCCGGCAGAGCGGTATCGAAGTTTCCCCGCTGATGATGCCGCTCGCCGAGGCGATCTACACGTTCCCGAACCTGCCCCAGGCTTCGTTTCACGGCCTGCCCGGCCTGCTGGCCGACGTTCTCCCCGACAAATTCGGCAACGCCGTCATCGATGCCTGGCTCGCCGCCCAGGGGCGGCTGCCGCAGGATATCGATGCAGTCGAGCGGCTCTGCTACACGGGCGCCCGCGGAATCGGAGCCCTCGAGTTTCGGCCTGCCAAGGGGCCCCGAGCGACCGTGTCGCAGCCGGTCCATGTCGATGCCTTGGTGTCGCTGGCGTCAGACGTGCTGCGGACGCGCGAAAAACTCCAGGCGTCCTTCGTTGACACCGACAAGGAGCACGCCCTGCGGGAGATTCTCCGTGTCGGCGCGTCGGCCGGCGGAGCACGCGCGAAGGCCGTGATCGCCTGGAACCGGGAAACCAACGAGGTCCGCTCCGGCCAGGTGAAAGCCCCGGCCGGATTCGAATATTGGCTGATGAAGTTCGATGGAGTCTCCCACAACACCGACCGTGATCTGGCCGATCCGCAGGGATTCGGCGCGATCGAGTATGCCTATTCGCTCATGGCCCAGGCGGCAGGCATTCGAATGTCGGAATGCCGGATCTTCGAGGAGAACGCCCGCCGTCATTTCATGACCCGGCGATTCGACCGGCTCGACAGCGGCGAGAAGCTCCACATGCAGTCGCTCGGCGCGATCGCACATTTCGACTTCAACAACCCCATCGCCCATTCCTATGAGCAGGCGATCGCGGTGATCCGCAGGCTGGGCCTTTCGATAGACGACATTGAAGAGCAGTTTCGCCGCATGGCCTTCAACGTCGTCGCCCGCAATCAAGACGACCACGTCAAGAACATCGCTTTCCTGATGGACAAGGCCGGCACCTGGTCACTCGCACCCGCGTTCGACGTGATGTATGCCTACAACCCGTCTGGCACCTGGACCGCAAGCCATCAGATGAGCCTCGCGGGCAAGCGAGAAGGCTTCACGTTCGACGATTTCGAAACGGTTGCCAAGACTGCCTCGATGCAGCGCGGCCGCGCCAAGGCGATCACCATCGAGGTTATCCGAGCCGTGGCTGGATGGCGTGAATTCGCCAACCTGGCCGGTGTCGCTCCCGGGCAGATCGCCGCTATCGGCAGAGCGCACCGCACGGACCTGATATCCGCGTGAGCATGGCCCTGGAACGACGGGCCTGTTCTCCAGCCGCAGCCTCGCAATAAAGCCGATAGCTGCCGGCATTCAGCTTGGTTCACTGAGGCGTGCCAGGGGGTTCTTCACGGACGGAGATGCGCGAGGGCGATGACGTGGACAACGTCGAGAGCTCGACGACGCCTGGTTGGATCGGTCAGACCAGTTCGATGGCGGCGTTTCCGGCCGCTCGGTGCAGGCTCTTGTCGAGTGTCGCCAAAGGCAGGGCAAGACGCCGCGCCACTTCCAGATAGGCGGCGTCATAGAGCGATAGGCTGTGCGACCGGGCCACATCCATGATCGTCGGTTCATGGTGATCGAAATCACACACCGGATTCAGCTCCGCCAGCGCGGCCAGAACGGCGCGCGACGACTCCGATTCGATGCGTCCGCGACGCTCGCCCATCACGAGGGTGTTGCGGATTTCATACCACCAGATGGCGGGCACCACGACGCCCCGCTCGGCAGCGAGCGTCATGGCTCGATCGGCCTCTGCGCTTGACTCGTCGGCGAATGCCCACGCAAGCACGATCGAGCAGTCGAGCACCAACGGTTTCGTCAATGGCGATGCCCTTCGTGCTTCAGGGCGAGAAGCTCGTCGAGCGTGATCTTTGTGAGCTGCTTCCGAAGCGCCGCGATCCGCCGAACGGCGGCGAGAGCCCGGTCGCCGCCGCCCCGGACGCAGGGAACGAGTTGCGCCACCGGCCGGCCATGCCGGGTGATCGTCACTGATTCGCCCCGTTCCACCCGATCGAGGAGTTTCGGAAGATGAGTCTTGGCCTCGAAGGCGCCTACTTCGTCCATGGCACATTTTCCAAACGGCCGAATGAATCATCAACCAGATGAATCAACCAGTCTATTTTCTTAATCCGCTACCGAAAGTCAAGAGACGAGAAGAGCGCCGTCTGGCGTCGCTTGGAAGAAGTTGCGCGGGAAGCACCGGACAGTGCTGTTATCCGCGTGAGGCCCGGTTTCAGCGCAACAGTTTACCGCTGCTTGTTACCGCTGCTTGGACCGGGCCGCGCGTTGCCTAAAGATCACGCTGCCCGCCGGCGCTGCGTGAGTGACCATCCGGCGATGGCCGCCGCCGAGAATGCCGCCGTTGAGGCCGATGCCCGAATTGTTGCGAAACTGGAGCTTGTCGTAAGTCGAATTCAGCTCCAGGCCGGGCAGGATGTAGGCGAGCCAGGTGGTGCCGCGGTTGCCCACCGAGCCGGGCGCAACGCCCTGGCCAAATGGACGTTGATGATTGGCCATGCCGGGGGGCAGGCAGCCGCGCGGCGTTGTCAACGACGGCTTGGTTCACCGAGGCGTGCCAGGGTCTCATTCACGGTCGGAGATGCGTGAGGGCGATGACGTGGATGCCGTCCGGACGCGTGAAACTGGTTTGGCCACCAGTGATGACACAGAGCGAGGCAAGCTGAGCCAGTCTGGTTTCCGTCAGCCGCGAGCGGAGTTTGGCGAGGTTGGCGACGGCCTCTCCGACTGCCCGTTCGCCGCCGAGCTTCACCTCGACCCCGATCCATGCGCCGTCGCGGCGCTCGACGATCGCATCGATTTCGAGATCGGTGGAATCCCGGTAATGAAATACGCCGGCGTCTACCCCATCGGCATAGACCCTCAGGTCCCGGACCACCATTGATTCGAACAACAATCCCATTGTGTTCAGATCATCGAGCAGGCCGTCGGGCGAGACTCCGAGCGCGGCGGTCGCGAGGGATGGATCAACGAAATGCCATTTCGGCTTGACACGCGCGCGGATGCTGGAGCGGATGTGCGGCCTCCAGGCGGGCAGTTCCTCCAAAACGAAAATCCGGGTGAGCTGATCGAGATACTTTCTGACGGTTGGCGTCGAGAGACTGCCTGAGGGGATTTCCGACTCCGCCGCCAGCTTCTCCAGCGAGGCTTCCGTGGAGATGTTCCTGGCCAGCGATTTGAGCAAAGCGGCCATCCTGATGGGCTCCGACCGTCCCTCCAGCGACCGGAGATCAACATCCGCGATGTTGTCCACATAGTCGCGAATCGCATCCATGGCGACTGCGATGTCCAGCCCGTGCCACGCCGGCCAGCCACCCTTCACGATGAGGCTTGCATAGGCTGGAATGTCCGCTCCGCCCATGCCTTCGACCGTCGTGCCCCTCGTGAAGAGGTTTGCAAACCGCACCTGGCCGGTCGTCTTCCCCTGTTCGAAGAGCGTCATCGGCCGCAGCGTCAGTCTGGCCATGCGGCCTGCGCCAGTGTGGCGTGTCTTGTCCTCGATCGGTGCGGCGGATCCGGTGAGGATGAACTGACCGGGCAGTCCGCGGGCGTCGATCTCCGCCCGGATGGAGTTCCAGATGGAAGGCGCCAGTTGCCATTCATCGACCAGCCTCGGGACCGGGCCCGCCAAGAGGGTCGCAGGCGTCAGCTCGGCGGCATCGATCAGATCCTTCCGCTGATCCAAGCGGACGGAACTGGCTGCATGGTGCAAGGCCGACGTTGTCTTCCCGACGGCTCGCGGCCCCCGCAGCACGACCGCACCAGCGGACCTCAGTTTCCGCTCGATCAGGGCGTCTATCAGGCGCGGTTCGTAGGGTTTCACGACACCATGCTAGCACGCTGTTTTCGATTTTGCAAAGATCCGCACGTGCTTTTTGCAGCATCGTTTCTTGGCTTTTTGCAGAACGCGCCGCAAGACGTGCCCGCGACCAAATGCGGGAATGGTGCGCACAGAACAGGCCTGATTTCCCCGTGATAGGTAACCTCGGCGCGACCCGTGGGACTTAGCGCCGCGCCTTGCGCGGAATGGTCATGCGGCAAGACGGCGGCGGTAGGCACGGACCAGTCCGGCGGCGAGCGCCGCGGCCGCCAGCAACCCGGCAGCCGTCGGCTCGGGCACGATCACGAACTGGGTCACGCTGCCCGAGCCGAAGTCGGTGGTACGCGTGGCCGTCTGCAACGTCACGCCCGTGATCCCGGGAAGCGTCGTGAGCGAAACATAGTCGACGCCGCCGAAGGTGCGGGTGGGCGTGCCGGTGGTCTTGGCCCAGTAGGCGAACGTGGCCGTGCCGTCGAGTGCCGACAGGAGCGACGCGGCGGAGAGTCCGGTGAAAAAGCCTCCCTCGTAGATCTGGCCGTTCGTGATCGAATCGACGTTGAGGTAGACGTCGATCACGTTGGCGGACGTAAAGGCTCCGGAGGCGAACGGGTCGGAGAGATTCGTCAGCCGGACGACGTCGTTCACGCTCGTGGAGGCCGACGCGTAGGTCGGGGAAAGGCCCGTGAACTCGAGGGCCGCATCGAGGCCGCCCGAGGGATCGAACTGCGCGGCGGTGAGAATGCCGGGCGAGTTGCCGGGGCTCACGAGGCCGGCGCCAGTGATGGCACCGGCTATCGAGCCCGAGCCGCCGAGCGTCCCACCGTTGGCCACGTTCACGACGCCGCTGATTGCACCGTTGACGGCGAGTGTTCCGGCGGTGATGTCGGTGCCGCCCGTAAAGCCGCTCGAGCCGGAGAGCACGAGTGTTCCTGCACCGATCTTGTTCAAGCCGTTCGAGCCGGCGATCGCGGCCCTGACCTCGTGCAGGCCGCCGGCCACGACGTCGATCGTGGGCTTCACGACGGAGCTTGCCAGGGTCAGCGAGCCGCCGCTGCCCTGGTCGATGACGTAGCGGGCGGTCGTGTTCGTGAACGAGATCGCCGCAAGGCTCGGCGTCGCGCCGTTCAAGAGCACCGTGGAGGTGCCCCCTTGCGTGCCCGCGAAGATCGCCGCGTCGGTGTTCGAGTAGCCCGCGAACGTGCCGGGCGCCGCGCCGACGCCGCCGATGCTCGTCCAATTGCCGCTCGCGCCCGAGCCCCACGACCCGCCGCCGGCCACGTTCCACGTGCCCGTGCCGCTGAACACGCTCGCCGAGTAGGCGATGCCGGTCGTGCCGGGTACCTGGCCCGGCAGGAGGCCGGCGGCCTCGGCGCTCGCGTTGGCGAGCGCGATCGTGCCCGAGATCGCCCCGGCCGTGGCAAACGTGCCCGCCACCGTGCGGTTCGATCCGCCGCTGCCGTCGAACACGAACCCACTGCTGCCGCTCACCGTGAGGCCGCCACCCGAGCCGTTGGCCACGGTGATCCGCGTGAAGTCGTTGTCGGAGCCCGCGCTCGTGAACGTACTGGTGGCCGTGCCCGAGGCCCCGAGGTGCACGAGACCATAGTCAACAGCCGAGGCCGTGACGACGCGGTTGGCCACAACCGCGCCTGCGACCGCGAATGACCCTGGAGTGTCGCCGGTGTTGCCCGTGTTCGAGAAGGAGACCGTGCCACTGCGGACGCCCGTCGTGGCCGTGCTCGCGTAGCCGAACGAGATCGCCTGCGTGCCCGAGCCGGCGACGGTGCCCGTCGTGCCGCTCGGCAGCGACAGGGACGCCGAGGCCGAGAGCGAGTAGCCAGTGGCGTCGGGGCCGCCGTTGACGAGATTCACCGACGTGGTCGTGGCCTGGTTCTGCATCACGCGGAAGCCGGACACGGCCGACGTGGACGACGTGAGCGCGCTCAACGTGTTGTAGGCGAGCACGAGCGTCTGGTTCGTGCCGCTGGCCACCTGCGAGAGCGTGAACGTGCCCCCCGTGGTGTTCGTGAACGCCGTGCGGTCGAGCGTGAACTTGTCGGCCGAGAAGCCCGTGATTCCGCTGGCCGAGGAGAGGATCGTCCACGAGCCGCTCGTCGTGGCCGAGAAGTTGGCGGCATTGCCGGCGACCGTGCCGGAGAGCGACGTGATCGCGACCCGGAACGTCGTGCCGCTGGTCGAATTGATTACGAGTCCGCTGCCCCCCGACACGTTGATGAGGTCCCAGCCGGTGCCGGCCGTGCTGGTGGCGTCGTTCATCTCCCAGAGATACGTGCCACTCGGGTCCCACGTGAGGCCGCTCGTGTAAGCCTGGATGCCGGGCGAGTTGCCCGGGGAGAGGATGTCGTTCGCGCCGGCCGTCACGGCCGTGTTGATCGTGCCCGTGCCAGAGATCGTGCCCTGCGTGAACGTGATCGGCTGGGTGAGGGCCGTCGCGGAGTTGTACTTGAGTTCGGCCCCCGAGCCGTTGAGCACGATCCTGGCCGTGCCGTTGATCCGTCCCGCCGAGGCGATCTCCAGCCGGCCGCCGCTGATCGTGGTCGTGCCCGTGTAGGTGTTGACCCCGGAGAGGACCTGCGTGCCGGCGCCGGCCTTGGTGAAGGACATGTTGTTGGTGAGATTGGGCAAGCCATCGAGACCGATCACGCCGGCAAAGGTGAACGACGACCCCGAGGCGACCGTGACGGTCCACTTCTGGGTGTTCCCACCGGTCTGATCCGTCGTGATGAATGTCCCGGCCGAGCCGGTGATGCCTGCGATGCTGACGCCCGTGCCGGTCTGGTCCCGGGTGACGACCTTGCCGGAGCGGAGATTCAGCACCGTGGCACTCGGCAGGACGTTGTCCTTCTCGAGCCAGAGCGCGCCCTGGTACCAGAGCCCACCCGTCGTCATGTTGACGATCGTCTGGCCGGTGTAGGTGAACGCGCCCGAGTAGGTCGGGCCGAACGCGCGAAACGTGAAATATCCCGCGGCCTGGCCCGTGAACTCCACGTCGCCCGCCCCCGAGATGGACTGCGTCGTGAACGCGACATAGTCGATGTTCCGTGCAAACACGAGTTTCGCGCCGGCGGCGACCGCGTAGTTGCCGGTGGGGATCGCCGTCGTCGCGGCCGTCGTGCTGCCGCTTTGCAGCGCGCCCTGGCTCACGGTCGTGAGCCCCGTGTAGGTGCTGGACGCCGAGACCACGAGCGTGCCGTTGCCCGTCTTCGTGAGGCCGCCGGTGTTCGTGTTGTCGATAATCCCCGCCAGCGTCACGGTCTGGCCATTGGTGTCGAGGGTGATTGCCGAGCCGCTGCCCTTGATCCGCGTCGCCCAGTCGGTGCCGGCGGTGGCCGCCGTGTATTGCAGCGTGCCGCCGCTGAACGTGATCGTTCCGCTACTCAAAGCCCCCGTGCCGCCCGCCTGCAGCATCCCGCCGCCGATCGTGGTTGGCCCGGCGAAGGTGTTGTTGCCATTGAGCGCGAGCGTGCCGGAGCCCGACTTCGTGAGGCCGCCGGCATTACTCGATACCATGGAACTCGCGAACGTGACCGACTGGCCGTTGGTGTCGATGGCTACGGCGGACGTGCTGCCCTGGATCCGCGCCGACAGGTCGGCCGTGTTGCTCGACGTGAACTGCAGCGTGCCGCCCGTGAACAGCACGTTGCCGCCGCCGCCCAGGGCGCTCGCGTTGCCCAGCGACAAGACGCCGCCGGCGATCGCTGTCGTGCCGGTGAAGGTGTTGGAACCGGTGACCGCAAGCGTGTTGGCGCCCACCTTCACCAGGCCCAGCGCCCCCTGCGCCGTGTCGCCTATGGATGGGGTGTAGGTGCGGTTGCCGGCGGTCGTGTCGAAGCCAACCCACGAGCCGGCGCGGAAATTGCTGCCGGTCGAGACCAGCGTCGCAACGTTGGCATCGGTGACGGTGTTGCCCACCGCCAGGCCGGCGCCGGCATTGACCGTCAGGCTGTTGGCGACGTTCCAGTCCGGCAGAGCGGACGTTGTGGAGATCGCCAGCACCCCGCCATTCACAACCGTGCCGCCGGAGTAGGTGTTGGAACCGGTGAGCGGGAGTATGCCGGAGTTGACCGCGAGGCCGATGCCGCCCCGGATCGAGTTGGCGACATTGCCGCCGTAGCCGTCGGTGCGACCGAAGGCCAGCGTGCCGCCGGCCGAGCCGGTGATCACGGTCGACGCCGACAGCGAGCCGGATGTCCCGCTGCCGATCTGCAGTGTGCCGGCG
>JAIOPD010000073.1 GCA_021414115.1 Planctomycetia bacterium
CGGTCCTTTGACGTCAGAGGCTCTCGCCAGTTCGTCACCTCCCTGTCGACTCCGACTGCTTCCTGGTGGACAACCATCTCCAGGTGCGGGTCTTGCACCCGCGGGATAAAACACACCATTCACGACGCACGCCCCAAGCGCCAGCGCGGGGTAGACGCCCTCCACCTCAACCAGCGCTGCGGTTCCTTCGAGGGTCGCCGCCTCGACCCCCGTCGCTCGCGCTCCGGGCTTCCCCAGCAACGGACACCATCGACAACCCGCGAGAGGCTGCCCGTGCCCCGAGAGCCGGGCTCGGCGGCCAGCGTAGGCAGGATGCCGAAGCGCAGCCAGCGTGCAGAGAGCGAAGCCCAGGATGGACGGAGCGAACGTCCGGCTCTCGGGGCACGGGCAGCCCCGACTCACCACTCTGGACCCCTCAAGAGATCCACCGAAGTCGAATGCGCTCTCGCGGCTACCGGCGGGCGTCGACGTCCCGGGAGGCCTGGCGGTTGGCCAGAAACCGCCTCAGACCGCTGACGATCCGGGTGGCGGGCTGCGACCCCGACTCGGTGTGAATGGGCGTCGCTCCGTCCTCGGTGACGATGACTTCCACCCCTTCGGCAGCGAGCTGAGTGCCCCCCAGCAGGTTCTCGGTCACGCCGGAGGGCGTAGCCGCGGCATCGTCCTCAGGGGGAACCTGGGCCACCACGAAGTTGTCGCGGGCGAGCGACTCGAACTCGGGATCCTGGATCAGGGTCGCCACCCGGGTTTTGGCCGCGGAATCGCTGGGACGCGAGACCAGCAGGAGCATCGGACGCCGGGAGTCACGGGCCGTTTCCACGGCTTCGTCGAGCGACGAGAGAATCTTGCCGTCCTCGGTGTCCTGACTGGGCTTTTCAGCCAAGATCGGGGCGGGCACGTGCTTGTCGAAGGCCGCCAGCCAAGCCTCGGGAGACTGGCCGTGATACCCCGACTGCCCCGTGATCCTGGCCCCGTCCGGGGCGATGAGAACGGTGTTGGGGAACGTCCGAACGCCGTATTTGATGCACACCCGCGACCGGGCATTTCGCTCGTCCTGGGAAATACCCTGCTGGGGCAGGTCGATCATCAAGAGAACGACCCGATCTTGGGCCCAGGCGAGAAACTGCGGGGTTTCCAGGACCTTTCGCTCCATCGTCACGCAGTGGGGGCACCAGTCGCTCCCCGTGAAGATGGTCAGGACCGGCAATCTTCCCGTGGCGTTGCTCAAGCTCATCGTTAGTTTGCCTCCCTGCCTTCCCATACCCATTTCATCGGGCGGACATGATCCGGCCCGCGAGGGTTCGTGGGTGAAACATGTGAAAAAGGCTAGCGGCCAGGGCCAAACCTGTAAAACTCTGAGCCTTGTGCAGATTACGCACCTTGCCTGCCTTCACTGCGCGCGGCCTCATCGCTCGACTTACGTCGCGCCAGCCACCTGCTCGAGGGCCACAAAAAACAGCGAGGCAGCGTTCCAGGACTTCTCTCGCCCCAGCCGTCGGGAAGCCCCAAGCGCGAGCGCGGGGAAGACGCGTTCCACCCCAATCAGCTTCGCGGTGCCGCCACGGAGCGTTACCCGTATACCCGTCGCTCGCGCTCCGGGCTTCCCTGGCACCTGACGCCACGCCGCGAGCGCGGGGAATACGCCCCGGCATCATGCAAAAAGGGCGAGGCCCACCGTTTCCGGTGGGCCTCGCTTGAATACCGCTCAGCTCGGTGCCGTCTGGCCGACGGCCGTGAGGTTAAAACTGCCAGATCGCGTCGCAGCCACCGTAGAACTGGCCGTACTGGTCGCCCGAGCCGTTGGAAATCTTGCCGAAGGGCAGATTCCCGTTGGGATCGTCAGGCGAGTACCAGTCGTACCGCAGCTCGGGACGAATGATCCAGTTGTTGTTGGGCTTCCAGTTGAGACCCCACGTGGCCTGCCAGAAGTTGCCCGCGTAGCCGCTGCCATAGGGTCCGCCGGAGATCACGTTGCGGATCGGATTGATCACGCGAGTGCCGTTGTTGTCGCGGAACCATTCCAGCCGCATGCCCCCCACCAGCGTGTCGCTGATGTTGTAGAACATGTACTGGTTGACGCCATACCACTGCGCCAGCCCCGCGGCCTGGCCGATGGTCTGCGTCTCCGGGTTGGCATTGAACTGCCAGCCGTTGTCGTTCTGGAACACGTAAGTCAACTTGTCGCTCAGCTCGTTGACATACACCGTGCTGACGATCGACCGGTTGCCGATGTTGCCCAGACCCGTGACCGGGGCGTACGACCCGATCTCGTTGCCGCTCGACACCGTCGTGGTCAACGACTGACTCGCATCCGAGTTCTTGAACGTCACGCCGCCGAGGAAGGCCGCGTTGCTGTTCGCACCCGGGTACGACGGGTTGTTGATCCCGAAGTAGTTGATAGGCGTGCGTGTAGAAGAAGTTGCCGATGGCCGGCACCACTTCATACCCGATGATCGTATAGAAGTGTCCGAACTTCACGGCGTGGTTCCCGGCACCGAGCTCCCCGTAGAGCTGCGGCATCGCGAGGCCGTAGTCCTTGCTCGACGCCCACGACGGCGCACCGCCCGCCAAAGCCGCGTTCGGCTGGCCGAGCAGATTGCCGTCGAGACCGCGAGCCGTGGTGAAGATGTAGTCGGTGCCGTAAAGGAGGTCGACGCGACCGCCCCAATCGGGCCCGCTCTCGGTGTCCAGCAGCTTCTCGTTGACGAGGTAGAGCTGGTTCATCTGGCCCTGCCAGTTGCGGTCGTTGAACGTGATCGGGCCGTTGAACGGGCTGCCCCAGTTATTGGCACCGATCCCCACGTCAAACCAGCCGTAGGTGTTGATCCCGCGGCTCTTCAGGGCCTCGAGCTCCAGATACCGGTTCGGCCCCTCCTCCTCGGAGGCTTCCTGGGCCGCTTCCTGCGGCGGAAGGCCGCGCAGCTGATACGCGTCCTCCTGCGGCACGTCGGCCATCACCGGATCGCGCACGGCCGGTGTTTCGGCTTGGGCGAGCTGGTTGTAGAGGTTCGGATCGATGCGTGACGGCAGCGTCGCATCGTCTGCAGAAGCTGACGAGACGGCCAGCAGGCCGCCCGCCACCCACATGGGCAGCGTAAACTTGGCGAATCGCATGACTTAGGTGCTCCCAATCGTTGGTGTGAATACCAGACCGCATCCACTGCGTTCCGGTCGGCGTTCCAAAGCGAGGGAGGAAAACGAGCGCGCGATCCGCCAACCATGCGCCGGCCAATCCCCCCAACCAACGAGTCCATCGGCCTGACCGGCGGCGAGACCGACTACGTTTTGCTGCGGCCGGCATATCTTTCGCGACCGTCAGCCGGCGGCGAGAAACTGTTCCGCCTGGGCAGACTTGCCGCTCATCCAGCCGCGGAAAAGGCACCTTCGAGCAGGGCCGAGAGAAAGGCCTCCGGCTCGAACGCTTCGAGGTCGTCGGCCGATTCGCCCACCCCCACGAACTTCACCGGCAGGCCGAACTGTTCGGCCACCGGCACGATCACGCCCCCGCGGGCGGAGCCATCGAGCTTCGACAGCACGATCCCCGTGCAGCCCGCCGCCTCCTTGAAGCCCTTCGCCTGCGAGAGCGCGTTCTGCCCGGCGGTGGCGTCGATGACGAGCAGCGTCTCGTGAGGGGCTTCGGGGATCTGCTTGGCGATCACGCGGCGGATCTTGCCGAGCTCCTGCATCAGGTTGGCCTGGGTCTGCAGCCGACCGGCCGTGTCGATGATGCAGACATCGAACCCCTCTTCGACCGCCTTGGCCACGGCCCGATGGGCGACGCTCGCGGGATCGCAGCCGGCCTCGCCCCGGATCAACTCCACCCCCAGTCGCTCGGCCCACATGCCGAGTTGCTCGACGGCGGCAGCCCGGAACGTGTCGCCCGCCCCGAGCACGACCCGCTTGCCGTCGCGTGTGAACAACCGGGCGAGTTTGGCGATCGATGTCGTCTTGCCCGATCCATTGACGCCGGTCACGAGGATCACGGTGGGGCCGGAGGTCGCCGTGGCGATCGCTGCCGTCGCGGGCGCGAGCCGCGCGAGCAGCTGGCTGCGGATTGAATCGAGGACGATCTCGGGATCGACCACGCGGGCACGGAGCCGCTCCCGCACGTCGCAGACGATCGCCTCCGCCGCCGCCGGGCCCATGTCGGTCTTCACGAGGGCCGCGCGGAGCTCCTCGAGAAACTCCTCGTCCACCAGCCGCCCTTCGCGCTTGAAGAGGTCGCGGACGTCGGTGTTGAGCACCCGGGCGGTCTTCGCGAGACCGGCCTTGAGCCGGTCGAGGAAACCCCGTGGCGCGGGAGCGTCTACGGTGGGCTCGACGCCGGCCGCCGCGGACGCCGGCGCGGCAGGGGCCTGCGGCTCTTCCTTGCGACCAAAACGGAACAGTGCCATGGGTGCGTCTCCGGTCGTGCCTCGTCAGCCGGCGGCCGGCCGCGGGCGGCCGTCCCGGTCGGCGAGGATGCCGCCGAGGATGCCGGCCACGAACTTCGGGGAGGCCTCGCCGCCATACCGCCTGGCCAGTTCGATCGCCTCGTCCACCACGACCGCCCCAGGCGTGTCGGTGTGGTGCAGTTCGAAGGTGGCGATCCGCAGCACCGCCCGGTCGGTGGCCGCCATCCGCGACACCCGCCAGTTCTCGCTCCGGGCGTCGATCAGGGCGTCGAGATCGGCCTGTCGTTCGCGAACACCATCGACGAGCGCGTCGGCGAAGGCGATCAGCGGAGCCGACCGCAGCCGGCCCTTGTGAAACCGATCGCGGTGGCGGGTATCGAGGGCGGCGTTGACTTCCGCCTGATAAAGCGACTGGAGCGCGACTTCCCGTGCCCGGCTGCGGCGGCTCATCGGCGTTCCTCCTCCGCGGCGATGGCCGCGACGAGCGACACCATCTCCACGGCAGCCGCGGCACACTCCGCCCCCTTGTTGCCGACGTAGCCGTCGGCCGCGTCGCCCCCCGCCCGCACCATCGCCTGGGCCAGCGTGTCGCAGGTGAGGACGCCAAAGATGACCGGCAGGCCGCGTTCGCGGCCGACGGTCTCGATCCCCGCTGCGGCCGCGGTCGCGATGTGATGGTCGTGCGACGTCTCGCCCTTGATGATCGCGCCGAGGCAGACGATCGCCGCGTAGCGTCCGGTGGCCGCGAGCCGGTCTGCCGCGAAGGACAGTTCGAACGAGCCCGGCACCCAGGCGACGTCGATCGCTCGGGGCGGCAGGCCAGCGGCGTCGAGCCTGTGGACGGCGCCGGCGAGGAGCCGGCGGGTGATCGACTCGTTCCACCGCGCGACGACGATGCCGATCCTCACGCCCCCGAGAGGATGATCAGGCGATCCGGTGAAGGTTCGTGGCGTGTTCGGGTCGGTCATGGGAGCAGCGTCACGCACGTCACGATTTGAGGCTCATGAGAAAGTCGATGTTCGACTTCGTCTTCGAAAGCCGGTTGACGAGCAACTCCATCGCATCGGCCGGATTCATCTCTCCGAGCACGCGCCTGAGCACGCAGACGCGGCGATATTCATCGGGCTCCATCAGCATCTCCTCGCGGCGGGTGCCGGAGCGGTTGATATCGATGGCGGGATAGATTCGCTTGTCGACGAGCCGGCGGTCGAGCACGATCTCGAGGTTGCCCGTGCCCTTGAACTCCTCGAAGATCACGTCGTCCATCCGGCTGCCGGTATCGACGAGGGCCGTGGCGATGATCGTGAGCGACCCCCCCTGCTCCACCTTGCGGGCGCTGCCGAAGAACCGTTTGGGCCGCTGCAGGGCCCCGGAATCGACGCCGCCGGAGAGAATCTTGCCCGAGTTGGGCACCTCCGAGTTCCACGCCCGCGCGAGCCGCGTGATTGAATCAAGAAAAATCACGACGTCGCGGCCGTATTCGACGAGTCGCTTCGCCTTTTCGATCACCATGTCGGCCACCTGGATGTGACGGCTCGAGTTTTCGTCGAAGGTCGAACTGATCACCTCGCACGACGGCCCCTTCACCTGCCGCTCCATGTCGGTGACTTCCTCGGGCCGCTCGTCGATGAGGAGCATAAAGACGTAGGCCTCGGGATAGTTGACGAGCACGGCCTTGGCCATTTTCTGCAGGAGGATCGTCTTGCCCGCACGCGGCGGGCTGACGATCAGGCCGCGCTGGCCGAAGCCGATCGGCACGATCAGGTCCACGACCCGCGTGGCGATCTCTTCGGTCGTCGTCTCCATCACGATCCGCTCGTCGGGATGCAGCGGAGTGAGTTCGTCGAAGAACACCCGGGTGGTCAGCTTCGCGGGATCCTCGCCGTTGATGGCCTCCACCCGGAGCAGGGCGAAGTAGCGTTCGCTCTCCTTGGGCGGGCGAATCTGCCCGGCCACGCTCATGCCGTTGCGGAGGCCGAAGCGGCGAATCTGGCTCGGCGAGACGTAGATGTCGTCGGGACACGACAGGTAGTGGGCGTCGGCGTTTCGCAGGAATCCGAAGCCGTCGGGCAGGATCTCGAGCGTGCCCTCTCCGAACATCAGCCCGTTGAGCTTGATCCGCTCCTTCAGAATCCGGAACACGAGATCCTGCTTTTTGGCCCCGGTGACGTCGCCCAGGTTTTCCGTGCGGGCCAGCTCGACCAGTTCCTGCATCGACAGGTTTTGGAGGCTCGTGATGAAGGTGTCGCCCTTCTTCAGCGACTCATAGTGGCCCGTCACATCGAGGCCTTCCTTGACCTCGGCAGCGATCTCCTCGGCGAGCGAGAGTGGTTCGTTCCCGCCCTTATCAAGCGGGGATTCGGGGGCGGGATTCGTCATAGTGCACCGGGAGGGCCGCGGCGACGCGGGGCCGCGAACGAGGAGGGAACGGCCGGATCGAACTGAGCGGAAGATGAGTGAAGCGGGCGGGGACGAAGGAAACGACGAGACAAGCGGCAGTCGCATGCGGCCGCACCACGTGAGCCACGTGGCACGGTTCATCGACCGACAGCGTGAGGAACCCCAGGCGGGAATCGACCGGAATGCCACGAGAGATGCGGGTCAGTCGCCCAGCCACTCGTCACAGATCCGATCGACTTGAGCCCGAGTATAGGCA
This sequence comes from Planctomycetia bacterium, assembly GCA_021414115.1. Classification (GTDB taxonomy): domain Bacteria; phylum Planctomycetota; class Planctomycetia; order Pirellulales; family UBA1268; genus QWPN01. The sequence goes on from JAIOPD010000073.1 coordinate 7,051, forward strand.
GGATCCCCGGAAGCATCCACGGAGTTGATTTTTGCCGCGGCCTCGGGCCGCACGTAACCCCGCTCCCAGGCACGGTCCCGGGCGGTCGCCTGCGCCTCGGACCAACCCCGCGAGGCCAGCCGCTGCCGCCTCACGGAGTCCTCACAATCCACGATGACGAGCCGGTCGCAGAGGCCGTCCCAGCCCGCCTGCATGAGCAGGGGCACGTCCAGAACGACCAACTCCCCCCGGTTCCCCGCGACTTCCCGCTCACGGATTTCAGCGAGCCAGTTCTCGACCCGCCGCCTCACCCGCGGATGCACGATGCCTTCGAGCGCCCGCAGGCCGTTCTCGCCCGTCTCGCCTGGGCCGAAGACGAGCCCGGCAAGTTCCCCCCTCCGAAGACGTCCGTCGGCGTCGAGCACGCCGGCACCGAATCGATCCACGACCTCGCGGACGACCGCGGGATCGTCGAGCACCTCGTGGGCCAGCCGGTCGGCGTCGATGACGGTGGCGCCTCGATCGGCGAACATCCGCGCGACGGTCGATTTTCCCGCGCCGATCCTGCCCACCAGCCCGATGACGACCATGGTCACTCGCACTCCGCCCACGTGCCACCCGCCTGCACCGAGACCTCGATCGGGACCGAGAGCGTCATCGCGGATTGCATCTCCTCGACGACCAGCCGCTCGATGTCAGCCACCTCGTCGGCCGGAGCCTCGAGCAGGAGCTCGTCGTGGATCTGAAGGACGAGCGCGGACCGGCGGCCTTCCCGGCGGAGCCGGCCATCGACCCGGAGCATCGCCAGTTTGATCAGGTCGGCCGCCGACCCCTGGACCACCGTATTCACCGCCTCCCGTTCGGGCAGCGTGAGCGCCATCACGCCGGCGGCATTCCTGCGTTTGGTGCGGTCGCGGACACCCGCGATTCGCCGCCGTCTGCCGAGCATGGTGGTCACCGAACCGTCTCGACGACAGCGATCGAGCACGTCGTCCATGAAGGCCGCGGCCCCCTCGAAGACCCTGAAGTAGCCGGCGATGAACTCCGCCGCGTCGGCCTGCGGGATGCCCAGCGCCCGCGCGAGCCCAAAGGCCGACTGACCATAGAGGATCCCGAAGTTCACCGCCTTCGCGACCCTTCGCATCGCGGAGGTGACGCTGGCCGCGTCGATCCCGTGCACGCCCGCCGCCGTCCGGGTGTGGATGTCTTCGCCGGCGGCAAACGCCGCCTTCATCGCGGCATCCCCGGAAAGATGCGCCAAGACTCGCAGTTCGATCTGGGAATAATCGGCGGCCACGAATCGCCAGCCGGCGTCGCCGGGCAGGAATGCGGCCCTGATCTGCTGCCCTTCGGCGGTGCGTGTCGGGATGTTCTGCAGGTTCGGGTCGCTGGAGCTCAGCCGGCCCGTGGCGGTCACCGTCTGATTGAACGACGTGTGGATGCGGCCTGTCGAAGGATCGACGAGTGCCGGCAGGGCGTCGACATAGGTGCTCTTGAGCTTGGCATACTTCCGATGTTCCAGCAGTTTCGCCGGCAGCGGATGGAGCGGGGCGAGTTGCTCGAGCACCTCCGCGTCGGTGCTCGGCCCCGTCTTGCCCCGCTTCACCACCGGCAGGCCGAGCTCGTCGAACAGCACCACACGCAGTTGTAGCGGCGACGCGATCGCAAAGGAGTGGCCGGCGAGCGCGTGGATCTCGCGCTCGAGTTCCTCGAGTCGGATCGCATAGGCCGCCGACAGAGCCGCGAGCGCCGCCGAATCGATCCGGACGCCGCGCACCTCCATGCCGGCGAGCACCGCCGCCAGCGGCATCTCGACCGTCGCGAACAACTGGGCGAGCCCCTGGTTCTCGAGGAGCGGCGGCAGCCGCACGGCGAGTTCCTGCACGAGGCGGCAGTGCGCGGCCGCCTGCCGCGGCTCGAGCGGATGATCGACCTCGGCCGCAGCGGTGGGATCGGCGACCGCCACGCCGTGGCGGATCGCCGTCTCGGTGAGGCCGAGATTCCGCTCGCCCGCCTCCAGCAGATAGGCGGCGAGCAGCGTGTCGAACGAAGCGCCGGCCAGCCGGATGCCGAGCGAGCGCAGGGCCACGTCCTGTCGCTTGAGATCGTGCCCCCGCTTGGGCAGACTGGCGTCGGCAAGCAACTCACGGACGTCAGCGTTTGAGGCGAGGGTCTCGGCGGCAAACCAGCCGCATGCGTCGCCGGCAGCGACCGCCGCTCCCACGGGCCGCGCGAGAATCGTGCCGCCCGTCGGCCGCACGACGCAGAGCGTGAGCGGCCCCGCCGCCCGGAGTCTGGCGACGACGGCGGCGATTTCCTGCGGGCTGCGCGGCTCCTCCACCACGATCGGCCGCGGCGCCGGCCGGACGGCGGCCTCTGGCTCGGCGGCCTCCATGTCGAAGAGCGTTCGCACCACCGGAGCCTTCGCCACGGCGACCTGAGCGGACGGCTCGGCGGCCGCGGCATGGCCACCGCCTCCTCGCACCACGCGATCGAGGAGGCTTCTGAACCCGAACGTCCGCAGCAGGTCGGCGAGCGCCGCGGAATCGGGCGCATGCAGCGCCCCCGACGCCCAGGGGATCGTCAGTGGCACCGCCCGCTCGAGCATGATCAGGCGGCGGCCCGTCCGCGCGGTATCGCCGTGAGCGGCGAGATTTTCCTTCCGCTTGGCCCCCGACACGGCGTCGATGTTGGCCAGGAGCGTGTCGAGCGTGCCATGTTTCTGCAGCAGTTCCGCCGCGATCTTCGGGCCGATCCCCGGCACGCCCGGCACGTTATCGACGCTGTCGCCCACGAGCGACAGAAAGTCGACGACCTGACCTGGCCCAATGCCCCATTCCGCCATGAGCTCGTCAACGCCGAGTGGCTGGTTGGTGCGGAGGTTGAGGAGCCGCACGTGCGGCCCGAGCAGTTGCCGTGCATCCTTGTCGGATGTGGCGATCGTGCAGTCGCCGCCGCCAGCGACCGTCTGCGTCGCGAGCGTGGCCAGCACGTCATCGGCTTCGTAGCCCGGCACCTCGAGGCACGGGATGCCGAACACCTCGAAGAGCCGGCGCACGAGCGGAATCTGCGGCACCAGGTCGGCCGGCATCTCGGCCCGGTTGGCCTTGTAGGCCTCGAACATCTCGTGGCGGAAGGTGGGCCCCGGCGGGTCCATCGCGCAGAAGAGATAGTCGGGTTTCTTCTTCTCGACGATGTCGAGCAGGTCGCGGGTCAGCCCAAACACCACCGACACCGGTGTGCCATCGGGCGCCGTCATCTCCGGCAGCGCGTGGAAGAGTTGATAGACCCGCGACAACGTATCGAGTGCCCACACGGTCTTGCCGTGCAGGTCGGGCTTCGTCTCGGGAGCCGGTGCGTCGCTCATCATGTCGGGGCCAGCATACCGGCTGCCCACGACCTCGCCCTTGGGGCTTCCCGACGAGGTCAGTCGCCGCTCGGGGGCTCGTACTCGAAATCCTTCCACTTCATCGCCCGGCGGAAGGGCTCGATGCGGAGCATGACCTCGCCGTTCTGGAAGATCCGGACGGTGCCGCTTGTCTCGCTGACCGCCACGGCCACGCTCTTCGTGCGGCGGGTGACGGCTGCCGCGGCCCAATGGCGGGCACCGAGGCCCTTCGAAACGGAGACGTTCTCGGCGGACGCGTCGATGTAGCGAGCCGCGGCTTCGACGGTGGCATCGGAGCCAATCACGAAGGCGCCGTCGAGTTGGGCAATCTCCTTGATGCCTTCGCGGACGCGCGGGTCGGTCAGCCGACGCTCCGAGCGGCCGTAGCCGCGGACCGGATCGAAGCCGGCGGAGTGGCTCGACTGGATCACCTTCCGCGTGTCGCCGACGACGAACAGCGTGCCGACAGGCTTACCTTCGCGGCCTTCGCGGCCGATCTCGACGGCCAGGTCGACGACGAGCTTGAGCGTCTCCAGCGGCACCTTCGTCTCGAGGTTCCGCAGGTCGCGGCTCGTGAGCTGGCCGAGATGCTCCTCGAGACGGAGCAGGCTGACGGAATCGACCGTGCCGGCCTCGAAGCCGCTGTAGACGGCCACCACCTGAGCGTCGGTCCCGATGATCTCCGCGGCCACGCACTCGAGCAGCGCCTGCGCCAAACGCTCGTGAACCGGCAGGCCCGACACGTCGAGCGTGACCTGCTTGAGCCCGTGGTCGGAGGCGTTGGCGAGATGGGCTTCGTCGTCGGCTGCCACGAGCACCGGTCCGGAGTTCGCAAGCTGCCGCACCCGTGCCCAGTCGAGCCGCTCGTCGACGAGCAGCAAGATCGCCTCCGCCGACGTCGACTCGAAGAGCCGTACGGCGGCGTCGAGAAGACGCTCGAGTTGGGGAGTGACGTCGGCCGCGGTCATGAACCCGCTCCTGGCATGCCGTGAAGGCGCGGCGCGGGACGGATGGGCTGCCGGATCGCCGGTGGCTACGCGCGAAAGGCCCCGCCGCCGAAGCCTACGCGGCAGGGGAGCGCGGTTCAAGGACGAGGGGCCTATCGACGAGTCGACGTGCCACCGCCGCCGCCCGCCTCCGGCTGTTCTGCGATCATGGCGGGCTGCGCGGAGGCCTTCATCGATCCGTTATAGGCGGCGATGCCACCCGGGAGCACCACGCCCCAGGCCCGCTCCTGATAGATGTTGAGGGCGTGGAGGGCGTGACCGAGCGGGCCGATCTTCCACTCTCTGGAGGGCGCACTTGCCAGCGCGCCGCAGAGATACTCCGCCGCCGCGACGACCCGCGGCTCGTAGAGTCGCTCCTGATCGAGCGAGGAGACGAGCCACTCGAGGATGTGGCCCGTCGTCTGGATCTTGCGGTCGATGTCATCCTCGCGGTCGGCGTGATACTTGAACCACTCCGTGCTGAAGGAGCCGTCGCGGTTCTGGAGCTTCGAGAGGGCGAAGTTTTGGTAGTCGCGGACATACTTGTCGGCCCGCAGGTAGGGGCCGTCGAGCTGCCCGGTGGCCCGCAGCCGCCGCTGGCAGCCGTAGGCGAGACCGAAGAGACGGTGCGTGCCGCCACACGGCGCACCGCGGATCGGCTGCACGATCTCCTCCTCGACGAGCCGCGGCAGCGACCAACTCTCGCCGTCACGGCTCTTCCAGGTCGTGTCGGTCGGGAGGTAGTGCGCCAGGGCGATGAGGGCGAACGTAAGCTCCGTCTTGGACTTGCAGGAGAGCTTCTCCTCCTCGATCAGGTCGGCGACGGTGAACGCCTTTCCTTGCACGGTGAGCGGCGAGTTGGCGGCGACGCGGCACTGCGCGAGGATCGCGAGATACTGGGCGGAGTGCCCCTGCACACCGATGCCCTTGAGGGCGACGATGCGGTCGTCCGCGGCGGCGAGCATCACCTGCCCGCGGCATCGGCCTCCCATGTTCGACCAGCCGATCGCACTGACGAGATCGCCAGCCGGACCACCGACGCGGATCTGCGTGGGGATGCCAAACGCGATAAAGCCGTGCATGACTTCCCAGGGCGTGTGCTGTGCCGTGTTGAGCGGCCGCCGCTGATAGACGCCGAGCGTCTGCGCGATCCGGCTGCGGAGATTCTGGAACCGACGCGTGTTGGGCGGCGGAGCGCCGGTCGCCTGAAGCCTCGTCACGACGAGCGGGAGTGTCTGGCGACGGGCGGAGGGGGGCGGGGAGACCACGGCGGTCTGCGGGGGCTGAACCGCGGACCGTGGCTTCGGCTTGTAGTCCGGATTGGCGGCGTCATCGACGACCTTGCCGGCGGCACTCTGCAGCGATTTCCCGAAGGCGACCGCGTCGGCCACGGTCGGCTTCTTCGCCGGCGAGCCCTGTTTGGCCTGGCTTTGGACGGTCGACTTCGCTGCCGACTTGGCCGGCCGAGCGGCACGTCGTTCGGCGACCAGACGATCGACCTCATCCTGCGAGGGCGGCTGCGGCAACGCGATGAAAGGGGGCGTGGGCTCGGGCTTTTTGATCAGCCCTTCGAAAAAACCGACGCGGCTGCGTGCCGGCGGCGCCGCCGAGGCCTGCCAGCCGATCGTCGTCGCGAGGCACCAGGCTGCGACCACGATCGGCCGCATCCGGTCGAGGTGCCGACGCCAGGTACAAGGGGCACACGCCGACGGGGTCGGCGCCAAAGTGGTGGCGTCTTGGTTGGACATCAGGTGCTGCGATCGGAGGCTGGTTTACACGTCGTGTGCTGGGGGTATCGACCTGCCGACGGCACGAAACGTTGTCGCCGCCGACACAGGCCAGATGGTCAGGCCAGATTGCCTCCACCATGCAGCCGCCCCCGCTTGCCAAGCAGCCGCGAAGCCCCACGCGGAAGCGCGGGGGATACGTCCTCTACCCTGATCCGCTCGTCAAAATAACTTGCGGAACTCCTCGGCAATCGACCACTCGGCCGACGATCCGGCCGGATCCGCCGCCCACTCCCGCCATTTGTTGACGTCGTCGCCAAGATCGCGGCCGCTCACCTTCTTGAGCGCCGCGACTGCCCGGTATTGCACGGCCGGGTCGGAATCCTCGAGCGCCTTGGCAAGAACGGGGATCGCCTGCTCGTCCCCGAGTTGACCGAGTTCCCTCAGGGCCCGGAGTCGGACGTCGATTTCCTGGTCGGTGCGATAGCGGGTGGCCAGCAGTTCGACCGCCTCGGGCCCGCCGCGATTCCGCCACGCGGTGCAGGCGGCCATACGCACGCGGGCGTCCGGATCCTCGAGGGCTCCCTTGCAGATCGCGACGGCCGACGGCGTGTCGAACTTCGCGACCGTCTCGAGGATCACGCACCGCACGCGGGGATCATGCTCGTCGAGCATGTTCTTGCCCTGAGCGCTCGTGAATTCGACCTGCTCGGCGTGCGTGCCGGCCTTCGCCTTGGCGGCACCGGCGGCGAGCGACTCGATCCGTTGGTCCGCGGTGGCCCCGTATTTCCGCTCTTCCTCGAGGGTCTTCTCGCTGGTCGTGAGCGACTTCCAGGTCTTGCAGCCCGACAGCAGCAGGCAGCAGGCGACCACGGCGATCACGACCGAGCCGCCGGCACGGCGGCCCACGTTCCAGAGTTTCATCTCGACCGGCCTCCAGGGGGCGTGGGAGACTAGCGGTGCCCTTGGGCGACGGGAAGGTCAACCCGGACGGCTGGCCTTTCACCGCCGGCCGAAACCTGCTCGCATTCCCGCATGCCTCACCGGCCACGATTCCGGATCTCCCCACCCATGCCCCACCTTCCCGGCTTCCGCATCGTGACCGCGGCGGTGGTCGCCGTCTGGCTGGGCCACGGGGCGTCGGCGAGCGAGCCTTCAGCCCCCCGGGAACGGCTCGAGATCCGCTCCGCGGCCGGCCAGCGCACGGTCGATGCCGCCGTGCTCGTCGAGGCGGTCGACGGCGGACTGCTCGTGGAACTCCCGGACGAGCGGTATGAACTGTTGCAGCCAGCGTCGATCGCCGCGCGGCAACCGCTGCCTGACGCTCCGTCTGAGGAGACCTCCCGCGAACTGGGCCAGCGGATCCTCGCCGATCTCCCCACCGGGTTCGATGTGCTCGTCACCAGGCACTACGTCGTCTGTTTCGACACGTCGCGGGATTACGCAAAGTGGTGCGCGGCGCTCTTCGAGCGGCTCCACGAGGCGTTCGGCAACTTCTGGAGCAAGGCGGGCCTCGACGTGGTCGACCCGCCCCGCCCGCTTGTCGTCGTGATCTTCGCCGACCGGCGACGGTACGAGGCTTATGCGAGCCGCGATCTGGGCGCCGCGACCGACCGCGTGGTGGGCTACTACAACCTGCTCACCAACCGTGTCACCACGTTCGATCTCACCGGCACCGACGGCGTGCCGCGGCCCGCCGGACAAGCCTCGTCGGGCACCGCGTTCGAGATCCTCACGAGTCCTGCGGCGGCTGGCCTGGTCGCCACGCTCGTGCACGAAGCGACCCACCAGATGGCCTTCAACTGCGGCATGCACCGCCGCCTAGCTCCCGTGCCTCTCTGGGTCAGCGAAGGCATCGCCACCTACTTCGAGACGCCCGATCTGGACAACACCCGCGGCTGGCGAGGCATCGGCAAGGTCAACCGCCCCCGGCTCGACCACTTCCTCGCGACCCATCGAGCGGGCGACATCGCGACGCTGATCGCCTCCGACGAACGATTCCGCGCGGCCGAGGGGCCGCTCGACGCCTATGCCGCCGCCTGGTCGCTCACCAGGCATCTCGTCGAGACGCGGAAGAAGCAGTTCGTCGACTACCTCCACATGCAGGCGGCCAAGCTCCCGCTCGCCGACGACTCCGCCGCCGATCGGCGGCGAGAATTCGAGGCGTCGTTCGGACAATCGCCCGAGGAGATCGAAGAGGAAGTCGTGAAGGCGATGGCGCGGCTCGCGTCGCAGCGGTGATCCGGGTCATACGTGGTCCTCAGGAGCCACCCGGCTCCCCAGCATTCGCGCAAGGGGCTGCCCGTGCCCCGAGAGCCGGGCTATGGGAGCAAGCGAAGGCAGGATGCCGAAGCGCAGCGGACATGCAGTGAGCCGAGGCCTGGAGGGCCGAGGCGAACGTCCGGCTCTCGGGGCACGGGCAGCCCCGACCCGCACCAAGCCAATCTGGCGCCACCAAGAGGCAACCCGTATACCCCGCGCTCGCGCTTGGGGCTTCCCGAAACGAAGGACGGCTTTGGGGGCACGGGCAGCCCCGGCCCGGCTCGCGGAGATTCCGAACGGCTTCCGGAAGACAGACGGCGATCACCGCTGCTAAAGTTGAAGGTGTGGTGAGCTTGGTGAACGTTCTTCCCCGCGTCTGGAGATGATCTCATGGCGTCTCGTGTTTCTCGCCGGCGGGTCAGCCGCCGCTCGTTTCTCGGCGGCTCGTTGGGTACCGCCGCGCTCGCATCGTTGCCAACCGGCGGCGTGTTCGCGGCCGGCAGCGACGTGATTCGCGTGGGCGTCGTCGGCTGTGGCGGCCGCGGCACGGGCGCGGCGCTCCAGGCTGTCGCCGCCGAACCCGGCGTCGTGGTCACGGCCCTCGGCGACCTGTTCACCGATCACCTGGCGGTGTCTGCCGAGATCCTTGCGTCGCGACTCGGCGACCGGTTCGCCTGCCCCGACGATAGTCGATTCACCGGTGCCGCGGCCGGCTTCGACGTCATCGCGTCCGACATCGACATGGTGATCCTGGCGACACCACCTCACCTCCGACCCGCACACGTCGCCGCAGCCATTCAGGCAGGACGTCACGTCTACTGCGAAACCCCCGCAGCCGTCGATGCGGCCGGCACGCGGTCGATCCTCGCGTTGGCCGACGAGGCCCGACGACGCGGATTGTCATTCGCCGCCGGACTCCACTCGCGGCACGACATGCGGCTCGAGCGGACGATCGCCCGCGTGCTCGACGGCAGTATCGGCCGGCCGGTTCGTGGAGTGGCGACCGCCCGGCTCGGCCTTCCCTGGCGCCGTGGGCCGCTCTCCGGCCGGACCGCTACCGACACAGCCGCCCGCAACTGGATCACCGATCAGGCCGCGTCGGGCGGCAGTTTCGTCGAGCACCACATCCATGCGCTCGATCGCCTGCTGTGGGCATTCGGCGACGTGGCCCCGATTGCTGCCCTGCCCATCGACGCGCCACTCGTGCTCCCCTCCCACGTCACCGGTGGCCCTCCGGCGGCGACCACCGTGAGGTTTGTCTTTGCCGGCGGCGGCTCGCTCGACGCCGGCATCGAGCGGCGCGAGGGCACGACGACCGAGGCGGTGGAAACGGTGACCGGAACGCGGGGTGAGGCCGACCTGCGAACGCATGCGGTGTCGGGAAGATCTCCCCGTCCTCTGGCGGAAGGGTCGCTCGGCAGCCATGCGGCCTGCATGGCCTCGATGGTGCGGTCGCTCACGTCGGGGCGGCGGGTCGACGATCTTGCCACACTCTGCCGCAGCACCATGGTGGCCCTGCTCGGGCGGGAGGCGGCCGAGGCCGCGAGACCGGTGGCGTGGTCCGAACTCTGGCCCGCGGGCCCGGAGTCGCTGTCCCTACGACCGCTACAGAGTGACATGGGGTGATCGATCAGCCGCGGCCGCGTCGATGAGATCCCGTTTCCAAAAGGACATCAAGCATGGCGACGAACCCCACGGTCTACCGGTTGAGCATCGCGCTCATCGTGTTCGTGCTGCTGACGTTCGTCCTGACGTTCGCAACCTACTTCATGTTCAAGCAGCGGATGGACGAGCAGGTCAGGGCGCAGGCGGCTGAGAAGGCGGCCTCCGACAAGGAGGCCGAGTTGAGAGCGGCAACGGAGGATTTGGAGAAGTTCCGCCAGGTCATCGGTGAGCCCGAGGGAACGGCCGGCCAGATCACGGAAGACAACTTCAACAAGCTTCTTTCCGATGAGTTCGCCGGGTTCAACGAGGAGCCCAAGTCCTACCTCAAACTGGTCGAATGGCTGCGGGGCCAGGTGCGGGTCAAGGACGAGTCCGTTCAGGCCGCGGTCGGGAAGACGAAGGAGGCGGAGGCTGCCGCGGCCAAGTCCAGCGAACAGGCCGCGGAGATCGAGAAGAAGTCCGCCGCCGAGGTGCAAGCCGCCAAACAGCAGCAGGACGACGCCAAGAAGGCGTTCGATGCGCAGTGGGCCGGCCACGAGGCCGAGCAGAAGAAGTTGCTCGACGGGAAGCAGACCGCCGAGCAGAAGTCGAACCGGCTCGAGATGCTGATCTCGAGGATCGCGGACGGCGGGCAATACCTTTCATCCGCGCGGCAGAAAGACTTCAAGTCGCGGGACACCGCCGAAGACCAGCTGGGCGTGATCTATGCCGAACTCCGCGACCGGGCCAAGGCGATCGACGAGCAAAACCGGATTCTCGCCGGACTGCGGGTCGCCGATCGGGAGTTGCAGCAAAAGGTGCTCGCGGCCACGCCGAAGGACGACCGCGTCGACGGCCTCGATGGCCGGATTCTCTCGGTTGATGAGACCACCCGGAGCGTGCTCGTGTCGTGCTCGTCCACGCGTGGCATCCGCACGGGCATGGTGCTGCACGTCTTTCCGCCGGATGACTCGCGGCCCCAGATCGGCGATCGCAAGGGCACGGTTGAAGTGACGGAGATCGAAGGACCGTCGCTGGTTCGCGCCGCAATTCGCCGCGACTCGATCCGCACGCCCATTCTGGCAGGCGACGGCGTGGCGACCAGCCTCTGGGCGGCCGGCGCGGCACCGGAAGTGGTCATCGTCGGATACGTGAACCTCGACGACAGCGGCGCGGCCGACAACAAGCGGCTTGCCGAAATCGTGGAACGGGCCGGGGCTCGCGTCGCCCAGTCGGTGTCGACCACGACGGCGTTGGTCGTGGATGGCGGCAAGCCGTCCCCGCAGGCCGGCGAACGAGAGGTGGAGGCCTTCGCCGAGGAGGCGCGGCGGCAGCGGCGGAGCGTCGAGGCTGCCAAGCAGTTTGGGGTGCGGGTCGTCGGCATCGACGCCCTCCTCGACATGCTCGGCCTCACCCGAGAGTCGATCACGGCCAACAGCCTGCCGCGGGCCGCCGGCCTTCGGTAGGCCACCGTCCGCCGGTTGCACGGACCTACCCTGTTCGTGGCATACTCTCGGATCTCCGGCGGAGGGTTCCGCCGGCTCCCCCGATTCCGAGGACTTCCCGTGCACCGCTTCGCCCGCCTTCCCGTCAGCCGTCAGGCCCATCCGCGTTGGCTCTTCTGCCTGGCCGGCGTCGTCGCCTGCTCCGCATCGTGGTTCATCGCGACCACGACCCGTGCCGCCGATCCGGCCGGCGTGCCGATCTTCAACGGCACGTCGCTCGAGGGCTGGGAGGGCAATCCCGATTTTTGGCGGGTGGAGGAGGGCGCGATCGTCGGCCAGACCACGGCGGAGAATCCGACGAAAGGCAACACGTTTCTGATCTGGCGGCAGGGACTCGTCGACAACTTCGACCTGACGTTCACCTACCGGCTCACGGGCGGCAACAGCGGCGTTCAATACCGCAGCAAGGATTACGGCAACTTCGTGGTGGGTGGCTACCAGGGGGATTTCGAGTCGGGGCCGACGTATTCGGGAATCATGTACGAGGAAAAAGGCCGCGGCATCCTCGCCAAACGGGGCGAGCGGATCACGATCGCCGCCGATGGCACGAAGACGGCCGGTGAGCCGATCGGCAAGACGGAAGACCTGCAGAAGGTCATCAAGACGGGAGACTGGAACGAGTATCGCATCGTGGCCCAGGGCCCCCGCCTGCAGCACTTCATCAACGGCCAGTTGATGTCGGAGACGATCGACGAACAGCCGGGCAAGCGGGCGACGCAGGGCGTGCTCGCACTGCAGTTACACGCCGGTCCGCCCATGAAGGTGGAGTTTAAAGACATCCGTCTGGCACGGACGAAACTGGCCGACGGCACCAAGAAGCTCGTGCTCGTGGCCGGCCGAGCCAGCCACGCCGCTGGCGAGCACGAGTTTCGTGCAGGCGCGATGCTGCTCAAGAAATGCCTCGACGCGTCGTTTCCGCAGGTCGTCTCCGAGGTGTACACGGGCGGCTGGCCCGCCGACCCGACCGCGTTCGACAACGCCGATGCGATCTTCTTCTTCGCCGACGGCGGCGGCGGCCACCCCGTGATCCAGAGCAACCGGCTCGCTCAGATCGACGCCCTGGCGAAGCGGGGCGTCGGGATCGCCTGCCTGCACTACGCCGTCGAGGTGCCGAAGGAGAAGGGTGGCCCCGAGTTCCTCACCTGGATGGGGGGCTATTTCGAGCCCCACTGGTCGGTCAATCCGCACTGGAAGCTCGCCCAGACGCAGCTCGCCGAGGGCCACCCCATCGCCCGTGGTGTGCAGCCCTTCGAGACCCAGGATGAGTGGTATTACCACATGCGGTTTCGCGAGCCGCCCACGGGCGTGACGATGATCCTCACGGCCGTTCCGCCCGATGCGACTCGCGAACGGCCCGACGGCCCCCACAGCAACAACCCCACCGTGCGGGCGGGAAAGGGATCCCGCGAAGCACTGGCCTGGGCGTATGAGCGGCCCGACGGCGGCCGCGGCTTCGGCTGCACCGGGGCCCACTTCCACAAGAACTGGGCCGACGACAACTTCCGGACGCTGATGCTCAATGCGCTGGTGTGGACCGCCGGCCTCGACGTGCCGACCGCCGGCGTGCATTCGCCCGTCACGGCCGACGATCTCACCGCGAATCTCGACGACAAACAGCCCAAGAAGAAATAGCTCGTTGCCCCACGGCCGGCTGTCGCCTCCG